>JAZFWH010000333.1:0-28706 GCA_036482635.1 Myxococcota bacterium
CGCCTCCGTCGACCGTCTGGCGCATGCCCGCCTCCTCGAACAGGCGGGGCAGCATCTGGTCCTCGCGCTGGGTGAAGTCTTTGCGGGTCCAGTAGGGGCCCTGCTCGAGGACCACGACCGAGCGTCCGGCCGCGGCCAACTCGGCGGCGACCACCGCACCGCCGCCGCCGGCGCCGATCACGCACACGTCGGCTCGCTCGACCAGGTCGCCGCCGCGCTCAGCGAGTCGCTGGATCACGCCGGCTGGCTCCCGGCGCGTCCGATCAGCGGGCCGGCGTAGCCGATCAGGGGCCAGGTCTCGTCCTGGCTGTAGTAACCGAAGAAGCACAGGTTGCGGACGCCTGTGAAGGCCATCCGCCGCACGCTGAGCCGGCTCGTCATCCACGCCTCGAGCGAGGCGTCTTTCTGCTCGTCGCTCATGCGCGTGAAGCGCGAGAACTGGAGGTCGAACAGCAGCGGTCCGTACTCGAACAGGCGCAGGGCCAGCGGGAGCTGGCCGCTCACGCCCGGTGGCAGCGTGTGGCACAGCGCGTCGACGGTGGCCACGGCGCGGGTGTCGCGCACGCGCGGCGCGTCCGGCAGGCCGGTCTCCACCACGCGCTCCATGATCTGGGTCAGGACCTCCGTCTCCCAGGGGTCGAAGAAGGCGGGGCCGGCGTCCGCCGGGAGCGCGCGCGCTCCCGGCGCGACCACCCGCAGCTGGCCGAGCGCGGTGAACGCCGCGGCGGCGCCGGCCAGGCGCAA
The DNA here is from genome assembly GCA_036482635.1 of Myxococcota bacterium. GTDB lineage: Bacteria > Myxococcota_A > UBA9160 > UBA9160 > SMWR01 > JAZFWH01. Next base: position 745 of record JAZFWH010000333.1, read on the forward strand.
GAAGCCGCGGCGGCTGGTGGTGAGCGCGTCGGCCTCGGGGCCCGCACCCGCTGCTCGGTCGAGACGGCCGTCCCCCACCTCGCCTACCTACCACCCCCTCCGGCTCGGCTCAATCGGCGAGCCGCTCCGCGGCGCGCACGAAGCGGCGGAAGCGGGGCGGCAGCGCCTCCGGCGCCGGCGGCCGGGGGGCGCGGGCCGCCACGTCGACCCCGTTGTGGGTGTTCCAGAACAGAATGGGGCCCTTCGGCAACAGCCCGCGCCGGGCGCGCTCGCGGATCTCGGCCAGGCACTTCCCGGTATACGTGGTCTCGAGCGAGAGCCCGCAGGCGGCGGCCGCCTCCACCGCCTCGCGTCCCGCGGCCGTGGCGGCGCCGTAGCCGGGACCGAGCTGCTCGCGCACCAGCTCGAAGTGCTGGTGGGAGATGCGGACCTCGGGCACGCGCGGGTCGGCCCGGCGCAGCCGGCGCAGCAGGGCGCGCGCGGCGCGCCGCAGGCTCCTCGGCGACGGCGGCAGGATGTCGGTGACCAGCACCCCGACCACCCGCGTCGCGAGGCCTGCCAGGCGCAGGCCCACCACCAAACCGGCCAGCGTCCCGCCCGTGCCGACGGCGACGTAGAGCTCGGCGGGCTCGGGCAGCTCGCCGGCCCGCACCTGCTCGGCCAGCTCGAGCGCCGCCGAAGCGAAGCCCGCGCCGCCGCGCAGCGAAGAGCCACCCGGCGCCACCAGGAACGGCCGCTCGCCCCGCGCCGCCGAGAGGGCGAGCACGCGCGCCGTCTGCAGCGCGACACCCGTGACCTGGGCCCCGTAGACCAGCTCAGCGCCGTAGGCGGCGTCGAGCAGCAGGGCGCGCCCGACCGCCTTGGTGACCGGCTGGTGCAGGAGCACGAGCGTCGTGGCGAGGCCGGCCTCGGCGCCGAGGATCGCAGTCGCCAGCCCGTGGTGGGTGCCGAGCCCGCCGGTCGTGACCAGGCGCCTGGAGCCGCGAGCCCGTGCCGCACCGATCAAGAACTCGAGCTTTCGCGGCTTGTTCCCGCCGTAGAGCGGGCAGGAGCGGTCGTCTCGCTTCACGAGCAGCGCGCCGGGCGGCAGGCCATCGAGCGGGAAGGGCTCTACGGGTGTGGGTGCACAGATGAACGGGCGCCGGGGCAGCCGTTCGCACAGCGCGGGAAACGCGCGCAGGAGGGAGAGCTGCGACGAAGCCACACCTCTGGATGGCACGCCGTCGCCCTCGTGGCAAGGACCCGCGCGCGCCCTCGCGCGGCGGTCTGGAGCGCGGTCTCGAATTGACACGTCCCTCGGGGGTCTCGTACCCTCGTTTGCCCGACGAGACGAGGGGAGCGGGAGGTCCAGATGGCGGTCGTCGAACGAGTCGAGACGGCAGACGGCGAGCGCCGTCGCCTGCGACTTTCCAGCCCGGCGACGCTCGAGCCGCTGGGCGAGATCGAGGTCCAGAACGACGCCGACGTGCGCGCGGCAGTGGAGCGCGCCCGCAAGGCCCAGCCGGCCTGGGCGGGGCTCGGCTTCGAGCAGCGCGGTCGCTACCTGGAGCGCGCAGTACGCGCGCTCGTCGAGCGCCAGGACGAGTTCGTCGACGTCATCGTGTCCGAGACGGGCAAGCCGCGCGTCGAGGCGCTGGCGTCGGAGATCGTCTCCTCCTGCGACGCCTTGCAGTTCTACGCGAAGCGCGCGAAGCGCATCCTGGCCGACCGGACCGTCCCCCTTCATCTCCTGAAGACCAAGAAGCTGAAGATCCACTACCGCCCCCTCGGGGTGGTGGGCATCATCACGCCCTGGAACTTCCCCTTCGTGCTCTCGCTCAACCCGACCGCCCAGGCGCTGATGGCGGGCAACACCGTCGTGCTGAAGCCGTCGGAGGTGACCCCCTCTTCGGGCCGCCTGGTCGAGGAGCTGCTCACGGCGGTGGGCCTGCCCGAAGGGGTCTTCAACCTCGTGCTCGGCGACGGGGAAACCGGTGCGGCCCTGGTCGAGTCGGGGGTCGAAAAGATCTCGTTCACGGGCAGTGTCCGCACGGGCCGCGCGGTGGCCGAGGCCTGCGGGCGCAACCTGGTGCGCTGCACGCTCGAGCTCGGCGGCAAGGATCCGATGGTCGTGTGTGCGGACGCAGACCTCGACCGGGCAGCGCGCGGCGCCGTGTTCGGCGCCTTCTGCAACTCGGGTCAGGTCTGCACCTCGACCGAGCGGGTTTACGTCGTCGACGAGGTCGCCGACGATTTCACCCGCAAGGTAGTGGAGGAGACTGCGAGCCTTCGCCAGGGCGTGGATGGCGAGGTCGACGTGGGCTCGATCATCTGGCCCCAGCAGCTCGAGGTGATCGAATCCCACGTGGCGGACGCGGTGGCCAAGGGGGCGCGGGTGCTGGCCGGCGGCCGGCGCAATCCGGACTGCGCGGGGCTCTTCTACGAGCCCACCGTGCTCAGCAGCGTCGACCACGGCATGTCGATCATGAGCCAGGAGACCTTCGGCCCGGTGCTGCCGATCATGCGAGTGCGCGACGAGGACGAGGCGCTGCGCCTGGCGAACGACAGTCGCTACGGACTCAACGCGAGCGTGTGGACCAAGAACAAACGCAAGGGGACCGCCCTGGCCAAGTCGATCGAGTCCGGCTCCGTGGTCGTGAACGATTGCATGATCACCTACGGCGTGACGGAATCGCCTTTCGGTGGAGTCAAGGAGAGCGGGATCGGCCAGGTCAACGGCGAGATCGGGCTGAAGAGCTACTGCCACGCCCAGTCGATCGTCATCGATCGGTTCGGGTTGAAATCCGAAATGCTCTGGTACCCCTACTCCGCGCAGAAGATGAAGACGATCAAGCGGATGTTGCGATTTCTGTGGGGGACCTCCCTGGGGCGCATCCTCTCGTGAGCGATAGCGCCGGACGGGGTCGAGTGCGGGGTACGGGATGATTTCGACGATCCTGGTGGGGACAGACGGCTCCGAGGCGGCGGTCGGCGCAGAGAAGTACGCCGTGAGCCTGGCGGCGCGCCTGCGGGCGCGGCTGCTGGCTCTCTCGGTCGTGGAGGATCGCTTCACGCGGGGGTGGCAGGGGGACGGGCTGGGCGTCGCGCCGCCGCCGCTGGACTCCCTGGCGGCGTATCTCAAGAGCCGCGCCGACGCCGCGTGCCGGCGAATCGCGGAGCGCGCACGGGGCGAGAGCGTCGAGCACACCACCGAGACCGCGGAGGGCTTCGCGGACGATCGCGTCATCGAACGCGGGCAGCAGGCCGACCTGCTGGTGGTGGGCCGCGACGGCCAGCACGCCGGCTTTCGGACGGGTCTGATCGGGTCGACGGTCAACGGCGTGATCCGCAAGACGACCAAGCCCGCGCTGGTCGTGCCCCCCGGCGCCCAGCTGACGGGCCCCATCGTGCTGGCCTTCGACGGCTCGCCGGGGTCGCGCATCGGAGCGAACCTCGCCGTGAACCTGGCCACGCGCCTGGCCGAACCGATCCACGTGTTCGTGGATTCCAAGGACAAGGGCCGGGCGGCGGCGCGCTTCGAGGAGGTGCGCGGACTGGTCGGTTCGCTGCCGGTGCCGGTGCGCGAGATCTCATCCACACTCGGCCGACCCGACGTGAAGATCGTCGACTCGGCGCGGGAGGTGCGGGCCGGGCTGATCGTGATGGGCGCGTTCGGGCGCAATCGCATCACGGAGTACTTCCTCGGCAGCAATGCGACCGCCGTCGTGCGGACGTCGTCGATCGCCGTCCTGCTCGCGCGCTGAGCCGGTGAGCCTGCGGCCGATTCGCCTCGGCGATCTGGCGGCGAAGCTCGGCCGTGAGCTCGAGGGCGACGGGGACGTCGAGATCGGGGGGGCGGCGGCGTTGGAGAGCGCCGGGCCCGGCGACCTCTCCTTCGTGCGCTCGCGGCGCTTCGCGGGCCTGCTGGCGTCGAGCCGCGCCGGGGCGGTGATCGTTCCCCCGGGCGTCGATCCGGGCGGCCGCCCCGCCATCCGCTCCGCCCAACCGGGCTTGGACTTCGCGCGCGCCGTCCGCTGCATCGTCCCCGAGCCGCCCCGCGCAGCGGGCGTCCACCCCACGGCCTGGATCGCGCCCGACGCGCGCGTCGACGAGAGCGCGGCGATTGGCCCCCACTGCTCGGTCGGCGCCCGCTGCGCGGTCGGGCCCCGCGCGCTGCTCCACGCGAACGTCTCGCTCTACCAGGACGTGACCGTGGGGGCCGACTGCGTGCTCCACGCGGGCTGCGTCCTGCGCGAGCGCACGGCGCTCGGCGAGCGGGTGGTGCTCCAGCCGGGTGTGGTGCTCGGTGGCGACGGCTTCGGCTACGTGGCGAACGAGCGCGGTGTCCTGGAGCGGGTCCCGCAGATCGGGCGCGTGGTGGTCGACGACGACGTGGAGATCGGCGCCAACACGACCATCGACCGCGGCGCGCTGGGCGACACGCGCGTGGGGCGGCGCACCAAGATCGACAACCTCGTCCAGGTCGGACACAACTGCGAGATCGGCGAGGACGTGGTCATCGTCGCGCAGGTGGGTTTGAGCGGCAGCACCCGCGTCGAGCGCGGTGCGATGCTGATGGGCCAGGTCGGCAGCGCGGGACACCTCACGATCGGGGAGCGCGCCTTCGTGGCCGGGCAGAGCGGCCTGCACCGCGACGTGCCGCCCCGCGCGCGCGTGATGGGCACTCCGGCCCGGGAAGAGCGCACCTCCCACCGCATGCTGGCGGCCCTGGCGCGCCTGCCGGAGCTGCTGGGCCGCGTGCGCGCCATCGAACGCCGGCTCGGGAAGCGGGACGGGGGCGGGGACTGATGGACGTCTCGGCGCTGCCGCTCGCACAGCTGCGCGCCCGCTGTGAGGCCACTCAATCCGCGGCTTCCCTGCGGCGTCTGGTCGGCGCGCTGCGCCGCGACTCGCGCCACGGCGCCCTCGCCCTGGCCGAGCGGGGGGAGCGCCGGCTTCGCGCGCGCCGTGCCGAAGCGCGCCGACTGGCCGGGCTGTTCGCGCGCCGCCGCCGGCTGTGGCGGGCCGGCGCGCGCTGGGTCGCGGGCGTCGACGAGGTCGGCGTGGGGCCGCTGGCGGGCCCGGTGGTCGCGGCGGCGGTCGTGCTGCCCGAGCGGGTCGAGCTGCACGGGCTCAACGACTCCAAGCAGCTCGCCCGGGCGCAGCGCGAGCGGTTGGCGGCGCGCATCCGGGAGCAGGCCGTGGCCTGGGCGCTGGGCGAGGTGTCAGCGGGCGAGGTCGACCGCCTGAACGTCTACCGCGCGGCGCTCGAGGCAATGCGTCGCGCCGTCGTCGGGTTGGAGGTCACACCGGACCACGTGCTGGTCGACGCGCGCACGATCCCCGGCGTGCGCGTCGCCCAGACGGCCGTGGTCCACGGAGACGCCGTGGACGGCAGCATCGCCGCGGCCTCGATCCTGGCCAAGGTGTACCGGGACGGGCTGATGCGCGCGATCGACGGCCGCTACCCGGGTTATGGGTTCGCCCAGCACAAGGGCTACGCCACGCGTCACCACCTCCTGGCGCTGCGGCGCCTCGGACCGTCACCGGTCCATCGCCGCTCGTTCGCTCCGGTGGCCCAGGCCCCGCTGTTCTGAGCCCGATGCCGCTGCTCCGCTCGGCACCCGAGGATTTCCGCGTCGACGAAGTCCCGCTCTACGATCCCTGCGGCGAGGGCGAGCACACCTTCGTGCGCGTGGAGAAGCGCCTGCTCACCACCGAGCAGGTCGCGCACGGCCTGGCGCGCGCCGCGGGCGTCCCGCCACGCGACGTGGGCTACGCCGGTCGCAAAGACCGCTGGGCCGTGACGACCCAGTGGTTCTCCGTGCCGCGTCTGGACCCGGAGCGCGCGCTGGGTCTCGAGCTCGCGGGGGCGCGCGTGCTCGAAGCGGTCCGGCACCGGCACAAGCTGCGCACGGGCCAGCTGCGGGCGAATCGCTTTCGGATCGCGGTGCGCCAGGTCGCCGTGGAGGCCTGTCGGGTCGCCGAGGCGCGGCTCGCCGAGCTCTGCCAACGGGGCATGCCGAACCGCTTCGGAGAGCAGCGCTTCGGCCGCGAGGGCGACAACGTCGAGCGGGCGCAGCGCCTGTGGCGCGGAGAGCGCCTGGGCGTCGACCGGCGCGCTGCACGTTTCCTGCTCTCGGCCTTGCAGGCGGCGGTCTTCAACGACGCGCTGGCGGCCCGCGCGGGCCGCATCGACCGGCTGGAGGCCGGCGACGTGGCGGTGGTCCACGCCTCGGGCGGGCTGTTCCGGGTCGAGGACCTGCGGCGCGAGGCCCCGCGCGCCGCCGCCTTCGAGATCAGCGCCACCGGTCCGATCTTCGGGACGCGCGTGCTCGCGCCGGGGGGCGCGGTGGCCGAGCGGGAGCGGGCATTGCTGGCGGCCCGAGGCGTGGACCTCGAGAACCTCAGGCCCCCGCGCGGAATCCAACTTCGCGGCGCACGGCGCGCCCTGCGCGTGCGACCCGAGGCGGTGAGCTTCACAGCCGGCGGCGGGGAAATCCGCGTCGCCTTCTCGCTCCCGCCCGGAAGCTACGCGACGGTGCTGATCGAAGAGTTGCTGGGCGCTGCCGGTACCCTCGGAGCGGATGACACGGGCGTCCGGGCCGGGGTATCCTGTCCGCCCCGAGCGCAAGACTGGGAGGACCCCCCATGAAGATCGCCGGCGACATCACCGAGCTGATCGGCCGCACTCCGCTGGTCCGGCTCAACCGAGTGGCGGCCGGAGTGAAGCCGCAGATCGTGGCGAAGCTCGAAAGCCAGAATCCGGCCAACAGCGTCAAGGACCGCATCGGCCTGTCGATGATCGAGGCCGGGGAGCGCGACGGTCATCTCAAACCCGGCGAGACCGTGATCGTCGAGCCCACCAGCGGCAACACGGGCATCGCCTTGGCCTTCGTCGCAGCGGTGAAAGGCTACGACTGCGTCCTCACCATGCCCGAATCGTTCAGCCCCGAACGGCGGGCGACGCTGCGCGCCTTCGGCGCGAAGCTGGTGTTGACGGACCCGGCCAAGGGCATGCCCGGCGCGATCGAGAAGGCCAACCAGCTGTGCGCCGAGATCCCCAACGCCTTCATGCCCCAGCAGTTCCGCAACCCCGCGAACCCCGAGGTGCACCGCAAGACCACGGCCGAGGAGATCTGGAACGACACGGACGGCCAGGTCGATGCCCTGATCTCCGGCGTCGGGACCGGAGGGACGGTGACGGGCGTGGCGGAGGTGATCAAACAGCGCAAGCCGTCGTTCAAGGCCATCGCCGTCGAGCCCGAGGACAGCCCGGTGATTTCTGGCGGGGCGCCGGGCAAGCACCTGATCCAGGGCATCGGCGCGGGCTTCGTGCCCGACGTGCTCGAGACGAAGCTGCTCGACGGCATAGTCAAGGTCAGCAACGACGAGTCCCTCGAGATGGCGCGCCGGCTGGCGCGGGAAGAGGGCATCCTGTGCGGGATCTCCTCGGGGGCGGTGGTCGCCGGTGCGCTCAAGTACGCCGGAGGCGAAGGCAAGGGCCACGCGCTGATCGTCACCATCATCCCGGACTTCGGCGAGCGCTACATCCAGACCAAGCTGTTCGAGCCGTACCGCTACGAGGGAAGTGACGACGTCGGCGCCTGACGTGGCCGCGCCCCGTGCGGGGCGCGAGAAGAAGAAGGCCCTCTCGCGGCGCCGCATCCTCGAAGCCGCGCGGGAGATCTTCTTCCGCGACGGGTTCGTGATGGCGAACCTCGACGAGGTGGCGCAACAGGCCGGCGTGGCGAAGGGCACCGTCTACCGTTACTTCGAGAGCAAGGCGGAGCTGTACGTCGCGGTGCTCGTGCACAACGGGAAGATCTTCGAGCGCAAGATGCGCGAGACCGTGTCTCCGCAGCTCGAGCCCGTGGAGCAGGTGCGGCGGACGGGGCGCTTCTACTTCGATCACTGGGTGCGCAATCGCGACTACTTCCAGATCTTCTGGGCGATCGAGAACCAGCCGGTCATCGGAGCGCTTCCCAAGCCGATGCTCGAGCGGGTCACGGGGCTCTGGGAGCAGTGCCTGCAGATCCTGGCCGACGTCGTCGCCGAGGGCGTTCGCCGCGGGGACTTCCGGGAGTGCGACCCGTGGGAGGTGGCCAACCTGCTGTGGACGCTCGCCAACGGTCTGATCCAGTCGGAGTTCAACGGGACCGGTCGGCGCTTGCGGCGCCGACCCCTCGACCGCGCCTTCGAGGACGCCCTCGACATCGTGTTGCGCGGACTGGAGGCGCCGCGCCCGCTTGACAAGGGAGCGACCATGCGGGATTCTGAATTGCGGAGAAAGTGACTCAAAGTCATTTAATCTGGTCCGATCGGCTTCCCGGCCGGTCACGGGGGGATCCGGAGCATCGCAGCCTTGCAGGGACTGGCCGTGCGGCCGCGCGGCGCAGCAGAGGAGGTCCGGAGGGGATGGCCAAGATCGAGGAAGGTCGGATTCGATCGATCGTCGCCGAGCAGCTCGGCGTCGATCTCAGCGAGGTGACGCCCGAGGCCAGCATCCTCGACGACCTCGGCGCCGATTCGCTCGACGTGGTGGAGCTCGTCATGACGCTCGAGGACGAGTTCGACATCGAGGTTCCCGACGAGGACGTCGAGGGCATGCGAACCATCGGCGACGTCGAGCGCTACGTCGAAGCGCGCGTGGCGTAGTCCGCCTTCAGCGGCGACGCAGGCCGGGCAGCCAGCCCGAGTAGATACCCAGGCCCGTGGTGGCCAGCGCGGCCGCCAGCGCGATCCAGAGGCGCGGCTGCACGATCTCTTGTGTGGCCCGCGCGGCCGCTTCCTGCTGCTCGGGCCCGGGCGGTACGCTGCGCGCCACCTCGACCAGGGCGGGGACGGCGATCAACAGGCAGTACAGAAAGAAGAAGGCGGAGAGGTAGGCCAGCCCCAGTGTCGTCCGCGGCCGGAAGGTGGGCGGGGGGGCGCGTCGGCGGGGGGGCGGCGCGGCCATCACCGCACGAGACTACGCGGCCCCCGCTCGCGCATCAACTCCGCTTGACCCCTCCGGGTGGTCGAATTAGCCTGCCCTCGCCGCCCGGCCCCGACGGCAGCGTCCGCCGCACGAGGTCCCGTTCCCCCTCACGTGTCGCCCCAGTCGCCGGCCGCCCCCGCGCGCGTCGTCCTGATCGACGGCACGAACTGCCTGTACCGTGCGTTCTTCGCGATCCCGGGCCTGCGCGCCCCGGACGGCTCCCCCACCAACGCGGCGTACGGCTTCGCCAACATGCTGAACAAGATCGTGCGCGAGGAGCGGCCCGATTACCTCGTGGTCGTCTTCGACGCCCCGGGCGAGACCTTCCGCCACCGGCTCTACCCGGACTACAAGGCCCACCGCGACGCGCAGCCCGAAGACCTCTCGGCGCAGATCCCGGTGGTGCGCGAGCTGATCGACGCGTACGGCATCGCCATGCTCGAGGTCCCGGACTTCGAGGCCGACGACGTGATCGCCGCCCTGGTGGACCGCGCGCCCGACGACGCCCAGGTCGCGATCGTCTCGACGGACCGCGACCTGATGCAGCTGGTCGGCGAGCGCGTGTCGCTGCTCGACGGCATTCGCGATCGCCGCTACGGGCCGGCGGAGGTGGAGGAGCGCTTCGGCGTTCCGCCGCAGCGCGTCCTCGACGTGCGCGCGCTGGTTGGCGACCCGAGCGACAACATCCCGGGTGTGAAGGGCATCGGCCAGAAGGGGGCCGCGCAGCTGATTCGCGAGTGGGGCGACCTGGAGAACCTGCTCGAGCACAGCGGGGAGGTCAAAGCCAAGCGAACGCGGGAGGCGCTGGCCTCCCAGTCCGAGCAGGCGCGCCTGTCGAAGCGGCTGGCCACCCTGCGCAGCGACGTGCCGCTGCCGGTGGGCCTCGACGACCTGCGCCGTCGGGAGCCGGACAGCGAACGCCTGCGCGCGCTGTTCGAACGGCTCGGCTTCGGGCGATTGCTCGACGCGCTGGCCGAGCCGAGCGCTGCGGCCGAGGCGCCCGCCGCTCGCGTCGCGGTGCGCGTGGTGCGCGACGTGGAAGGGATCGACGCGCTGGTCGGCGAGCTCGCGACCCTGCCTTGCATCGCGCTGCTGTGCGTCTTCGAGGCGGACGCCGCCGCGCGCGGCCAGGCCGTCGGCCTGGCCGTGGCTCTCGGCATAGAGCGGGCGGCCTACGTTCCGCTGGCGCCGCCGGCCGCGCACGGCGTCGAGCTGGGCGAGCTGCTGGAGCGGTTGCGCAGCTGCCTGGCGGGTGCGGGTGCCGTGGCCTGGATCGCGCGCGACGCGAAGCGCATCCAGCTGTCCTTCGCCGAGCACGGCCTCGAGCTGCCCGTGCCGTACTTCGACCTGGAGATCGCCGCCCAGCTGATCGATCCGGACGGCGCGCGCCACACGCCGGCGCTCGCCCTGCAACAGCTCGGCTGGAAGCTGCGGACCTGGGAGGAGCTGGCGGGGCGCGGCGCTCGCGCCGTGCCGGCCGCGGAGCTACCCGAGGCGGCCGTGGCCGACTGGGCCGGCCACGAGGTCTGCGCGATCGACGCGCTGCGCCCCCGTCTCGAGCAGCGACTCGAGGCCGATGGCTTGAGCGAGCTCTTCGAGCAGGTGGAGCTTCCACTCAGCGGTGTGCTGGCGCGCATGGAGCGCGCCGGTGTGCGCATCGACGAAGCCGTGCTGGAGGAGCTCTCCAGCGCGTACCGGGTCGAGCTCGACCGACTGGAGGGGGAGATCATCGCGCTGGCCGGCGAGCGCTTCCTGGTCACTTCACCCAAGCAGCTGCAGCGCATCCTGTTCGAGAAGCTCAAGCTGCCGGTGATCAAGAAGACCAAGACCGGCTACTCGACCGACGAGGGGGTGCTCGAGCAGCTCGCGGCGCATCATGAGCTGCCGCTGCGCATCCTCGCCCACCGGCGCCTGGCGAAGCTCAAGAGCACCTACCTGGACGCGCTGCCGCCGCTCGTCGACGAGCGGACGGGACGCATTCATCCGACCTTCCACCAGCTGGGGGCCGCGACGGGGCGCCTCTCCTCGGCGAACCCCAACGTCCAGAACATCCCGATCCGCAGCGAGCAGGGCGTGCGGATCCGCGAGGCCTTCGTCCCCGCCGTGGGCTGCCTGCTGCTGTCGGCCGACTACTCCCAGGTGGAGCTGCGCATCCTGGCCCACTACTCCGAGGACGAGAGTCTGCTGGAGGCCTTCCGCCGGGGCGAGGACGTCCACCGCCGCACGGCCGCGGAGGTGGCCGGGACCGAGCCGGACCAGGTCACGGCGGATCAGCGCGCCCGCGCCAAGGCGGTCAACTTCGGCATCATCTACGGGCTGTCGGCGTTCGGCCTGGCGAACCAGCTCGGCATCGCGACCGGCGAAGCCCAGAAGGCCATCGATGCCTACTTCACCCGCTACCGGGGCGTGCGCCGCTTCCTGGACGAGACCGTCGCGCAGGCCCGGGAACGCGGCTTCGTCCAGACCCTGCTGGGGCGGCGCCGCTACCTGCCCGACCTCGGCTCGCGCAACCGCGCGCTGCGCAGCGCCGCCGAGCGCGTGGCCGTGAACAGCGTCATCCAGGGCAGCGCCGCCGATCTCATCAAGCGGGCGATGGTGGCGGTCGACGCCGCCCTCGCGGCCGGCGGCCTGCGCGGTCGGATGATCCTCCAGGTGCACGACGAGCTGGTCTTCGAGGCGCCGGAAGCGGAGATCGAGGCCCTGCGCGAGCTGGTGCGCGACCAGATGGAGGGGGTCCTGCCGCTGCGCGTGCCGTTGGTGGTCGATGTGGGGGTGGGCAAGAACTGGCGGGAGGCCCATTGAGCGGCGAAGCCGGGGGTGGGGGCCGAATAAGCGAGGGGCCCGAGGCGTCGAACCGGTCGGGGAATGCAGGGACTCGGGAAGGACCCGACCCGCTGCGCGGCGCCTCTTCGCCGGCGCCCGAATCCGGGGCTCCGACGGACGGCGACGCCGTCGCGCGAGCGCGGGCCGGCGACCACGAGGCGTTTCGCGTCCTGGTGGAGCGTTACCAGGGCCGGGTCTACCGCCTCGCCCTGCGGGTGATGCGCGACGAGGAGCAGGCGCGGGACGTGGTTCAGGAGGCGTTTCTCAAGGCTTATGGCTCCCTCGCCCGCTTCGAGGGGCGGTCGAGCTTCTACACCTGGCTGTACCGGCTCGCCATGAACGTGTGCCTGGACAAGAAGCGCCGCGACCGCTCGGACCGCGAGGTCGAGTGGGACGAGGAGCGGGCCGGCGAGCTGGACCTCGGGGCCGCCGGGGCCGGGGTCGGCTTCGCGGACCCGGTGCTCCAGCTCGAGCGCGCGCAGCTGCGCAGCCTGCTGGCGGGCGCCGTCGAGGACCTGCCCTCGGACGCGCGCCGCACCTTCCTGCTCCGGGAGGTGGACGGTCTGAGCTACGCCGAGATCGCGCGCAGCCTGCGCATTCCGCAGGGGACGGTGATGAGTCGCCTGCACTACGCCCGCCGGCGGCTGCGGGCGGCGTTGATCGAAGCCGGGGTCGGCAAGCTCGGCGAGGATTGGGCGGGCTCGGCCCGCGCGGAGGGAGAAGAATGAGCGGACCGGGATCTGGGCGCCTCCGCTGGGAGGAGCGCGCGCTCCACGCCTATCACGACGGCGAGCTCCGCGGGCTGGCCCTCTGGCGGTTCGAGCGGCGCCTGGGGAAGAAGCCGGGGTTGGCGCGCGAGCTCGCGGCCCTGGGCCGGATCCGCGAGGCCGCGCGCGAGATCGACGACCGGCAGCCGGGGCCGGAGCTGTGGGAGCGGATCGCGCTGCGCCTGCCGGCCCTCGACGCCCAGCGGGCCGAGGCGGCGACGAAGCCCCGGCGTCGGGCGACGCTGCTCATGCCCCTGGGAGCGGCGGTCTGCGCCACGGGCGTGGCGATCGGTGTGGCCTTGTGGCTCCCCACCGGCGACACTGAGACCGGAGGGGCGATGCGCTGGATGGACGGTGGCGACCGCGACGTGATGGTGCTGCGCGACGACGCGGAGGCGACGATCATCTGGCTGCTGGATTCGGGCAGCCCGGGGGCGGCGCGAGGAGGCTCGGGTGCGGTCCTGTAGCGGGCTGTTATCCCTGGCTTCCGCGGCTGGACTGCTGCTCGCGCCCGGCCTGGCGGCGGCGCAGGGCGCCCCGCCCGTCCGCATCGACGTGATGGTCAGCTACATCTCGTCGCAACCCGGATCGGTGGACCCCCGCGCCCAGCGCCTCCACGAGCAGCTGCGCAGGGACCTGGCCTACAAGAGCCTGCGCGTGCTGCAAATGCAGCGAATGCTCTTGAACCTGGACGAGCGGCGCGGCCTGAAGCTCCCGAACGGGCGACAGCTGTGGATCCGGCCGATCCTGGTGGACGAACGCGGGATCCTGGCCGCCATCGAGGTGGGTGACTACAGGAGCGACCAACGCCTCTACAAGCGGCGCCTCTGGGTCTACGGTGGCGAGCGCTATCTGGACGGCAAGCTCGTCATCAGCCTCGAACCCGATTAACGCCCGAAGACGCGTCGGGCCGCCTGCCCCGCGGGAAGCCCCTGGGGGCAGGATTTTTTATCGATCGGGCTGACACCTCCCGGGCCGGGCGTCCACATCCCTCTGTAGAAAGCCAAATATCCCCTTCCCAGGGAGGCCCGAAGCTGCGAGAGCAGCTTCGGGCCCTTCCCTTTTTTGGGGCTCGACGTCGGGTCCGTGTGCGAGGCTCGGGGCCGCCCGCTAGGAGCGCGGGGCCAGCAGGTTCAGGCTGAAGTGCTGGTCCGCGTCGCGCCAGCTGTGTTGGACGGCGAGATCGGCCCGGGTGGCCAGCTCGTCGATCTCGCGCGCCGAGTACTTGTAGGAGCTCTCGGTGTGGATGGCCTCGCCGGCCCCGAAGTCGACCTCCAGGCCCAGGTCGTCGATGGCGACGCGCTGCGCCCGCTCGCTGACCAGGAACATCGACACCCGTCCCATTTCCTGGTCGTAGACGGCGCGGTGCCCGAAGCTCGAGCAGTCGAAGTGGCCGGAGAGCTCTCGGTTGATGCGCTCGAGCAGGTTCAGGTTGAAGCGGGCAGTGACGCCCTGTGCGTCGTCGTAGGCGCGCTCGAGGACGTCGGGTGCCTTGCGCAGATCGACCCCGATCAGCATCCGGTCGCGCGGTGCCATGGCGGCGCGCACGCGCCGCAGGAAGCGCGCCGCCTCGTCGCGCTCGAAGTTCCCGATCGAGGAGCCGAGCCAGGCGATGAGCTTCGGGCGGTCGGTCTCCGCCTGCACGTGCCGCAGGCCCTCCGCGTACTCGCTGGCGATGGCGCGCACCTCGAGGCCGGCGTAGCGCTCCAGCAGGGCCAGCGCGCTGCTCTCCAGCATGCTGCGGGAGACGTCGACGGGCACGTAGCGGAGCGCGCCGTGGCGGCGCAGGAACGCCTCGATCAGCGAGCGGGTCTTGGTCGAGCTCCCGCTGCCGAGCTCCGCCAGCGCGATCGGACCGGAGAAGTGTCCGGCGATCTCGCCGGAGCGCGCGCTCAGGATCTCGTTCTCCGCGCGGGTCAGGTAGTACTCGGGCAGGCCGCAGATCGCCTCGAAGAGCGCCGAGCCCTCCGCGTCGTAGAAAAAGCGGCAGGGGAGGTGCTTGGGCGACTCCGTGAGCCCCCTCTCCACCTCCTCGGCGAAGGCGGAGAGATCGCTCTCGTCATCGCTCTCGATCAGGGTGTAGCGCGACTGGGCCTCGGCGCGGCGCATGCTCTCCCGGGGAGTCGGATGGGTGGTTTCCCCGACGCGGAGGCGCGGAGCATGCAGCGCCCTAGCTCGAAGCGCAACCGTTGCGCAGCACGCGGCCGGGCAGCGGACCCTCCGGGTCCACCGCGTCGGCGTTCCCGCGCCGGATCGAAACGCCGTTCACGATCACCGCGTCGATGCCGATGGCCTCGGAGACGAGTCGGTCGCCGGCTGCCGGCAGGTCGCGCACGCGCCGCAACGGGGACGCGGCCACCCGCTCCGGGTCGAACACCACGGCGTCCGCCGGCCGTCCCACCGCGAGCCGTCCGCGGTCGAGCAGCCCGAAGACCTCGGCGGGCCGCGACGTGAGCATGCGCACCGCCTGCTCCAGGCCGAGCACCTTCTTCTCGCGGACCCAGTGGCCCAGCAGGTGCGTTGAAAAACACGCGTCGCAGAGCTGGCTGGCGTGAGCCCCCGCGTCTGACAGGCCGAGCACGGTGTGGGGCGCGTTGAGCAGCTCGGCGACCTCGCTCTCGTCGTAGTTCATGATCGCCACGCGAAGGCGCGCCTCGAGCTTGGACTCGAGACCTAGGTCGAGGGCGACGTCCGACGGGTGCCCGCCGCGCTCGCGCGCGACCTCGGCGAGCGGCCGCTCCTCCAGGCTGGGGTCGGTGGGGCAGCTGGCCACCCACGTGCGCTCCCACCAGCGCGAGAGCGCCGGGCCCATGCCCGAGTCGGCGCTCTCGCGGAACTCGCGGCGGAACGCCGGGTCGGCGAAGGCGCGCATCTTCGCGTCGAAATCGGCCGCCGAGATGCGCCGGAAGACCGCCATGCTCTCGAACGGGAAGGGCTCCTTCCACTGGAACTCGAAGTTGAGCGGGCGGCAGGAGACCTGGGGAACGACCTCGAAGCCCTCCTGCTGCTGCTGGGCGGCGCGCTCCAGCAGCTTGCGATGGCTGCCCGGGCCCATCGCACCCGAGAGCAGCGCCGTCCACGACACGGGCCGGCGGGTCTCGCCGGCGATGGCCGCGAACTCGTTCATGAACAGGCCCGGCCCGACCGTGGCCTGCATGAGGCCCCGCTGCGCGTCGCCCAGGGTGCCCGCCAGGGCGCGCACCTCGTCGAGTTCGCTGGCCCGGCTCGGCACCGGGCGGCCCTCCCAGCCCATGTGGGTGGGCGACTTCGAGGTGGCGAAGCCCACCGCGCCGGACGCCAGGGCCTCCGCCACGATCGCACGCATCTGGGCGATCTCCGCGGCGGTCGCCGCCCGCTCGGTGGCCTCCTCGCCCATCACGTAGAGGCGGACCGGCGTGTGGCCCACCAGCGCCGCCACGTGGATGGCGGTGCCGCGCGCTTCCACCGCGTCCAGGTACTCGGGAAACGTCTCGAAGGGCCACTGCTCGCCGAGGCCGGCTTCCAGCACCGACAGGCTCATGCCCTCGACCTTTTCCAGGGTGCGCAGGATCAGCCCGCGGTGGCTCGGTCGCGTGGGCGCCACGCCGAACCCGCAGTTGCCCATCACCACCGTGGTGACCCCGTGCCACGGGGAGATCGTCAGCATGCGGTCCCACAACACCTGGGCGTCGTAGTGGGTGTGGATGTCGACGAAGCCCGGCGCGACCACGCGGCCCGAGGCGTCGAGGGTCTCGGCGGCGCGCCCGGGGGCGTCGCCCAGCGCGGCGATCACCCCATCGCGGATGGCCAGGTCGCCCCGGAAGCCGGGCTGGCCGCTGCCGTCGACGATCGTGCCGCCGCGAATCGCGAGGTCGTAGTCCATGCGGGTGCTTCCCTCAGTGCGCCTCGAGCCCGTAGAGCTCGGTCACGTTGTCGTGCAGGATGAAGTTCTTCTCACGCTCGGAGAGGCCGGCGGTGTGCTCCTGGATCACGTCGCGCGAGTGCGGCCAGGTGGAGTCGCTGTGGGGAAAGTCGCTGGCCCACATCAGGCGGCGCACGTTGCAGAGCGCGGTCATGCGGAACGCCACGCGGTCGTCCTGGAAGGTCACGTAGATGTTCTCCGCGAAGTACTCGCTCGGCAGCTTCGACAGCTTCCCGGCCGGCAGCCAGTAGCGGTGGCGCTTGTAGGCGTGGTCCATGCGGTACATGTAGTGGGGCACCCAGCCCGCGTCCGCCTCCACACACACGATGCGCAGCGCCGGGTGGCGCTCGAACACGGCGCCGAACACGAACAGTCCCATCAGGTCCTGGCAGCCGCGGATGATGGTGAGGAAGGTGTTGAGCCGGGGGCCGCGCGGCGGCCGCGTGAGCGCGTCCTCGCGGGTGGTGAGGATGTGGAAGCTCAGCGGCAGCTTCAGGTCGATGGCCGCCTCCCACAGCGGCGCGTAGATCGGGTGGTCGTAGTCCTCCTGCTGCGGATGGCCGGGCAGCATGACGCCCCGCAGTCCGAGCGCCTTGATGCGCCCCAGGTCTTCGACCGCCTCCTGCGGGCTGCGCACGGCCGTCTGGCCGATGCCGAACAAGCGCTGCGGGTGGGCGCTGCAGTACTCGGCGATCCACTCGTTGTAGGCGTCGAAGCACGCCTTCTTGTAGTCGAAGTCGCGGTGGTTGCAGAGCGCCATGCCGACCGTCGGGTACAGGATCTCGCCCGCCACGCCGTCGCGGTCCTGGTCCTCGAGGCGGGCGTGCGGGTCCCAGCCGCCGCGGTGGAGCTCCTCGAATCTGACGCCGAAGGTGGCCAGCTCGTGGGCCGGCTTGCCCGCGGCGGCCACCAGGCCCATCGGGACGGGCTGCTTCATGCCGTCGATCACGAAGATGTCGCCCAGCGACTCGTGGCGGACCAGGCGCGGGGCGCGCTCGCGGAAGCGCGGATCGATGCGGTCCACGTAGGTGCCGGGCGGCTCGGTGATGTGGGAGTCGGCCGAGAGGATTGGCTTGGGCATGGGGCTCCTCGCGTGGCGGTCGCGCCGGGGCCATCGTCTCCCGGGGGGCCGGCGGCGTCAACCGCCGCGCGTAACCTTCCTCCCGCGCTTCGTTTCTGCGACTCTCCGCGGCACCATGACGCCCGCGCCGCGCCGTGCCGAAGCCAGGCTGGTCGTCGCTCTCGCCGCCCTGGCGGGGCTGCGGGTGCTGGTCTTCGCGGGCGCCTTTCCCTTCTTCTCGAACGTCGACGAGCACATGCACGTGGACGCCGCGCTCAAGTACTCGCGGGGCTACCTGCCGCGGCCGGGCACCGGCGGCTACGAGCCCGAGGTGGTCGAGTGGGTCGCGCTGTTCGGTTCGCCGGAGTACCTCTGGGTCGAGGGGTCCGGGGCGGGGCCGATGCCGCCGCCGACCTGGCGCAAGCCCCGCGCCGAGCGCCTGCGCGGGATTCGGGACACCCGCGCGTTCTTCAAGGGCCGCATCAACCTCGAGGCGTATCAGCCGCCCGCCTACTACGCCGTGGCCGGTGCCTGGCTGAAGCTCGGCCGGGCGTTGGGCTTCGACGGTGGCGGCCTGCTCTACTGGTTGCGCAGCCTCAACGCACTGGCGTGGTGCGCCCTGCTGCTGGTCGCCTACGGCTTCCTGCGCGAGGCCTATCCGGCCAACGCCCTGGTGCGGCTGGGCGTCCCGCTGCTGCTGGCGGTGTTTCCCCAGGACGCCCTCTACTACGTCACGCCCGACGCCTTCTCGCCCCTGTTCGCGGGGGCGGGCTTCTGCCTGTGGCTCCACCTGGCGCGCCGCCCGCAGAGCAGCGCGTGGACCTACGCAGCGGCGGGGCTGGCGGTCGCCGCCGCCGTCCTGCTCAAGTACAGCAACGCCACCCTGCTCGTCGTCAGCGGACTGTGCACGGCCCATCTGCTGGCGACCCGGCCGGGGGCGCGCTCGCTGCGCGACACCGGCGGCAGGCTGGCGCTGGCGTGGGGAGTGCTCGCGCTCCCGATCGGCGGGTGGCTCGTGCGCAACCAGCTCGTCTTCGCGGACGCCACGGGCGTGGCGGCCAAGCTCGCGCACATGGGCTGGGGCACCAAGCGCTTCGCCGAGTACTGGGATCATCCGCTCTTCACGGCCTCGGGCCTGGGCACCTTCGCGGGCGAGCTGCTCGCGACACTCTGGCGCGGAGAGCTGGCCTGGCACCACGTGGACCTGGCCTGGCCTGCCGCCGACGCGTTCTACGTGGCGTCGTCCGCGCTGCTGGTGCTGCTGGTCGCGCTGCGCCTGGCGCGCGGCCCCGACGCGGGCGGGGCGCGCGGCGTCGAAGCCGTGGCGCTGGCCGAGCTGCTCGCCTACGGGGCGCTGCTGGCCCTGCTCTCGTTGCGATTTCGCTTTCCCGACCACGGCAACCCCTCCGCCGCGCGGCCCTTCTTCTTGCAGGGCCGGCTGATGTCGGGCGCGCTGCTGCCCCTGCTCCTGCTCTACGTGCGCGGCATCCAGCTGGCGGCGTCGTCGCTGCCCGCCCGAGCGCGCCCGCTCGCAGCCTGGCTCGGCCTCGGCGCCGTGGCCGCCCTCGTCGCGATCTCGGAGCTCGCGTTGAGCCGCGACGTCTTTCTCAGCGAGTTCAACTGGTATCACCTGCCGTGAACGCGCCTGCGCGCGAACAGGCCGGTCTGCGCCCCGAGCCGATGCCCACCGGGCGGCGCATCGCCTACGGCCTCGGCTGCGCCGGCTTCCAGCTCACCGACCGCATCGTGGTCGCCATCGCCCTGTACTTCTACCTGCCGCCCCCCGGGCGCGGGCTCGTCCCGCAGGTGACGGAGACGGTCTTCTTCGGCGTGTTCACCGTCTACGGCCTGGCGATGCTCGTCGGCCGGGTCTTCGACTCTCTCGCCGATCCCCTGGTCGGTCACGGCTCGGACCGCTCGCGCTCGCGCCTGGGCCGCCGCCGCTCCTTCCTGATCTACGGCGTCGGCCCCATGGTGGTCGTGCCGGTGCTGCTGTTCTGGCCGCCGGGAGAACCCGGCAGTCGGCTCAACGCCTACTGGCTGGCCGGACTGCTGGCCCTTTACTTCATCGCCTTCACCGTCTACGTCGCGCCCTACCTGGCCCTGCTGCCGGAGCTCGCCTGGTCGCAGGAGTCGCGGGTGCGCCTGAGCCGCCTGCTGGCGTTCGCCTCGTTCCCCGCCGTCGCGCTGTTCGGCTCGGCGTGGCCGGTCGGCCTGGATCTGGGGCGCGCCGCCGGGCTCGGGGCCGCTACGTCGCTGCGCCTGGTGGTGGTCGCGGCCTCGGGGTTGGCGCTGCTGCTTTGCATCGCCCCGATTCTCGCCGTCGACGAGCGGCGCTACGCGCGCGGCACCCCTTCGGACCTCACCCTCACCCGCGCCGTGGCGGAGACCCTGCGCAACCGGCCCTTCTGCCTGTACCTGGTCGCGCAGCTGCTCTTCGTCTTCGGTGTGAACCTGATCCAGCCCGCCATGCCCTATTTCGCGACCGTGGTGCTGGGCCGCAGCGAGGGCTTCGCCTTCACGCTCGGGCTCGCCCTGCTGGCGGGGTCCGCGGTCGGCTTCGCGGCGGTCGGCGCGCTGGTGCGCCGCATCGGCCCCAAACGCGCGATGATGCTGTGCATCGGCATCTTCGCGGTCGCGATGGGCTCGCTCGGGTTCCTTGAGGCGGACGTACCCGGCGGCCCCCGCGACGCGCGCAATCTCGCCATCGTGTTCGGGGCGATCGGCGCGATCGGGATCCCCGTGGCGGGAATGCTCATCCTTCCCTACGTGCTGATCAGCCAGGTGATCGACTACGACGAGCGCCGCACCGGCGCCAATCGTTCTGCCATGTACTTCGGCGTGCAGGGCTTCTTCACCAAGTGGGTGTACGGCGTGTCACTCTGGGCGATCACGTTCCTGCTGTCGCGCTTCGGCAACAGCCCGGCGGAGCCCCTGGGCGTGATCCTGATCGGGCCGGTGGCGGGTGGCGCCTGCCTGCTGGCGGTGGCGCTCTACACCCTCTACCCCGAGCGCGAGATCCTGCGCGCTGCGCAGCGCGGGTGAGGGCCGGCCCCGGCGCCTCGGGGTAGACTGAAGGGCTGCGCGGAGAAACGCCATGGCAGGTCACGCGGGTCCCCCGGACATCCGGTTGCTGGACGGCTCCTTCTACGTCGCCGATCCCGAGCCCGCCTACGCCTGGCTGCGCCGGCACGCGCCGGTCTACTGGGACGAGCACGGCGAGCTGTGGGGCGTGGCGCGCCACGCCGACGTGATGGCGGTCTCGAAGAATCCCGAGGCCTTCTGCTCGGGCCAGAGCTCGCGCCCCGACTCCCCGGCGCTGCCCTCGATGATCAACCGGGACGACCCGCACCACCGCCTGCAGCGCGCGCTGGTGAGCAAGGGCTTCACGCCGCGACGCGTCGAGGCGCACGCGCCGAGGATCCGCGCCCTGTGTCGGGAGCTGATCGAGCGCGTGTCCGCGCGCGGAGAGTGCGACTTCGTCAGCGAGATCGCAGCACCGCTGCCGATGATCCTGATCGGCGACATGCTGGGTGTCGCAGCCGAGGATCGCGACCGGCTGCAGCGCTGGTCCGACGACCTGATCGCCGGCACCTCGCTCGACGCGGCCCCCGAAGTCGCGGCCCGGGCCGCCGAGTCCTTCCAGGAGTACGCGGAGTACAACCGGCGCGTCGTCGCCGAATGCCGCTCGAAGCCGCCCCAGGAGGGGCTGATGAGCGTCCTGGTACACGCGGAGATCGATGGGCAGCGACTCGACGACGATCTCCTGCTCCACGAGTCGCTGCTGCTGCTCGTGGGCGGCAATGAAACCACGCGGAACGTGATCTCGGGCGGGATGGAGGCGCTGATCCGCAACCCCGAACAGCGGCGCGTGTTGCTCGACGACCCGGCGAAGATCCGCTCTGGGGTCGAGGAGATGCTGCGCTGGGTCACGCCGATCCTGAACATGAACCGCACGGCTACCCGCGACGTCGAGGTTGGCGGGCAGCGGATTCGCAAGGGCGACAAGGTGCTGCTGCTCTACGCGTCGGCGAACCGCGACGAGGAGGTGTTCGACCGGCCCGAGCGCTTCGAGGTCGAACGGCACCCCAACCCGCACGTGGCCTTCGGGGGCTACGGCGCCCACTTCTGCCTGGGGGCCCCCCTCGCGCGGCTCGAGCTCAACATCGTGTTCGAGGAGCTGCTGCGCAGGCTGCCGGACATGGAGCTGGCCCGGCCGGGAGAGCTCTCGCGCACGCCCTCCAACTTCATCCGGGGCATCCGCGAGATGCCGGTGGTGTTCACGCCGCGCGAGCCCGAGGCCGGCTGATGCGCGAGAGAGCGGTGCCCGACCCCCGGGCTCCGGACTCCCGGGGCAGTCGGCGCACCCGGCTGTGGACGGACCTGGGCGTCGCGGCCGCCGTGGGCGCGGCGTTTGCGCTCAGCCCGCTGACCTCGGTCACCCGCACGTTGCCGTCGCTGGCGGGCGGGTGCCTGGCCGGCCTGGCGGTCTTCGCGATCCGGGCGCGCGGGTCCGGCCCGTCGCTCGCGCGCCCCCGCACTGCGCCCGTGCCGCGGCTCGCGCTGCTGCTTCCGGCGCTGTTCGCGCTGTTGTTCGCCCCCACGCTGGCCAGCCTGTACGGCTGGTACACCGAGAGCATCTGGAGGAACGCCCACGGTCTCTTCGTGCCGTTGCTGATGGTGGGGCTCGCCGCGTCGGTGCTGCGCCGCGAGCGGGGAGGCCCGGCCGAGAGCTCGGCGTGGGGGTTCGCGCCGCTGCTGGCCGGGCTGGTGCTGGTGGTGCTGGACAGCGGCGTGCGGACCCTCTACCTGGGGACGCTCGGCTTCGTGCTGGCGCTGGCCGGTGCGTCGCTGCTCCTGCTCGGCGCCCGCCGCACCCGGCGGCTGGCCCTCCCCATCTCGCTCGGACTGTTCCTGCTGCCCCTGCCGGCCGCGCTCTCCATCTACCTGAAGCTCCCGGTGGCGAGCGCCGCGGGGACGCAGCTCTTCCTCGAACTCTTCGGGCTCCCCGTGCTGCGCGAGGGCACCGTGCTCGTGATGGCCCACAACGTCTTCGGCATCTCCGTGAGGTGCGCCGGCTTCGCGATCGTCTACGCGGGGCTCGGCCTCGCCCTCGTGCTCGGCGTGTACGCGCGCTCGCGCACCCGGGCGCTGCTGCTGCTGCTGGCGGTCTGGCCACTTACCTGGCTGGCGAACTCGCTGCGCACGGCGCTGCTGATCCTGTTCAGTGAGGCGCGCGGCATCGAGGCGCTGGAAGGGCCACTTCACACGGTCTCCGGGATCGCCGCCTTCGGCGGGGTGATGGTCGCGCTGTTCCTGATGGCCGATCACCGCGGCCTGCGCAAGGCGCTCTCGTGACGCTCTCCACCCGACACCTGCCGCTGTTTCTGCTCGCTCTGACGGTGGCGGCGGTGCCGGTCTGGGCGAACGCGCTGAGCGGAAAGCGCTGGGAACGCTGCGCGGATCCCGAGGCGCTGCTGGACGTGAGCGGGGTAGCGGGTACGCGCAGCGTCGGGGAGATCGTGTTGCGACGGCCCGGCGCGGTCTTCGCGGCGCTCGCGGGCGAGCTCGAGAAACAGGTGTGGGTCGAGCCGCTCAGCTTTCGACTGGTGCGCTCGGACGACGCGACGCTCCTCTACAACGACTGGGCCCGCTGGCTGCGGGTTCCCATGGACCCCGACCGCCTGTTCACACGCGAGGAGCTGGTGGCCGGCGAGCGCGTGACGGTGCGCGTGGCGACGGCCGCGCTCGCCCACACCCTGCAGCTCGCCGTCTATCTGTTCGTCTACGACGGCCGCCCCGTCGATTCGCTGCTGCCGCGCCAGATCCGCACCTCCTTCGCGCAGGCTGTGAAGGGCACGATGCCGCTCACGTTCTACATCGTCGGTGGCAGGGTGCCCAAGCACCGCGCGAGCGAGGCGCAGGACGCCGCGGTCGAGTGGGTGCTGGCGGCCTGGCGCCACCACCGCCAGGTGTGCCGGCCGTGACACCGGCGCGGCAAATGCGCTGGCCCGCGAGCTGGCTCTGGCTGCTGCTGGGAAGCCTGTGCGCAGTGGGGCTCAGCGACGCGCTGCTGATGGGTCTGAGCACCGGCTACTTCGCCGGCGGCTTCAACACCGCGTACCTGGACGGGACGGGGCCGCTGCTGGCTTACGCGCTGGGCGGCGCCGCGCTCGACGCGGGCCTGGTGCTCGGTCTCTGGGCGCTCTCGCTTCCGATCCTGCGGCGCGTGACCACTTCGCCCAGCCAGGTCTTCTGCGCCGCCGGGATCCTGGGGCTGGGCGTGCCGATGGCCTTCGCGATTGCCGACTACAACCTGCACGTGACGCTCGGTCGGCTGGTGAGCACGTCGCTGCTGCGCGTGGGCTCATCGGGAAGCTCGGCGGGCATGGCGGCTGTGCTGGTCGACGAGCTGCCGCCGATCGGCTGGCTGCTGGGGGCGCTGGTGGTCGGCGTCGCGCTGCTGATCGGCGCCGGCCGCCTCGAGCGGCGCATCCCCCGCCTGGCGGCGCGCCTGGCGCCGCCGGCCGTTCGCAGCGTGTGGCTCGCCTTCCTGGTCGCCGCCAGCGCGCGCGGCGGGCTGCTGCTCTGCGTCGCCGCCGTCGCTGCGGAAGACCTGCGCTTCGGCCTGGGCCGCAAGGCCAGCGGCGCGCTGCTGCCGCAGCTCGTCCAACGCGTCACCGACTGGGACCGCGACGGCTTCGGGATGCTCGCCTCGCCGCCCGACCCGGCGCCCTGGAACGGCGCCATCCATCCCTACGCGATCGACATCCCCGGAAACGGCGTGGACGAGAACGGCGTGGGCGGGGACCACCCGGCCGACTTCGCGTTGCCCGAGGCGCGAACCCCCCGCGCCGCCGGCGCGAGCTCGCCCCACCTGCTGCTGATCTACCTGGAGAGCTTCCGCGCCGACCTGCTGGACCGCGAGATCAACGGCCGCGAGGTGACCCCGTTCCTGCGCGCCCTCGCGGCACAGGGCGCGCGCTCCGAACGCGCCTTCGTCCACAGCCCCTCGACGCTGCCGTCCCGTGCGCAGCTGTTCAGCGGAAGCGTGGTGGCGAGGTCCGGGCAGCGCACGCTGCTCGACGACTTCCGCGCGCGCGGCTACGCGGTCGCGTGGTTCTCCGGGCAGGACGACTCCTACGGGGGAACCGACCAGCTCCTGGGCCTCGAGCGGGCCGACGTCTTCTACCACGCGCGCCAGGACGTCGCGCGGCGCACCTCGCGCTCGGCGACCCCGGTGGGCCTCCAGGTCTCGTGGAAGACGGTGCTCGAGCACGCGCTCGCCTACGTCGAACGCGCCGATCCCGCCCGGCCACAATTTCTGTACGTCAACTTCGTGGACACGCACTTCCCCTACACCCACGACGAGGTCGACGACATGCTGGGCGTCGAGGGCCTGGAGCGCGGCGAGATTCGCGCGGATCGCGCGGAGCAGGTCTTTCGCGCCTACGCCAACACGGCGGCCAACGTGGACCGCGCCGCCGAGCTCCTGGTGCGCGCCTGCCGCGCGCGCTTCGGGAGCCACTCCCTCGCCGTGCTGGTGACCGGCGACCACGGCCAGTCCTTCTACGAGACCGGTACGCTCGGCCATGGCCAGCAGCTCCACCCCGCGCAGACGCGCGTCCCGTTCATCGTGTGGGGGGTCGGGGGCGACTGGCCGGAGCCCATCGGGCCCTCGGACGTGCGGGCGCTGCTCGCGCGCAATCTCTTCCAGCCGCGCGCTGCCGAGCTGCCGCGCGCCCGTTTCGCGCCCGATCCGCAGCGCCGCGTCTTCCAGTACCTGGGTCCTCTGAGCCGGCCCGAGCGCATTGCGTTTCGCAGCTCCGACCGGCTGGTCGTCTTCGACTTCGCCGCGAACCGCGCCTGGCAGACGGGTCCCTCGGCGCCCGGCGACGGCGAGCCGGCGGCACCGCAGGACGTCCTGCGCCTGATTCGCAGCTGGGAAGTGCTGCAGAGAGTCGAGCTGGCGGAGGCGGGCGAGCGCCGGACCGAGCAGGGCGGCTGAGCCGGCCGCGCCCGGGGTCAGGAGAGCGTGGCGCCGTCGACCCGCAGGGCGACACCGTTGATGTGCGCGGCGTCGTCCGAAGCCAGGAAGGCGACGGTGCCGGCGACCACCTCGGGTCCGCGGAAGTCGTCCAGCGGCATCATCCGGTAGACCAGCTTGAGGTCGGCGCCCTCCGGAAACTCGACCTGCTGGGTCATGGGCGTGGTGATCGACCCGGGACAGACGGCGTTGGCGCGCAGCCCCTGCTTCCCGTACTCGATCGCGATCGCGCGGGTCAGCGCCACCACCCCGCCCTTGGACGCGGCGTAGGCGCTGGCCCAGGGGGCGCCGGCCAGCGCCGCGGTCGACGCGATGTTTACGATGTTGCCGCGGCTCGCGAGCAGGTGCGGGATCGCGGCCTGGCACATGCAGAAGGTGCCGGTGAGGTTCACCGCCAGCACGCGGTTCCAGTCCGCCACCGGGAACTCGTGGGTGTGGCCGAAGCGGAGGATGCCGGCGGCGTTGCACAGCGAGTGGAGGGCGCCGAAGCGCTCCAGCGTCCAGTCCAGCGCGGCGCGCACGGCCTCCGGGTCGCTCACGTCGCAGAGCTGCACCTCGACTTCGCCGCCGCGCTCGCGCACCAGCTTCGCCGTCTCTTCGAGGCCGTGGGCCTGGACGTCGGTGCAGGCCAGCTTCGCTCCCTCTGACGCCAACCGTTCGGCCGTCGCGCGGCCGATGCCGGAGGCCGCGCCCGTGACCAGTACGACCCGATCCTGGAAGCGCTGCATGGAATCCTCCTCGGCGCACAGCATAGTCCAGAGCGCTGCCGCGCACGGTCGCGTGGGCGTCCCCGACGCGCAGGGTTAGAATCGCCGGTCGCGCCGGCCCGCCGGGAGCCCCGGCGCGCCGTGGAGGAGGTTCGTGGCGGACCGACACAACCCGGTCCTGGTGGGCGCGGCCCAGCTCGTTCAGCGCGACGCGGAACCCGCCGCCGCGCTCGAGCCCCT
This sequence comes from Myxococcota bacterium, assembly GCA_036482635.1. GTDB lineage: Bacteria > Myxococcota_A > UBA9160 > UBA9160 > SMWR01 > JAZFWH01. The sequence goes on from JAZFWH010000333.1 coordinate 27,249, forward strand.
GGTGATGCTCGAGCGCGTGGCCCGGGAGGCGGCTGCCGACGCCGAGGTGGGCGAGCGCGCGCTGCGCGAGATCGACACGCTGGGCATCGTCGACGTGATCGGCTGGCGACCGCAGAACGCTCCGCGTCTGCTGGCCGAGCGGCTGGGGGCGCGGCCGGCGCGCGAGTACCTCACGGGCGTGGGCGGCGAGATGCCCCTGACCCTGGTGAACCGCGTCGCGCAGCAGATCGCAGCGGGCGAAGCCCGCGTGGCGCTCGTCGCCGGCTGCAACAACGTGCGCACCCTGCGCCGCGCGCGGCGCGACGGCGTGGAGCTGAACTGGACGCAGGGCGGTGCGGGTGAGCCGATCCCGGTGGGCGAGAGCAAGGCCGGCAGCTCGGAGCGGGAGATGGCCTACGGCCTGAAGCGGCCCACCGACGTCTATCCGGTGTTGGAGAACGCGCTGCGCGTCCGGCGCGGACTCGACCTCGAGACCCATCGCGAGCGCATGGGCGCGCTGTTCAGCCGCTTCAGCCAGACGGCCGCGTCCAACCCGTACGCCTGGTTTCCGCGGGCGCGCAGCGCCGAGGAGATCACCACGCCGACCGCTCGGAACCGCATGATCGCGTTCCCCTACACCAAGTACCTGAACGCGGTGATGGAGACGGACCAGGCGGCGGCCGTGCTGCTGGTGTCGACCGAGGCCGCCCGCGCCCTGGGCATTCCCGAGGCGAAGTGGATCCACTGGTGGGGCGGGGCGAGCAGCGAGGAGGCGGCCTGGTTCACCAGCGAGCGGCCCGAGCTGGCCGCGAGCCCGGCGCTGCGCCGGGCGGCGGAGGGGGCCTTCGCCCAGGCCGGCGTCAGCGCGGGCGACCTGGATCGCATCGACTTCTACAGCTGTTTCCCGGTGGCGGTGGAGATGGCCTGCGAGATGCTGGAGATCGACGAGGCCGATCCGCGCGGGCTCACCGTGACCGGCGGGCTGCCCTACGCCGGTGGCCCGGGCAACAACTACACGCTCCACTCGCTGGCCGCGATGATGGAGAAGCTGCGCGCCGCGCCGGGAGCGAAGGGCCTCGTCACGGGCAACGGCTGGTACCTCACCAAGCACGCCGCGACGGTGCTCGCCAGCGCGCCGCAGGAACCGGCGCCCGCTTCGCGCAGTGCCGCGCACGAGCGACCCGCGTCCGGGTCTCCGCAGGCCGAAGCCGTCGCAATCGTCGACGAGGCGAACGGCCGCGGCCGGGTGGAGACGTACACCGTCGTCTTCGACCGCGAGGGCGCCCCCGCGCGAGGCATCGTGCTCGGCCGCCTCGAGGACGGCGGGCGTTTCCTGGCCAACACCCCCGACGACCGCGCGCTGCTCGAGGCGCTGGTCGCGAAAGAGGCCGTGGGCCGCGTCGGGGCGGTGACCCACCGCGACGGGGCCAACCTGTTCGACCCGAGCTGAGGCCGGCCGCGGCCCGGCTGCGCCGACCG
>JAZFWH010000334.1:0-16695 GCA_036482635.1 Myxococcota bacterium
TTCCCGAACAAGCGAGCCCTGTACGAAGCGGTCGTTTCCGAACTTTTCGGGGGGATGTTCGGGAGCATCCGGGAAGCCCTCGAGGCCCCCGGACGACCGCTCGCGAACGCCCTCGAGGACGCAATCGAAAGCTTCCTCGAATACGTCTGGGCACGACCGGCCGCTGCCCACATCCTGCTCCAGGAAGCTGCCCGACGAGGTGACCACTCGCAGGCATTTCGTGCCCTTGCGCGCCCGGCGATGGATTACCTGCGCGCGTTTCTGGAGAAGGGCCAGCGCACCGGTGAACTTCGGCCGATCACCACCGGCCCCGAGCATTTTGCGAGTATGGTGATCGGCTCGACGATCTTCTTCGTGGGCGCACTGCCGAGCCTGCTGCCCTCCCTGCCCTACGACCCATTGAGCCGCGAGCAGCTCGAAGCGCACAAGCGTGACCTCCTGCGCGTGACGCGCCGGCTGCTCGGTCTTCGAGTGCGGACCTGAGCGGCGCACAGCTATCCGCACGGAAGCCTCTCTCGCCCCAGACGCACTGTCCGCTTCACCACTACTTGGAGCGAACAAACTCTTCGACGGAATTGGCAATCCCCGGCGCATCGAGCCCAAAGTCCGAGAGATTGAACCCGTGTTCAATGATCGTATTGGGCAGCGCCAGGCAGCGGGTCTTCACCTGGACCTCCGCCTCGGAGAGGGCCTCCAGAACCGCGCTTCCGAAGCCACCGGCTCCCGTGTGTTCTTCGACAGTGACGACCATCTTGCATTGACGCGCCAGGGCCACCAGGCGCTCGTTGTCGAGGGGGGCGACGAAGCGCGCGTTGAGCACCGCGACCGAGATCCCCTTCGACTTCAACTCGGTCGCCGCTTCGAGGGCGGGATGCACGACATTCCCCACGGCTGCGATCAGGACATCATCTCCGTCGCGCAACACCTCGGCCTCGCCGATCGGAAGTGGCTTGATGTCGAGGTCCATCGGGACCCCGTAGCCGCTGCCGCGAGGAAAGCGGATCGCCGCGGGTCCTGGGTATTCGATCGCAGTTGCGAGCATGTGCTGGAGTTCGTTCTCGTCCTTCGGAGCCATCACGACCGCGTTGGGTAGCGAGCGCAAATAGGAATAGTCGTGCACGCCCTGGTGGGTCGCGCCGTCCGCGCCGACCAGCCCGGCGCGGTCGAGCGCAAAGGTCACGTCGAGATTCTGCAGGCACACATCGTGCACCACCTGGTCATACGCCCGCTGCAAGAACGTCGAGTAGATCGCGGCGACGGGCTTCATTCCCTCGGTCGCGAGCCCAGCTGCAAAGGTCACCGCGTGCTGTTCGGCGATGCCGACGTCGTAGAATCGGTCGGGGAACTCGCTCTCGAAACGCTCGAGCCCCGTCCCCGGCGCCATCGCTGCGGTGATGGCGACGATGCGATCATCTTCCTTCGCCAACCGGATCAGGGTGTCGGAGAAGATCCGGGTATAGGCGGGGTGGCCAGGCTTTTTCGGAGAGAACTGCCCCGTATCGACGTTGAACTTCGTCACGCCGTGGTATTTGAGAGGATCCTTTTCGGCGGGCTCGTAGCCGTGCCCCTTCTCGGTAATGGCGTGGATCAAGACCGGTCCGTCTCCGGCCTCGAGCATTTGCTTCACATTCTCGAAGGTCTCGAGGACGACGTCCATGCGATGGCCCTCGATCGGTCCGACGTAGCGAAAGCTGAGGGCCTCGAAGAGCAATCCGGGCGAGAAGAAGACCTTGACGGACTCCTCGGCCTTGCGGGCCCAGTGCACCATATCTCCGGGCATCGTCTCGAGCAGTTCTCTCGCCCATCCCTTGACGCGTCGGGCCATGGGTGCGGAGAGCTTGCGCGAGAGATACGAGGAGAGCGCACCCACGTTTGGGCTGATCGACATCTCGTTGTCGTTGAGGATGACGACGAGATTCTTTGCCTGGATGTGCCCCGCGTGATTCAGGGCTTCGAATGCCATTCCCGCCGTCATCGCACCGTCGCCGATGAAGGCGATCGCGTAGCCATCCTCGCCCCGGTGCTTCATGCCACGAGCCATGCCGAGGGCGGCTGAGATCGAAGTCCCCGCGTGCCCCGCGCCAAAGTGATCGTAGGGAGACTCCGAGCGGCGCAGGAATTTAGAGATGCCATCCCGTTGGCCAATGGTCTCGAACTGGTCGCGGCGCCCGGTGAGCATCTTGTGGGGATACCCCTGATGACCCACATCGAAGACGACGCGATCTCGAGGGGTTTCGAAAACGTAGTGCAGGGCCGTAATCAACTCGACCGCGCCGAGACTCGAGGCCAGGTGGCCGCCGGTCTGGGAGACGCGCTCGAGAATCTCGCTGCGGATTTCCCCGGCGACCTGTTCGACCCGCTCTCGCGGCAACTTCCGCAGATCCGCAGGACAGCCGATCTCGTGGAGCAGCTTGTCTACAGCCACGCGAACCATGCGATCCGCACCCAAATTGTCATTGCTCTTTGTCGTTCGCTCATGCTTCGTTCAGCGGGAATCGTATCCCAGATCGTCGACCTGCCCCCCCACCAAATTCCCAGATCCGCGAGGTTCTCTAGCGGCGGGAGGCGTGGACCTCCGGAAGCCGCTCGGCCCAGGGGTGGGCCTCCTCGAGCTGCGCGGCCACGCGCAGCAGCAGGTCTTCGCGGCCCGTCGCGGCCACCAGCTGCACGCCGATCGGCAGGCCCTCGCCGCTCTGGTGGAGCGGGAGCGAGACGGCCGGCTGGCCGGTCGCGTTGAAGTGTGTCGTGAACACGGAGAACGGCACCGCCCGCAAGAAGCCCTGCAGCGGATTGTCGGGCGCCGGCTCGAAGTGGCCGAGCGGCGGCGGCGGCGCCGCGCAGGTGGGGGTGAGCAGCACGTCGAAGCCCCCCTGCCACCAGCTCGCCAGGCGCCGGGAAAAGGCGTGCGTGAACTCGACCGCGGCCACGTACTGGCTGGCGCCGTACCCGCGTCCCATCTGCACCAGCGCCCAGGTGAGCGGCTCGACGTCGTCCTCGCCCAGCGTCCGTCCGATCTTTTCGCCCCAGGCGTCGATGGCCCGCGCGGTGCAGCTGGTGATCACGGTGACGAAGGCGCCCACGGCCGCCGCATCCTGGAGCGCCTCGGGCGACGACTCCTCCACGGCGTGGCCCAGCGACTCGAGCCGGCGCGCGGCGCCCTCGACGGCGGCCACGCAGTCGGGGTGCGTCTCGCCGTCGCGGGGCGCGCTCTTCAGGAATCCGACGCGCAGGCGGCCCGGCGGCGCACCGACCTCCTCGAGGAAGGGACGCGCCGGAGGCGGGGCGGCGTAGGGATCGCCCGGCATCGCACCCGAGGTGACGTCGAGCAGCGCCGCCGTGTCGCGCACGGACCGCGTCACCACGCCCTCGACCGAGAAGCCGGCCCAGCGTTCGCCCAGGTCGGGGCCGAAGGAGTTGCGGCCGCGCGTCGGCTTGAGACCCACCAGGCCGCAGTGGTTGGCCGGGATCCGGATGGAGCCGCCGCCGTCGCTGGCGTGCGCCGCGGCCACCATGCCCGAGACCACCGCGGCGGCGGAGCCTCCACTCGACCCCCCCGCCGAGTGGGTGGTCTTCCACGGATTGCAGGTCGATCCGTGGGCCCGGGGCTCGGTGGTGGGGAGCAGGCCGAGCTCCGGCGTGTTGGTACGACCCAGCCCCACGAATCCCGCCCGACGCAGCTTCGCCGCGAAGTAGGTCTCGCCGCTGGCGTGCCAGTCGGCGCGCTTGAGGGCCTCCATCCCGCAGTGCACCGGGTCCCCGTCCAGATGCGCGCCCAGATCCTTGAGCAGCAGGGGCACGCCGCGAAACGGTCCGTCGGGCAGGTCGGGCGCGGCGGCCGCCGCCCGCGCGCGCTCGAACTGGCGCGCGATCACGGCGCCCAGCCGCGGGTCCAGGTCCTCGATGCGCGCGATCGCGGCCTCGACCAGCTCCAGGGGTTTCACTTCGCCGCGTCGGACCAGCTCGGCCTGCGCGACCGCATCGAGCAGGGAGATTGCGTCGGGCATGGAGCCATCCTACGTCGGGGCGCGCCCCGCGGTCCAGCCTTCCCGATCGGTTGACGGCCCTCTGGCGCACCCCTACTCTGAAACCCACGGGGTCCGAAGGACAGGGCGATTTCCGGCGCTTGCAGGCCTCTCGGACCCTCCCGGCCACTCCGGGGCTCCTGGGATCCACGCCCGAGCTGCTAAGCGCCAAGCGACGAGAAGCGCGATGAAGCGGCGCCCGAGCCAGGGCGACTCGACGCGATCCGTGCACGGTGGCGAGCGCGCGCACAAGACGAGCGACGCCGTCACGGCGCCGATCGTCCAGACGTCGACGTTCTGGTTCAAGAACTCAGCCGAGCTCCGCGAGTACCAGGAGGGTCGGCTTCCGCGGGACGAGTACGGCCGCTACGGCAATCCCACCTGGCGCGCTGTCGAGCACAAGCTGTGCGAGCTCGAAGGTGCCGAACAGGCCGTGCTGTTCGCGTCGGGCATGTGCGCCGCCACGACGCTCTTCCTGGCGCTCCTGCCCCGGGGCTCCCACCTGGTGGTCACCAGCGATTGCTACCGGCGCACCCGGCAGTTCATCCGCCAGTACCTGACCAAGCTGGACGTGGAAACGACGGTGATCGAGCCGGCCGACACCAAGAAGCTCGCCGACGCGCTCCGCGAGAACACCCAGCTCTTCTTCACCGAGTCCCCGACGAATCCCTACCTGCGCGTCCTCGACCTGCCCGAAGCGGTGAAGATCGCGCACGCCCGGGGCGTCAAGGTGATCATCGATTCGACCTTCGCCAGCCCGGTGAACCAGAGACCGCTCGACCAGGGCGCGGACCTCGTGATCCACAGTGCGACCAAGTACCTGGGCGGACACAACGATCTGCTGGCGGGTGTGGTGCTCGGTGGGGAGGCGCTGACGGCTCCGGTACGCGAGGCGGCTGGGGTGCTGGGCGGGGTCGCGGATGCGCACTCCGCGTACCTGCTGCTGCGCGGTCTCAAGACACTCGCGCTGCGCATGCAGCGCCACAACGAGAACGGTCGACGCGTAGCCGGCTGGCTCGAGGAGCACCCGAGCGTGCGGCGCGTCTGGTATCCGGGCCTCGAGAGCCATCCCGATCACGCCGTCGCCGGCCGCCTGATGGGCGGGTTCGGCGGCGTCGTCACCTTCGAACTCGAAGCGGACCTGGAGGGCTCCTTCCGCTTCATCGACGCCTGCCAGATCCCGTACATCGCGCCGAGCCTGGGGGGCGTGGAGTCGTTGATCGAGATGCCGGCGCTGATGTCGTTCTGGGACTTGAAGCGCGAAGAGCGCCTGGAGCTGGGGATCACCGACTCGCTGGTGCGGCTCGCCTGCGGCATCGAGGACGCCGACGACCTGATCGCGGACCTCGACCGCGCCCTCGCTGCGATCTAGCCGCGCTCTCTCACAGCAGGCGGCCGTCGGCGGGCTGGGAGCGCTCCATCGCGAGCAGCCGGGCCTTGAGATCGAGGCCCCCGCCGTAGCCCCCGAGCTTGCCGTCGGCGGCGATCACCCGGTGGCAGGGCACCACCAGCGCGACAGGATTCGAACCGTTGGCGGCGCCGACCGCGCGCACCGCGCGCGGGCGGCCGACCGCACCCGCGATCTCGCGGTAGGAGCGCACTTCGCCGTAGGGGATCTCCAGCAGCGCCTGCCAGACCGAGCGCTGGAACTCGGTCCCCCTCAGGTCGAGGGGCAGATCGAACTCCGTTCGCTTGCCCTTCAGGTACTCGAGGATCTGGCGGATCGCCGGGCGGTTGGGTGCGAACGCCTCCACGCAGGCCGCGCCGGGCGCGCAGCGGCGCAGCCAGCCGCCCAGGCCGCGACCGCTGGCGTGGGACAGCTCGAGGTAGGCGAGACCTCGTGCGGTGGACGCGACGCGCAGGGACCCGATCGGGGAATCGACCTGCGCAACCTGGACGGTCTCCATGGGCTCGCTCACGATACCAGCTCGCCCCCCTCCGCGGAACGGGCGAACGGCGGCGCGGTGCCGCGTTCGCTGGCGCCCTCAGTGTCCGAGCCCCAGGCGCTTCATCATCTTCTGCAACGACTGGCGCGGGATGCCCAGGCGTTCCGCGGCGCGCGTCTTGCTGCCCGTCTCCTCGATCGCGCGCAGGATCATCCTGCGCTTGAGGTCGTCCACGGCGTCGTTGAGGTTCGCGTCGCCGGACACGTCGCCGAGGGGCACGACCGCGCGGGACCCGCCGACGCGCAGGTCCTCGGAGAGCATGTCCACGCTGATCGTCTCCGCTTCACCGGCCAGCGCGACCGTCCGCTCGATCTCGTTCTCGAGCTCCCTCACGTTGCCGCTCCAGGTGTGGGCGACGAAGCGATCCATCGCCTCGTTGGTGAAGCCCTTCACCTTGCGATCCATGCGTCGACTCGACAGGTCGAGGAAGTGGTGGGCGAGGATCGGGATGTCCTCCTTTCGCTCGCGCAGCGGGGGCAGCCCGATCTCGACGACGCGCAGTCGGTAGTAGAGGTCCTCCCGGAAGCGCCCCTCCTCCACGTCCTTGCGCAGGTCGCGGTTGGTGGCGGCGATGACGCGCACGTCCACCTTCCGGGTCTCCGAGGAACCGAGCGCCCGGATCTCGCCGTCCTGTAGCACGCGCAGCAAACGCACCTGCATGCCCGGTTGTGTCTCCCCGACCTCGTCCAGGAAGATCGTGCCGCGGTGGGCGAGCTCGAAGAGACCCTGCTTGTCGGCGTGTGCCCCGGTGAACGCCCCGCGCTTGTGACCGAACAGCTCACTCTCGAGGAGCGTGTCGGGAAGCGCGGCGCAGTTCTGCGCGACGAAGCGGTGGCCCTTGCGCGAACCGCTGTAGTGGATCGAGCGCGCGACCAGATCCTTGCCTGTCCCGGTCTCGCCGCTGATCAGCACCGTGGCATCGGTCTCGGCCACCTTCTCCATCACGTCGAACACCCGCTCCATGGCGGCGCTGGAGCCGAGGATCTGATCGAAGGCGTAGCGTCGCTCGACCTCCCGCCGCAGGTGCACGTTCTCGGCGCGCAGGCGCTGGTTGGCGTCGGCCAGGGCGGCGGCGAGCTGGAGGTTCTCCGTCGACAACTCGAACGCCTCGAGCGCACGCTTCACGTTGAGCCGGACCTCGTCCGGCTCCCACGGCTTCGGGATGTAGCGATAGATCCGCCCCTCGTTGATGGCACTGGCCAGCGAGCCGATGTCCGCGTAGCCCGTCAGCATCATGCGGATCGCGTGCGGGTTGCGCTCGATCGCCTTCTCGAGGAACTCGACTCCGCTCATGGGCGACATCACCTGATCGGCGATGATCAGCGCGATCTCCTCGCGTTCGAGGATCTTGAGCGCCTCTTCTCCGCCGGTGGCGGTGTGCACCCGGTAGTCGGACCCCAGCGTGAGCTCGAGCGACTCGAGGATGCCGGGTTCGTCGTCGACGATCAGAATGCCGTACGGACGAGCTCCAGCCTGGCGACGCGCGCCTTCGATCGCACCGCCGCTTCGCTCCCCGGATTCGCTCACGGTTGGGTCTTCTGGGCTTCAGGCATCAGAAACGCGCAAACGGCAGGATACCAACAACCCGACCCCGACGCCCCAAGGCGTTACGGGAGCCACGGCGGCTGCCGGGGCCGGCCGAAGGCCGGCCCCGGCCTTCGCGCGTTCCGCCTAGCGGCGCGCCGGCCGGCGTCGCGCCGTGCTGCGCCCGGCCGTCTTGCGCCCGGCCGTCTTGCGCCGCGCCGGCTTGCGCCGCGCCGGCTTGCGGGCTGCGGTCTTGCGCCGCGCCGGCTTGCGCCGCGCCGGCTTCCGCTTCGTCGCCTTGCCGCGTCGGGCCGTGGTGCGCCGACGCGCCGCCGGCCGCCGACGGGCGGTCTTGCGCCTGCGCCGGCTCGACGAACGGGCCATCTTCACCTTCGCCACGTTTCCGCGCTTGTCGATGAAGTAGAGAAACCCGTCCTCCCGCTTGAGACCCAAGCGGGCGACCTTCTGGCGAGCCTTGGGTGCCTTGCGGCCGCCCCGGGCCATGCGAGCTCGGCTGACGTCACCCTGTTTGTCCAAGTAGTACAGCCAGCCCTTCTCCCGGCGAATGCCGGTTCTTTCTACGATGGTGGCCATCGGCCATCTCCTTCCTTCGATCTTCGAGTAGCTCCCGCTCCGGGGAGGAGACGAGCGGGAACGGAGGCCGGTTGGAGGAGGTGCAATCCATCGGGATCCGGGGGCTGGATCCCTCGCACCGACGGGGATGATCGGCCCCACTCTCGCCCGTGTCAACCGTTTCCGGGGGTTTAGCCCGTCGAGCTGCGGATTTCGGCGACCCGGGCCTCGACGCGCTCGAGAATCCGCTCCTCCAGACGGGCGTTCTCGAGCGCGTTGATCTCCTGGATTCCCGTCGGGCTGGTGACGTTGACCTCGGTGAGCCGGCCGCCGATCACGTCGATCCCGACGAAGAACAGCCCGTCGCGGCGCAGCGCCGGGCCAAGCCGCTCGATGATCCGGCGGTCGGCCTCGTCGACCCTCGCCCGCTCCGGTCGACCCCCGACGTGAAGGTTCGCCCGCGTCTCGGACCGCGCGGGCACGCGCAGCAGCGCCCCGATCGGCTCCCCCTCGAGCAGCACGATGCGCTTGTCGCCCTGGCGCACCTCGGGCAGGTAGCGCTGGGCCATGGTCCGCCGCGTCTCGAAGCGCGTGGCCTGCTCGAGGATCGAGAAGAGGTTCCGGTCGTCGTGGCGGACGAGGAAGATCCCCTCGCCGCCCCGGCCCTCGAGGGGCTTGACGATCATCTCCCCGCCGACCTTCGCCATGAAGTCGATGAGGTGGGGGATGTTCCGCGTGACCAGGGTCTCCGCCATCAGCTCCGGGAAGTGGAGCGCGTAGAGCTTCTCGTTGGCGGCCAGGATCCCCTGTGGGCGGTTCAGCACCAAGGCCTTCCGGCACAGGGCGAGGATCTGGGTCGCCACCACGTACTCGGCGTCGACCGGTGGGTCCTTGCGCTGGAAGACCACGTCCACGTCGTCGTCCAGCACCACGGTCCGCTCCGCTCCGAGGTCGGCGTGGCGACCCGCCTCGCGGCGAAGTGTGACCGGCCTCACTTTCGCCACCGCCAGGCCGCCCGAGACGCCGAGGTCCCCGGGGTCCACGTAGAGAATCCGGTGGCCCCGGCGCTGCGCCTCCAGCATCAGGGCGAAAGTGGTGTCCGCCTTGATGTCGATGGACCCGACCGGGTCCATCACGAAGGCCATGGTGAGGGGGAGGGCGGGCATTCAGGGAGTACTCCTTCTGACCGAAGCGGTAGCGCAGGGGGCTCGGGGTTGGCTAGGGTCGGGTAACCCCCGGAGATCGTATGGCTTTCCTGGAGGCGCGAGGGCTGAGGCGGGTGCTCGCGCAAGCGGGCCTGCTGGCCGGGGCCGGGGCCATCGGGGCCCTGGCGTTCTATCTGGCCTTCCTGCGTGACCTCCCGGACCTGCAGCACGTCGACGATTACCGCCCGCCGCTCTCCAGCCGCGTCTACGACCGGCACGGGGCGCTGATCGGCGAATTCTACACGGAGCGGCGCCGGCTGGTCCGGCTCGAGGCGGTACCGGAGCACGTGGTCCAGGCCTTCGTGGCCGGCGAGGACAGCTCCTTCTTCGAGCACTCCGGCATCGACTACACCGCCATCCTGCGCGCCGCGTGGGTCAACCTGCGGGCCGGCGGCGAGATCAAGCAGGGGGGAAGCACCATCACCCAGCAGATGGTGAAGGGACTGCTGCTCTCGCCCGAGCGGAAAGTGCGGCGCAAGATCCGCGAGATGATCCTCGCCCGCCGCATCGAGGAGCGCTTCACCAAGCAGGAGATCCTCTACCTCTACCTCAACCAGATCTACTTCGGGCGCGGCGCCTACGGCCTCGGCGAGGCCGCCCAGACGTACTACGGCAAGGACGTGGCGGAGCTGACGCTCTCCGAAGCCGCCCAGCTGGCGGGCCTGCCCAAAGCGCCGTCCCGCTACTCCCCGCTCTCGAACCCCGAGGAGGCGGAGCGGCGCCGGCTCTACGTGCTGGAGCGCATGCTCGAGGAGGAGTTGATCGACGAGCGGACCCACGCGGAGGCCGTCGCCACCGTGCCCGTGCTGGTGAGCTCGCGAAATCTCGACGACTTCGAGGCGGCGGCGTACTTCACCGAGCAGGTGCGCCGCTACCTGTTCGACCAGCTCGGCAGCGATCTGGTACTGCGGGGCGGCCTCGAGATCCACACCAGCGTCGAGATCGGCGCCCAGCGCGCCGCGGTGGACGCGCTGCGGAAGGGTCTCACCGACCTCGACCGGCGCCAGGGCTACCGCAAGCCCGCGCGCCGGGTCGCCGCCGACGAGATCCCCGCCGAGCTCGAGCGCCTGGCCGAGGAGAACGGCCTGGCGCCACCGGCGAAGGAGCCGGACGAGGAAGCCGAGGAACGGGACGAATCCCAGCTGGCGGAGGCCGGCTCCGAAGAGCCTCCCGAGCTGCCCCGCGATCGCAGCCTGCTCGGTGTGATCATCGCCGTCGATCCCGACGCCCAGACCGCGCGGGTGGGCTTCGCGCCCCACGCCGAGGCAACCGTCGAGCTCGAGAGCGTGGCCTGGGCCCGGGAGGCGGACCCCTCGAAGGCGCCGCACCCGGTGAAGAAGATCGATCGGGTGTTCCAGCGCGGCGACGTGGCGCGCTTCCGCGTGCTGGAGGCGGACGAGGAGTCGAACGCGGGGGCGGCGGGCCAGGACCCGCGCGTGACGCTGGATCAAGAGCCCATCGTGCAGGGCGCACTGCTCTGCATCGACCTGGAGTCGGACGAGGTGCTGGCGCTGGTGGGCGGCTACGACTTCGGCCGCAGCCAGTTCAACCGCGTCATGCAGGCCCGCCGTCAGCCCGGCTCGGCCTTCAAGCCGCTGATCTACGCGGCCGCGCTCGAGCGGGGCTATACGCCCGCCTCGATCCTGTGGGACCGGCCGGTGGTCTACGTCGACGAGACTTCCGGGTTCATCTGGCGTCCGCGCAACTACGGGCGCAGCTTCTACGGGCCGATCACACTGCGCGAGGCCCTGGTGCGTTCGGTCAACAATGCCACCGTGCACCTGTTCCGCGACGTGGGTGTCGACTTCGTGATCGGGTACATGCGGCGTCTCGGCATCGAGTCGCCGCTCAACCGCGACCTGTCGCTGGCGCTCGGCTCGAGCGACGTGTCCCTCCTGGAGATCACCCGCGCCTACGCCATCTACGCCAGCGGGGGGCGACGCGTGGTGCCGCGCTTCATCCGCCGGGTCGTCGACCGCGAAGGCCGTGTCCTGGTTGAAGACGTCACGCTCGGCGATTCGTCCGAGCTGGATCCCGAGGCCGGAGACGAGGAGTCCCAGCTCGCCAGCGTCGCAGCCGAGGGTCCGTCCAATGGGGATCGCATCGACCCCGTGCAGCCCTTCGAGGGCAGCGACCTCGACGGCGAGCGAGTGATCGATACCGAGCAGGCGTACCTCGTGACGGACCTGCTGCGCGCCGTGGTCACCGATCCCAAGGGAACCGGCTGGCGGGCGAAGGCGCTGGGGCGACCCGTCGCCGGCAAGACGGGCACGACGAACGACCAGGGAGACGCCTGGTTCATGGGCTTCGCTCCCCAGATCATCACGGGCGTGTGGGTGGGACACGACGAGAGCCGCTTCCTGGGCTGGGGCGAGACCGGCTCGCGCGCCGCCGCTCCGATCTGGGTGGACTTCATGCGCGAGGTCCTGAAGTCCCGGCCGGTGCGGGAGTTCCCGACACCGGAGTCGATCGTCTTCGCGCGAGTGGACCGCAAGACCGGCCTGCTCGCCGACGCGGCCAGCACCGACACGGTCTTTCAGTCCTTCGTCGCCGGGACGGAGCCGACGGAGAGCGCCCGCTCGGCGCAGACCGACTCGCAGGGCCGCCGCCTGCTGCGACTGGACTCGTTCTAGGTGGCGGCGAGATCACCCGAGGCCGGCTGAATTGAGCGTGCCGGAGACTCGAGTGCAGCCGCGCCGCGAGTTGGGCCGATCAGAGGCTCGCCGGCCCGCGCCAAGCGCAGCGCGGTGCTCCGGCTTCCGCGATCCGCTGAGCCTGCTCTCCCGCGCGGTCTCGCACCTGCGCGAGAGCACCCGCAGCGAGCGCGTGGTGGCCTGGACGCGACGCGACGACGGACGACCCTACGTGGCCGCGGCGGCCTACGCCGGAGAGCCGCCCGCGGAGCCGGAGCCGGCCGAGTTCGCTGCGCTGGCGGCGCTGCCGGGTGCGGCGGCGCTGCGCGCCGAATCGCAGGGGCGCGTGCGCGAGATCGCGCGCCGCCACGCCTGTGCCGCCGCGGTTCCGCTGGCCGAGAACGGCGAGGCCTTCGCGGTGCTGTTGGTCGGAGGCGACGCGGGCCCGGTGCGGCCGCGAACGCTGGCCGAGCTCGACGCCGCGGCGCGGCAGCTGGCGGGCCCGCTCGCCACCGCGCGCGACCTGGCGCGGCTGCGCGACCTGGACCACGAGGTGCGCCACCTCGACCGGCTGGCCGCGCTGGGCGGGCTCGCCACCGAGATCGCCCACGAGGTGCGCAACGCGCTGGTCGCGGTCAAGACGTTCCTCCAGCTCCAGCCCGAGGGCGACGGCTCCGAGTCCTCCAGCCAGTTCCGGGGCGTCGTGGAAGACGAGCTGCGCCGCATGGAGCGGCTGCTGGATCTGGTGATCGAACACGGACGCCCCGAGGACGAGGGCGAAGCCGCCTGTGCCCCCCCCGGTGCGGTGCTCGATTCGGTCGCGGCGCTGCTTCGCCACCGCGCCGCGCGGCGGGGTGTCGCCCTCGAGGTGGAGGCGCCGACGGGCCTGCCGGACGTCGCGCTCGGCGAGGACGCCCTGCGCCAGGTGGTGCTGAATCTCGCCCTGAACGCCCTCGAGGTGACGCCCGCGGGAGGCAGCGTCCGCCTGTGCTGCGCGGCAGCCGGCGACGCGGTGCAGGTCGCCGTCGTCGACGAAGGCCCGGGCATCTCCGACGAGCTGCGGGCGCGGGTGTTCGAGCCCTTCTACTCGACGCACCGGGACCGCGCGGGCGGCCTGGGACTCGCCATCACGCGCCGCATCGTCGAGGATGCGGGCGGGGTGGTCAGCGTCGTCGACGGAGCTCGCGTGGGCAGCGAGTTCCGCGTCCGCCTTCCCGCCGCCACGAGCTGAAGCCTTCGTCCACTGAGGCGGGTGCCGAGGCGGCACCCCCAGCTCGGTACCTCACTCACCATTCGAGAGCCAATCGGAGACGACGCGGCCGACCGTGGCGAGGCCCATCGCGAAGAAGTGATCGGCATCGGGCACGGCCTCGAAGCGCGCGTGCTCCAGCCGCCGGCCGATGGCTGCGAGGTCGGCCGGCGGCGCGATCGCGTCGGCCTCGCCGGTGACCAGCAGCAGGCCACACGGCAGCTGCGCCAGGGCGTCGCGGTCGAGCAAGGAGACGGGCGGCGACACGAGTACCAGGCGCCGCACGCGCAGACGGCGCACCGCCACGCGCAACGCGGCCGCGGCTCCGAACGAGTAGCCGCACGCGACGATCGGGCCCTCCACCGTCTCCTCCAGCTGGACGAGGGACGCATCGGTGTCGGCGTCGGCATCCCCCGCCTCACCGCTCGACTCGCCGCCGCTCGCGCCCACGCCACGCCAGTTGAAGCGCAGCGAAGCCAGGCCCGACTTCTCGCAGGCGTAGGCGAGCTCGCTCACCACGGGCGACTCCATGCTCCCGCCGTAGAGCGGGTGGGGCGGTGCGATCACGGCGCCACCCGACTCGGCGTCGACCCCGGCGACGTACAGACCCTCGAGCACCAGACCCCCGTCCCCGACGGCGATCGTCACGGCCCGTTCTTGTCGCTTCCCCAACTGCTGGTGTCCTCAACGCGTCGCCCCGTGCGACAGCGGCCGGGCGCGCAGGCTACCCTGCGCCGCATGCCCAGGAAGTCCTCGGCGGCGACAAAGGGCGGCGAGCCCCGCAGAACTCGCTCGAAGAGACGGGCAGAAACCGCTGCCGAACGCGTGGCCCGAGCCGCGCGCATCGTGCGCCGGATCGCCGCCGCCTACCCCGACGCGCGGATCGCCCTCCACTACCGAAACCCCTTCGAACTGATCGTCGCCACCATCCTCTCCGCCCAGTGCGCGGACGAGAAGGTGAACGAGGTCACACCCGCCCTGTTTCGCCGCTACCCGACGCCGCGGGCGCTGGCGGACGCGGACCCGGGCGAGCTCGAAGCGCTGATTCGGCCGACGGGCTTCTTTCGCCAGAAGGCCAGGTCGTTGCTCGCCACCGCCCGGGAGGTCGACGAGCGCTTCGCCGGCGAGGTACCGCGCAGCATGGAAGGGCTCACCAGCCTGCGCGGCGTGGCGCGCAAGACGGCGAACGTCGTGCTGGGCGAGGCCTTCGGCGTCCCCGGTCTCGCCATCGACACCCACATGAAACGCGTGCACCAGCGGCTCGCTCTCACGCGCTCCGAAGACCCCGAACAGATCGAACGCGACCTGATGGACCTCGTCCCGCGCCGCAGCTGGACCACCCACACGCGGCGCATGATCCACCACGGAAGGGTCTGCTGCCAGGCGCGCACGCCGCACTGCGAGGTCTGCCCGATCCGCGCCGACTGCCCGTGGGGCAACGCGGCGCAGCCGCGGCGCAGTGAGCCGCGGGCGAACGGAGTTCAGCGGCCCGGCAGCGCGCGATGAGCGCGAAGCCGCGCTTTCGAATCCGCGTCGACACCGAGAGCGTCGAGCTCCCCAACGGGCGCCACGTCGAGCTCGACATCGTGCATCACCCGGGAGCGTCCGCCGTGGTGCCGTTCCTCTCGGATCGCGAGGTGCTGTTGATCCGCCAGTTCCGGCACGCCACGGGCGGCGAGATCCTCGAGGTGCCCGCCGGAAAGCTGGATCCGGGAGACACGCCCGAGTCGTGCGCCGCCCGCGAGCTCCAGGAGGAGGCGGGACACCAAGCCGGCCGGCTGGAACCGCTGGGTTGGATCTGGACCACGCCGGGCTTCACCGACGAACGGATCTACCTCTTCGCGGCCTTCGACCTGGTGCCCGTCGCTGCGCGCCCGGAAGACGACGAGGTGATCTCGCTGGTGCCGACGCCTCTCGACCAGGCCCTCGAGCTCATCTGGAGCGGACAACTCACCGACGCCAAGAGCTCCCTCGCGCTGATCCACGCCGCTCGCCGCCTGGGGCGCCTGCGGTGAGGCTCGGAGTCGCCTTCGCCTGGCATCGCCATCCCTGGGAGGAACTGCTCGCGCTGGTCCGCGAAGCGGAGGCACTGGGCTACGACGCGGCGTTCGTCGACGGAGACGTCTCCATGCTCGACAAACGCCGCGAAGCGGACGTGCTGGACGGCTGGACAGTGACGGCGGCGCTCCTGGCACTCACCGAACGCATCTCGATCGGCTCGATCCGCGTGGTCCACCACTGGAACGCGGCGCGGCTCGCCCAGGCGGCGGCCACCGCCGAGCGCCTGGCGCCCGGCCGCCTGCTGTTCCTGGTCTCGATCGGCGACCGCGCGAGCGACGCGCGGTTCGGCCTGCCGCAGCTGCCGCCGGCCGAGCGCATCCGCTGGCTCGACGAGGCGCTGGGCGCTGCCCGCCGCCTGTGGCGCGGCGAGTCGGTGAGCGTAGACGGCCGCCACGTTCAGCTGCGCGGGGCCCGGGTGCGCCCGACCCCTCCGAACGGGCGGATTCCGGTCTGGATCGCCGCGCAACGTCCGCGCATGCTGGAAGTGGTCGCGGAGCACGCCGACGGCTGGGAGATCAACCTGCCTCCGCTCCCCGGGCTCGTGCAGCGCGCCGAGGCGCAGCTGGAGGCCGCCTGCCGCGAGCGGGGCCGCGATCCGCACGAGATCGCGCGCTCCATGTGGATCTTCGCGCGGGTGGACGAATCCGCCGACGCGGCCCGGGCGCTGGTGGAGTACCGGCGGCTCAACCCCTGGTTCGGCCGGATCCCCGACGAGCAGATCGCCCCCGCCCTGGTGGTGGGGAGCGCCGAGCGCTGCCGGGAGCGCCTGGCCGAGATCGCCGGCTCCCTGCGCCTGGAGCTTCCCGTGATCGATCTCTCCGGGCTCGAGGCCGCCGCCACCCGGCGCTGCCTCGAGGCCCTGGCGCCGACGAATTACTCCGTTGACGCGCCAACTTAGACTCTTTAGGCTGTCGGGGCTCGGGGGGATCGCGCGCCCGTCCCGCCGGCCGTAGACCAGAGCACCGCGAAGCCGGCTCCTCGTTCGACCGAGACCAATAAAACCGAGGACCAGTCGAGGGATCTGGTCAAGGAGAGCAACGCCTTGCACGGACGCGGCCACGGCGGGGGCGGCATCGGACCGCCCGTGACACCTCCCATCGTCAAGACGCTCCTGATCGCCAACGCGGTCGTCTTCCTGGCACAGAAGGTCTTCGAGGGCCAGCTGGTTCAGGTCGGCCCGTACCCGGTACCGATGCTGGAGGCGTTCCTCAGCGTCTGGCCCGCGCTCGTCTGGCAGGGGGGCTACGTGTGGCAGCCCTTCACCTACATGTGGCTGCACGCAAGCTTCTTCCACATCGCGATGAACATGTTCATGCTGTGGATGTTCGGTTCGCAGCTCGCGATGGTCTGGGGCGCGAAGCGCTTCCTGCGCTTCTATCTGATCTGCGGCGTCGGTGCGGGCCTGATCATCGCGACCGTCCCGTATCTGCTGTTTGGCATCGGGCTCCCCACGCCTCTGCTCTTCCCCACGCTGGGCGCCTC
>JAZFWH010000335.1:0-11809 GCA_036482635.1 Myxococcota bacterium
GGCGCCGACGCCCGAGCTCTACCGCCTGGCCGCGGATCCCCGGGAAGCGACGAACGTGGCGGACGAGTTCCCCGACGTGGTGGAGCAGCTGCGCGGCGAGCTGCGGCGCGTGCGCGAGGCGCAGGGCGGCTCGGCCCTGGTCCCTGGCCTGGTGCAGGGCGAGGACGTCGAGCGACTCGAAGCGCTCGGCTACGTGGCGTCCGCGCGCGAGCTGCCCACCGGCCTGGATCCCGCCTCGCTCAGGGATCCGAAGGACGGGCTCGAACTGTCGCGGATGCTCGAGGAGGCCCGCGCGCTGGCCCAGACGGGCAGGGTCCGGCCGGCGATCGCCGTTCTGGGGCGACTCCTCGCCCAGGACCCGGACAACCCGGCGGCGATCCGGGAGATGAGCCGCTTCCAGGGCGAGATCGGCGAGGCCGGTCAGGCCGAGGCCTGGCTGACGCGCCTGGTGGCGCTGCGTCCGGACGACCCGGATGCGCACGCGCTGCTGGCCGAGTCCCGCATGGGGCGCGCCGGGCGTCTGAGGCGCGAGGGGCAGATCGACGCGGCGACAGCACTCGATGACGTGGCGCTCGAGGACCTGCGCCGCGCGGTCGAACACGGCTCGCTCGTGCCGGGCGTGTACCTCAATCTCGGCCGGCTCTACGGCATGCGGGGTGCCCAGGCCCAGGCCGAGGCCGCGCTGCGGCGCGGGCTCGAGATCGACGGACGCAGCTTCGATGCGAACCTGCTGCTCGCCCACGCCCTGTGCCGCGCCGACCGCGGCGGGGAGGCGGAGCCCTACGTCCGCGCTGCGCGGCGCCTGATGGGGTCCGACCCGCACAAGCGGCAGCGGGTGCGCGCCCTCTCCACGGTCTGCCGCCCCAAGAACGGCGGGTAGGCGCCTCCCCGCGGGGCCCGCGCGTCGGCTCCCTTTGACGCGGCGGCTGATTTACTATACGCTACGTATCGTATACTTTTTGCAGCGGCCACCCGAAACGCGGGGAGGATCGGCGTGAACTTCGAGTTCTCGGACGCAGAGAGGGTCTTCCAGGCAGAGGTCGAGAAGTTCCTCGACGAGCAGCAGACCCCCGAGGTCATGGACGTCACCCGGGAGAACATGGCCCAGATCGTCGACACGCCGGCGCGGCGGGCCTTCATGAAGCAGCTCGCCGCACGGGGCTGGCTGGGGATGACCTGGCCGAAGGAGTACGGAGGCCAGGAGCGCCAGGGCGTCTACGAGTACATCCTGAACGAGGCCCTGGCGCGGCGCGGCGCTCCGCAGATCGGCAAGGGCGTCGGCATCATCGGCAAGACGCTGATCCGCCACGCCAACGAGAGGCTCAAGCGGGAGTTCCTGCCCAAGATCCTGAACGCGGAGATCGAGTTCGCGGTGGGCTACAGCGAGCCCCAGGCCGGTTCGGACGCCGCCAACATGCAGCTCAAGGCGACGCGCGAGCGCGATGGCTGGCGGCTCGACGGCCAGAAGACCTGGACCACGTCGGCCCACTTCGCCGACTGGTACTGGGTGGGTGCGCGCACCGACCCCGAGGCCCGCAAGCACCACGGCATCACGCTCTTCCTGGTCCCGATGGACCACCCGGGTCTGACCGTCCAGCCGACGCCCACGATCGGGGACGAGATCACCAACCAGGTCTTCTTCGACAAAGTGTGGGTCAGCGACGACTACGTCGTCGGAGAGCTGAACAAGGGCTTCCAGTACATCTCGGAGGCGCTGGACCTGGAGCGCTTCACCATGTTCGCCTTCTCGCCCATCGAGCAGCGCTTCGAAGAGCTGGTGGACCACGTTCGGCAGGCGGATCGCGACGGCGTACCCCTCCGCGAGGATCACCTGGTGCGCGAGAAGATCGCGCAGCTCGCCACGCAGATGGAGGTGGCGCGCATGCTCGGCTTCGTATTCGTCGCCGAGTCGACGAGGGGCGGAAAGCCTCCGACCTGCGAGGCGTCGGAGTACAAGTTGTTCGCGACCCAGCTCTCCCAGCGGGTTGCCAACGCGGCGCTCGACATCGCGGGGCCGGGCGCGCAGCTGCGCGTACACACCCAGGAGGCGCCACTCCGGGGCCGGCCGGAGATGAGCTACCGCTACTCGGTGATCGACACCATCGGAGGCGGCGCCTCCGAGATCCAGAAGAACATCATCGCGCGGCGCAAGCTCGGCCTGCCGAAGAACTTCTGAGCTGCGAATGTCCCCGCCGGCCCAGCTCGACGGCATCACGGTGCTCGACTTCTCCACGGTCGGCCCCGCCGCGCGCTGCTCGCGCATCCTGGCCGACTACGGCGCCAGCGTGATCAAGGTGGGGGCTCCGCCCCGACAAGGGTCGCTGCAGATCGAGCCGCCCTACTACGCCTACGCCGGCCAGCGTGGCATGAAACGCGTGCGGATCGATCTCAAGGCGCCGCACGGCAAGCGGGCCTTCCTGCGACTGGCCGAGCGCGCCGACGTGGTGATCGAGAGCTTTCGTCCCGGGGTCACGCAGCGGCTCGGCATCGGTTACGACCAGCTGCGGCGCGCGAATCCGCGGCTCGTCTACTGCTCGACCAGTGGCTACGGGCAGGACGGTCCCTACGCCCGTTGGGCTGGCCACGACCTGAACTACCTGGCGCTCGGCGGCTTCCTGGATTGCTCGAGCCCGCGGGCCGACGGCGGCCCAGCGTTGCCCGGGGCCACCGTGGCCGACGGCGCCGCCGGGGGCATGCACGCGGCAATCGCGATCCTCGCCGCCCTGCTGCGCAGGGCGACCAGTGGGGTGGGCGAGTACCTGGACGTCGCGGTGGCCGAAGGTGTGCTCTGCTTGATGTCGCTCGCCATCGACCAGTTCCTGGCCACGGGCGAGGAGCCCGGCCCCGCGCACGACATCCTCACCGGCCGCTACGCCTGCTACGACGTCTACCCCGCCCGCGATGGGAAGTGGCTCGCGGTCGCAGCGATCGAGCCGGCCTTCTACGCGAACCTGTGCCGGGCGCTCGGCCTCGAGCAGTGGATCCCGCACCAGACGGACGACGAGTGCCAGGAGCAGATCCGCGCGTCGTTGCGCCAGGCCTTCGCCCGTCGCGATCGCGACGACTGGGTGGCCGAGCTCGCGCCGCGCGACACGTGCGTGGCTCCCGTCTACAAGGTGGCGGAGCTGGTGGAGGATCCGCATCTCCTGGAGCGCGGAGCCTTCGTGAAGGCCGTGCACGCCCGGCGTGGGAGCTTCCGGCAGCTGGCCCCGTTGCTGGCCGGCTCAGACAGGCAGAGCCCGCCGCCCGGTCTGCGCGACGCTGCGGACAGCGACGCCGACGAGCTGCTGCTGGGCGCGGGGCTCACGCAGCAGGAGATCGAGAAGCTGCGCGGCGAGGGCGTCGTCGCGTGAGCGTCGCCGCGCGAAGGGGTCGAAGCCAATGACCGGGTTGCCCGAGCAGGTGGAGTCGTGGATCGGCCAGATCCGCTACGAGGAAGAGGGCGAGTTCGACGTCGAGCGGGGGTACGTCGTCACCACCTGCGCCTCGGTGCAGAACGGCAACCCGCTGTTCTGGGACGAGAAGGTCGCGCAGGAGCTCACCGGCGGCTGGATCGCCCCGCCCACGATGCTCTCGGTCTGGTTCCGGCCGCACCACTGGGCGCCGGGGAGGGCCGCGCTGCGCCAGCCACTCCAGGTGCACTTCGACCTGAAGCAGGCGCTGGAACTGCCCGAGGCCGTGATGACCGACAACGAGATCGTCTTCGGCGAGCCGGTGCGGCCGGGAGACCGCCTGCGCACCCGGCAGATCCTGCGCTCGGTCAGCGACGTCAAGACCACGAAGCTCGGCAAGGGCCGCTTCTGGGTGATCGAGGTCGAGTACCTGAACCAGCGCGACGAGTGCGTGGGCGTGGAGATCTACACCGGCTTCGGCTATCGGAAGGGCGAGGGATGACGGGCGACGCGGCGCGGCTCAGCGCGGAGCGCATTCAAGAGGGCGACCGGCTGCCCTCGCTGGCTGTCGACGTCACTGCCACGACGGTCGTCCTCGGGGCCCTGGCCAGCCGCGACTGGCGGCCCATGCACCACGACAAGGACTTCGCCGTCCACCACAACGGCGTCAAGGACATCTTCATGAACACGCCGAATCAGGCCGCCTGGTTCGAGCGCTACCTCACCGACTGGACGGGGCCGACGGGCCGCCTCGGTCGGGTGAAGTTCCGCATGAAGGACTCGGTGTTCCCGGGCGAGCGCATGGTCTTCGACGGTGTGGTGGAGAAGGTGGACACCGACGAGGTCGGCTGCAGCTGGGTCGACGTGGCGGTGGTGCTGAAGGTCGACGAGAAGATCATGACGGAATGCTCGGCTCGAGTCGCGGTCCCGAGCGCCGACGGGGACAACCCCTGGCGGCGCAAGGGCGACCGCTGGAAGCCCTGAGGAGCTCACCATGGACCTGGAGTTCAGCGAAGAGCAGAAAATGCTCCGCGAGATGGTGCGGGGAGTGTGCGCGGAGTACGCGCCGCTCGAGGTCGTACGGGCCATGGAAGACGATGCCACCGGCTATCCCGCCGACTTGTGGAAGCAGCTGGCAGAGCTCGGGCTGCTCGGCCTCACCTTGCCGGAGGAGCACGGCGGCGGTGGGCTGTCGATGCTGGAGGCCGCGATCGTCTACGAGGAGTTCGGTCGGGCGCTGACCCCCACGCCGCACTTCGTCAGCTCGGTGCTGGGCGCCGGGGCGCTGCTGCGGGCGGGGAGCCCGGAGCAACGCGCCGCATGGTTGCCCAAGATCGCGTCGGGGGAGGCGATCCTCACGCCCGCCTGGCTCGAGCCGAAGCGCGGGTACGGGGCCGAAGGCGTGGCCCTGGAGGCGAGGCTCGACGGCGACACCTACCTCCTCAGCGGCGAGAAGTGGCACGTCGGCTTCGCCAGCTCCGCGACCCGGCTGCTGGTCCCGGTGCGCGTCGGCGCGGGCCCGCTGGATGTGGACCTGCTGCTGGTCGACCCCGGCTCGTCGGGAATCGAGCTGACCCAGCAGCTCAGCCTGGCTTCCGACACCCAGTACAAGGTGCGCTTCGACGACGTGCGCGTGCCTGCGGCGGAGCGCCTCGGCGACCCGGGATCGGGCTGGGCGACCTGGGACCGCGTCATGCACGACGGCATCATCCTGCTGGCCGCCCAGGCGATGGGGGGCGCGGAGCGGGCCCTCGAGATGACCGTGCAGTACGCCAAGGAACGCGTGCAGTTCGACAAGCCGCTCGGGGCCTTCCAGGCCATCGCCCACTACCTCGCCGACGCCGCCACCCAGGTCGACGGGGGGAAGACGCTGGTGTACGAGGCGGCCTGGGCGCATTCGGCGGGCAAGCCCATCGACCGCCTGGCGCCGATGGCGAAGCTCTTCGCCTGCCAGACCTACCGGGACCTCACGGCGGTGGCCCAGCAGATCTACGGCGGGGTGGGCTTCACGATCGAGTACGACATCCAGCTCTACTTCCGCCGCGCCAAGCAGCTCCAGATCTCGTGGTGGGATTCTCGCTATCTCGAGGAGCTGGTGGCGCGCAGCGTGCTGGACGCGGAGCCGTCGTAGGCCGAGCGCGTCGCGCTAAGCTTCCTACTGGACGGCCGTACCCAAGTCCGTCCGCTCGGGAGTGACACGAACATGGCCTACCTCTTCGACCCCGATCTGATCGACGAAATCGGCCAGCGCCACCTGGACCAGCCCATCACCCAGATGATGGACCACATCGGCGCCGACCTGCGGGCGAAGTACGGCGAGAACATCCACCTGGACCAGCCGCTCTTCTTCAACAGCGCGGGCGGGATCATGTACCAGATCAAGCTGTTCGCGCTGACGCCGAGCGAGTACATCATGATCTGCGGCACCTCGGTGGGCTCCTCCGGCCATTCGGGAAGACACCCCGTCGCCTTCTGGGACACCATCCTCTCGGGCGAGGCGCGCTACATGCACGAGGGCGATCCGGAGCGGCGCAGCCATCCCACTGGCTCCAGGATCTTCGTGGATCGTTGGCAGGCGGCGACGATCGACTTCCCGGACCACTGCTGGATGCTCGAGTACGCCCGGGGCACACTGCTCGGCTTGCTCCCGTTCGGACTGGCGAACACCCTGTTCAACACGCTGGACCTGAAGAGCGCGCTGAGCACCCTGCGGATCCACGTCACGCTGACCGCGCGCCACCTCTCGCGCCGTTCGCAGCGCGAGACTCGGGCAGAGGGGTCTGGCTAGGCCAGCGCCTTCTGGAGCGCTCGGCGCCGTCTCGGGCTACGGCTCGAACGGTCCCTTGCCCATCTGCTCGCGGATCGGCACGAACTCGGGCATCAACATCGAGCGCCGCTGCCAGTTGGCGCCGTCGACGACCAGGGTGTGCCCGGTGATGTAGGAGGCGTAGGGCGAGGCGAGGAACGTCGCCGCCCAGCCGAGTTCGCGGGGGTGGCCCACGCGCTGGGCGGGCGCTCGGAGGGCCTCCTCGTGCCCGCGTCCGGGAACTCCGCGGATCGCCTGCACTTCGTCTTCGTGGGGCATCAGCCCCGGGACCAGCGCGTTGACGCGGAGGCCGTAGGGTGCCCACTCGACGGCGAGCGTCTCCGTCATGTTCTTGACTCCCGCCTTGGCTGCCGCCGAGTGCGCGAAGCCGGGGCCGCCGGTCCACGCGTAGGAAGCCCCGACGTTGACCAGGCAGCCAGGCTGCTTCGCCGCGATGTGGCGCCGCGCGAACTCCCGCGAGCAGTAGAAGGTCCCGTTGAGGACGATGTCGACGACCGTGCGCCAGCCGTTGGGGCTGAGGTCCTCCGCGGGTACCGGAAAGTTGCCCGCCGCGTTGTTCACGAGGGTCGCGGGCAGGCCGAACTCGGCCTCGACCGCGTCGAACGCAGCGGCCACGGCGTCGGGCTGGCGGATGTCGCAAGCGACGGCCAGCGCCCGGCCGCCCACGGTCTCGACGGCGGCCACCCCCGCCGCCCGGTGCTCTTCGCCCCGACTCAAGATGCCCACGGCGGCGCCCAGCCGCGCGAACTCGAGCGCGATGGCCTTGCCCAGGCCCGTGCCGCCGCCGGTCACGACGACGGCCTGGCCGTCGAAGCTTCCCTTCGGCAGTGCGGCGGCCCCCAGCTCCGGCGGTTCGGGCAGACCCATCGTCGTCCTCCCGTGCGAAGTTCGCTGCAACGCGTCGACTGATAGAGTCTACTCGATCCCATTTCCCGGGTTCACGGTTCCGCCGCGAGTGCGTTTGGCGACCTGGTCTCGTGAGAGGTGCGCGAAGGCGCCCTGCTCGATCACTACGTCGAGACTCTCGCGGACTGCGGCGTGGAGGGCATCGACCTCGGCGAGCTCTGGCGGCGCTACCGCTCACACGCCATGTACGTCTGGATCTCGAACAGCGGGGCAGCAGCCGCGGGCGGGCTTCAGCCCCAGGCCGTCGTGCGCCAGGCCATCGAGCGCGCTGGCGCGGCCCTCGAAGACCTCGAGGCGTTCGAGCTGCTGGACCGCCTGGCCTCGCGCGCGGCCTGGCGGTCGCGCCCCGCACTTCGACGCCGTGATAGGCTCTGGCCGAGGAGGACCGACGGTGGGCGAGTCGGGCGCGAACCGCAGCATCGACACCGGGACGGACCAGCTGCTGTGCCGGCTGGAGGACCGCGTCGCGCGGGTGACACTCAACCGCCCGGAGGCCCGCAACGCCCTCTCCCTCGAGCTCAAGGAAGCCCTGCGCGCGCTGATCCCCGACCTCGGCGCAGACCCCGACGTCGGCTGTCTCCTGCTCAGTGGCGCCGGCAAGGCGTTCTGCGCCGGCGGAGACACGAAGCTGATGGCGAAGGGCCCCCCGCCGTCTCCGCAGGAGCGCGTGCAGTTGCTGCGCCGGGAGCACGAGCTGCCGGCGGCGCTCCACGCGCTCGAGAAGCCCGTCGTCGCGGCGCTGCCCGGGCCCGCAGCGGGCGCGGGCTTCTCGCTGGCGTTGGCCTGCGACATCCGCATTGCGGCCGAGAGTGCGTTCGTCACCACAGCCTACGCCAGGCTGGGCCTGAGCGGCGACTACGGCGGCAGCTGGTTCCTGACGCGCCTGGTCGGCACGGCCAAGGCCCGCGAGCTCTACTTCACCGCGGACCGCGTCGATGCGGCGGAATGCGAGCGGCTCGGCATCGTCAACCGCGTCGTGCCCGACGCGGATCTCGAGAGGGAAGCGTTCGCGCTCGCCGCGCGCATCGCTGCGGGCCCGCCGATCGCGCATCGCTACATGAAGGACAACCTGAACCGGGCGACGTGCGGCGACCTGCAAGCGTGCCTCGACATCGAGGCCGAGCGCATGGTGCAGGGCGCTACGACCGAGGACTACCGGGAGGCTGTGCGCGCCTACGTCGAGAAGCGCGCGCCGGTTTTCCACGGGCGATGAGGAGGCAGTCGATGAGCTCCGACACGATCCTGCTGGAGTTCGACGGACCGGTGGCCATCATCAGCAACAACCGGCCGGAGAAGCACAACGCCGCCAACGACGCCATGGACGCGCGGCTGTGGGAGATCCTCGGGGAGCTGCACCGGCGCGAGGGACTGCGGGCCATCGTGTGGCGCGGCAACGGCAAGTCGTTCTCGTCGGGACGGGACGTGACGGAGCTCGGGGTCCGGAGCGAGGACATCAGCGACTTCGATTTCATCGAACGCGGCCATCGCGGTGCCCAGCAGTTCTTCACGCTGCCGGCGCCGATCGTCTGCGCCCTCAAGGGATGGGTGATCGGGGGATCGTTCGAGCGGGCTCTGCTCTGCGACCTGCGGATCGCGGGCGAGAGCGCGCGGATGCGCCTTCCCGAGCTGCTTCACGGCGTGGTGCCCGACTCCGGTGGCACCGCCCGCCTGCTCCAGATGGCCGGTCACGGCCTGGTGGCCGACCTCGCGCTCACCGGACGCATGATGGACGCCGAAGAGGCGCTGCGCCACGGCGTGGTCTCCCGGGTCGTGCCGGACGAGCAGCTCGACGCCGCCGCCCTCGAGATCGCGCACGCCATCGCGAAGGTGCCCGCCTTCACGGTGAAGATGTTCCGGCGCACGCTGGGCCGCATGGCGTCACCATTGGTGCAGCAGTCCATCCAGGAGGAGGCGGTGACGCAGTCGATGGTGTTCGCCTCCCACGACTACGCCGAGCTGAAGGCAGCCCGCGCCGAGAGCCGCGAGCCCAAGTACCGCTGTCGTTGACCGTACCCGCCGCTGCGCCGCGGCGACCTACGGGCGCATGGTGTAGGCGCGCGGGGCGTTGCGGAGCTGGACCCGGAGCTGGGCCTGGATCTCGTCGATCCAATCGCACAGGGTGGGTCGCGTCTGGCGCGGGTCGATCAAGTCGTGGACGCCGAAGTCCTCGGCGCGCGGCACCACCGACTGGGCGGTCGCCAGCTCGTCCTCCAGCTCGCGGCGCCGCGCTTCCGGGTCGGGCGCCTCGGCGATCTCCCGCTTGTAGGCGAGCGCCACGCCCCCCTCGACGGGCATCGCTCCGCTCTGGGCCGAGGGCCACGCCACCACCGTACCGCCCGGGCCGAGGTGGATCCCCGCGGCGACGCCGAATGCCCTGCGCACGATCACCGCGAACCACGGTACCTCGCTCTGCAAAACGGCGAACATCGCCTCCATCCCGTAGCGGATGGTGCCCGCGCGCTCGGCTTCCTGGCCGATCATGAAGCCCGGCTCGTCCACGAAGCTCACCACCGGAAGGTGGAAGGTGTCGCAGAGCTCGACGAAGCGACGGATCTTCTGGGCTCCCTCCGCCGACATGGAGCCGCCTGAGTGGTAGCAGTCGTTGGCGAGGATCCCGACGGGATGTCCCTTCAGCCGCGCCAGCCCGGTGATCTGCGTGCGGCCGTAGAGAGGCGTCAGCTCGAAGAACGAGTCGCGATCCATCACCAGCTCGATCACGCGACGCATCTTGTAGGCACGGCGCCGGTTGCGCGGCACGATCGAGAGCAGCTCCTCGTCCTGGCGCGAGGGCGGGTCTTCGCTTTGCACCACCGGGGGGGCTTCCCATGCGTTCGTGGGCAGGTAGCTGAGGAACGCGCGCACCTGCCTCCACACGTCGGCCTCGTCTTCCCCAGCGTTGTCGACCACGCCGCTGCGCAGGTGGACCTGGGATCCCCCCAGCTCCTCTTTCGCGACGCGCTTGCCCAGCGCGCGCTCGACCAGTGCCGGGCCTCCGGTCAGCACCTGCGCGGTGTTCCGGGTCATGATCGCGAAGTGTGAGGCGACCAGCCGAGCCGCCGGGAAACCGGCGACCGGTCCGAGCGCGGCACACACCACCGGCACCGACGCCAGGGCCTCGATGCAGAGCATGTTGAGCGGTGAGGCTGACACCATGTCGTAGCCCGAGCGCCCGCGCACCCCGGTCGAGCCCGCGATCGTGGCGCCGCCTCCCTCGAGTAGGCGCAGCAGTGGCACGCGGCGGCGGATGGCGAGCTCGTCGGCGTACTGGCCCTTGCGCAGGCCCGCCGCCGAATAGGCGGCGCCCCGGATGGTGAAGTCGTCGCCGCTCACCACGCAGGGCCGCCCGTCGATCTGGGCCACCCCGGTCACCACGTTCGCCGGCGTAAAAGAGGCCAGGCGACCGCGCTCGTCGCTGTCCGACTGACCGGCGATCCCTCCGTATTCGCGGAAGCTGCCCTTGTCGATCAGTGCTTCGATCCGCTCGCGGACCGTGAGGCGTCCCTTCTCGTGCTGGCCCGCCACCGCCTCTGCGCCGCCGTGTTCCGCGGCGAGCTCGCGGCGTCGCTCGATGTCCTCGACTTCCGGCTTCCAGCTCACGCTCAGACGATAACACGCGGCGTCGGGAGCGATCGCGGAGCGGGCGCTATGCTCCTCGCTCGAAACCAACCGGAGGCGTGCAGGCGCGGCGATGGCCCTGGATCTTGGCGAGCTGGTGGACCCGGCACACACCGCTCTCGTCACGCAAGAGTGCCAGCGGGGAGTAATGGGCGACCTTTCCGCCCTGCCCGAGCTCGCCGCGGCGGCGCGAGTCGTGCTCCCCAACGTCACCCGGCTCGTCGAGGCCGCGCGGGCGGCGCGCGTCCCGGTGATCCACTGCACCGCCGAACGGCGCGCCGATGGCGCGGGAGCCAACAGCAACGCGCGGATCTTCCAGTACATGGCGAAGTCCCCGACCCCGCTCCTTCCCGGCTCGCCTGCGGCGGAGATCGTGCCGGAGATCAAGGTCTCGGACGCGGACCTGGTGATGCCTCGCCTGCACGGGCTCTCGCCCTTCCAGGGGACCGAGCTCGATTCGGTCCTGCGCAATCTAGGGGTCCGGACGCTGGTCGGCGTGGGTGTCTCGGTGAACGTGGCGATCCAGAACCTGGCCTTCGACGCCGTGAACGCGGCCTACCAGGTGGTGATTCCGCGCGACGCCGTGGCCGGCTTCCCCGACGCCTACGTCGCGGCGGTGTTCCGGAATACCTTGAACGCGGTCGCGACCCTTGTCGCGACCGACCAGCTGATCGAGGTCTGGGGAAGCTGACTCAGGCGGGCCGGAAGCTGATCGGCAGCGACGCGTAGCCCTGGACGAAGTCCGTCACCAGCCGCTGGGCGCGGTCGAGGTGCACTTCGTACTCCGGAATCCTCCGCAGCGTCTCCTCGAGACAGACCTTGCCCTCCATCTTGGCCACGTGGATGCCGATGCAGGCGTGCGTCCCGTGTCCGAAGGAGAGTAAGCGCGGGATGTCGCGCTTGATGTCGAACCTGTCCGGGTCGCGGAACTCGCGCTCGTCACGGTTGGCCGACGGATACAGGAAGAGCACGGGCTGGCCCACCTTCAGCGTCTTACCGCGGATTTCCACGTCATTGATGACACTGCGGCACAGGAACTGCGTCGGCATGTCGTAGCGCAGGATTTCCT
>JAZFWH010000336.1:0-7541 GCA_036482635.1 Myxococcota bacterium
CTGCAGCTCCGGCGCTGCGGCCGCAGGCGACGCGATGCACCCCGACGCTCGTCCCGCGGCGGGATGCGCGCGCGACCCGTCCGCCCGGTCCAGCGGATCCGGTACCGTGCCCGCGTGACGCAGGGCCTCGCCTGGTTCGCTCGCTGGACGCAGCGTGCGCTCGCGACGCTGGAGTCGCGTCGGCTGGGCCCGCTGTGGCTCGGCCTCGCTCTGTTCGCGGGAATCGCGGTCCTCTACGCGCTCTGGTCCGCAATGTTCGGCCTGGTGTTACCGGGCTTGGACAGCGACGAGGGGCGCGTCGCGCGCATCCGCGTGGTGATCGCGCTGCTGACCGCCTTTCTGGTGGTGACGGAGCGCTGGGACAGGCGCTGCTCGGCGCGGGATCTGGCGCGCCTGCGGCCGCTCAGCGGTTGCTCGCAGAGTGAGTTCGCCTCGATCCTGGGCGAGCTCGACCGCTTCGGCCGGCGCCAGCGGCTGGTGGTCGGGCTGGTCGGGGTCGCGCTGGGCGTCGCGGTCATCGCGGCGACCTCCGCGGACCCGGGCGCCCTGCTGGCGGCGAGCGCGTGGAGCGCCGATCTCGTCTGGGCCATTCTCGCCAACGTCGTGCTCTTCGCGCTGATGGCCCGGGGCTTTTACACCGGGATCGCCGCCCGCCGCGCTCTCGATCGCATGGCCCGCTCGCTGGCTCGCATCGATCTGCTCGATCGCGCCGCGCTCCACCCCTTCGCGCGCCAGGGGCTTCGCCGCGCCTTCTACTGGGCGGGTGGAAGTTCGATCGCCTCGCTGCTCGCCCTGGACCTCCCGCGCCTGTGGCCGCTGTTCGCGATCCTGGCGGCGACCGTCGCGCTGGCGACCCTGGCGCTGCTCGAGCCGGCGCGTGTGATCCGGGGCCGGCTCGGGGAGGAGAAGCGGGTGGAGTTGGGGCGCGTGCGCAGCCGGATCGAGGGGGCGAAGGGCGCGGCGCTCGGGCGCGGGGGCGCGCGGGCCGGCGGCGAGGCTGCGCTGCTGCCCGGTCTGCTGGCCTACGAGGCGCGCATCGAGAGCGTCTCGGAGTGGCCGTTCGACACGCCGACCCTGCTGCGCTTCGCGGCGCTGCTGGTCGTCGCCATCGGCTCCTGGCTGGGCGGCGCGGTCGTCGAGCGCCTGCTCGGCTCGGTTCTGGACTGAGAGCCCCCCCGGGGGGCACGTGGGGCGCGCGAACCCGGCATCCGGACGGGGCCCCCACCGAATTCCACGCCACCAGGTGGCGTCCGCCGCCCACCTTCTCAATGGCATGGTCGTGTGCGCTTGGTGCAATCGCAAGCTGGGGTTCGGCTCGGGCACCCTTCAGGGGCGCCCGGCCGTGAACCACGGCCTGTGCGGCACCTGTCTGCGGCAGTGTCTCGCCACGCTCCGGTCACGGCAGCCGGCGGGCTCGCGGCGTCGCCGCTCCGCGTCCGGCGTCGCCATTCCGCCGGCCGCCTGAACGGCGTCTCCCGCGCACCCAGCGCGTGCCGGCTCTTCCCCGGCGCCTAGAGGGCGCGCTGTTCCCGGCGCATACTGCGCCGCGGTGAAGCCGCGACGCGCCCACCTCCTGCTCGCCGTTGCCATCGTCGCCCTGGGCGGGGGCGTGCGCCTGTGCGCCATGCAGGCGGGCTTCCCGCACAGGCCGGTCGGCGACGAGGTCTACTACGTGCGGGTGGCGGACCACATCGCGGCCGGGGGAGGGCACGGTCGCAACGGAGTGCCGATCGCTCTCCGACCTCCGCTGCACCCCTATCTACTCAGCGGCTTCGTCGATCGGGAGCACTCCCCGGTGGCGCGGGGGCCGCGCGGCGGCACGGCGATCGTTCCGGAGCGGCTGCGCCCGTTGCTCGCGCTCCAGGTCGGGCTCGGGACCCTGCTGGTCGCACTCGCGATCGCGTTGGCCAGGGGCCTGTTCGACATGCGCACGGCGCTCGTGGCCGGCGCGGTCTCGGCCCTCTACCCGACCCTCGTGGCCTTCAGCCACTACCTCTGGTCGGAGACGTTGTTCGCCGTGCTGGTGAGCGGTGGGCTCGCCGGCGTGGTGTGGAGCGAGCGGAGGCAGAGCCTCGCTCTGGCCGGACTCAGCGGCGTCGCGTTCGGGGCGGCCGCGCTGACTCGCGAGATCGCGGTGCCGGTCGCGGCGGTCTGCGCGCTCTGGTGGGTGTGCAACGCGCTGCCGGGCCGCCGCCGCGCCGCCGTGGCGCGCGGGGCCCTGATGGCGCTCTGCGCGGCGTTGGTGGTGCTGCCGTGGACCGTCCGCAACTACCGCGTCTTCGGGCAGCTCGTGCCGGTGGCGACGGTGGGCTGGTGGGCGGCGGCCGAGGGCAACACGTTCGAGACCTCCGGCTGGCGCCAGTTCGGCGGGCCGGCGCGTCGGGAATTCATCAGGCGCTACAGCGCCGCTGGCGACGAGATCGCGAGCATGGAATTCGCGCGGCGTTACACACTCGAGCAGGTCCGCACGGAGCAGCCGAGCTGGGTCTTCAAGAAACTCGTCCGGAATCTGCCCCGCCTGTTCAGCCCCGACTCCTACCTGTTCGAGAAGATCCGCAGGGGCGCCTACGGTGACCTGCCTCTGGCGGGCGTGCGGGGCGCAGTGGTGCTGACCGCGGCGATCTACACGCTGGTCGTCGTCGCCGGCGTCCTGGGCGTCGCGAGTGCCTCGGGCGGGGGGCGCAGGCTGCTCCCCTGCCTGGTGTTCGCCGTCGTTGCCGCGTTTCACGTCGCGGCCAATGCCAGGACGCGCTACCGGCTGCCGTACATGCCGCTGCTGATCGTCTACGCGAGCTACGCCGCGCTCCGTTGGCGCACGCTTTCGGCGCGGCTCGCCGGGCGGAAGTGGATCGCACCCGCGCTGATCCTGCTGTTCTTCCTCGCCGTGTGCGTGCCCCACTTCGTCGAGACCACCATCCCCCTCTGGCTGCGAGGCAGCAGTGCGGGCGTCTATCGACCTTGAGACGCCCGTTCTGAGCGTCGCGGACGGCTCCCCAGAAGACGCGAGATCCGATCCGTAGCGTCCGCTCAGCGGGGGCGCACGCCGGGCGGGCGGCGCGGCGAGGCGTTAGGGTCTTCGGGCGTGAGCATATCGCCCAGCCACACCCGCCGGGCTGAGGTCGGCCCGTGGTGGCGCTGGCCCGGACTGCTGCTGGTCGTCGCCCTGGCGGGCGCCGCTCCGGACGCGCGGGCGGCGGCCGGGGTCGAGAAGGTGCCCTCGGCGCTGCCCGGTGCCCCGCCGTTTCCGGCGGCGGTGCGGGCCCGGCTCGCGCAGGAGCTGGGCGCCCGGGGCCCCGGCTACCTGCCGCGCACGCGCAACCTCCGACCGGACGGCTCGCCCCTCTACTCCAACCGGCTGTTGTTCGAGACGAGCCCGTATCTCCAGCAACACGCACACAACCCGGTGAACTGGTACGCCTGGGGCGACGAGCCGTTCGCGGAGGCGAAGCGCCTGGGCAGGCCGGTGCTCCTCAGCATCGGCTACTCCACCTGTCACTGGTGTCACGTGATGGAAGAGGAATCGTTCGATTCCGCCGAGATCGCGGCCTACCTGAACGAGCACTTCATCGCCGTCAAGGTCGACCGCGAAGCGCGCCCGGACGTGGATGCGATCTACATGGCGGCGGTGCACGCGATGAATCAGAGCGGCGGTTGGCCGCTCAACGTCTGGGTTACGCCCGACCGCAAGCCGTTCTACGGAGGCACCTATTTCCCCCCGGAAGATCGCGGGGGTCGGGCCGGGTTCCCGAGCGTGTTGCGCAGCATCGAGGCCAGCTATCGGCGCGACCCCGAGCGCGTGGAGAGCCTGGCGGATCGGATCAGCGCCCGGATCGCGGTGCAGCTCGAGGGGGTCCGGGCCGATTCGAGCCAGGCTCTGGACGCCGGGTTGCTCGAGGCGGCGGCCCGCATCTACGCGAGGGTGGCCGACCGCCGCTGGGGGGGTGTCGGCCAGCGGACCAAGTTCCCCTCGGGCCTCCCCGTACGCTTTCTGCTCCGCTACCACCGTCGGACCGGCGATTCGGACGCGCTCGAAGTGGCGTCGCTCGCGCTCGAGAAGATGGCGGCGGGTGGCATGCGCGACCACGTGGGTGGGGGCTTTCACCGCTATTCGACGGATCCGCGCTGGTTGATCCCGCACTTCGAAAAGATGCTCTACGACAACGCACTGCTGGCTCGGGCGTACCTCGAGGCGGGCCAGCTGACGCGACGCGAGGACTTCACCGCCGTGGCGCGCGAGATCCTCCGCTACGTCGCGCGCGAGATGACGTCGCCGGAAGGGGGCTTCTACTCGGCGACCGACGCCGACAGTCCGAACCCGGCGGGAGAGGCCGAGGAGGGTTGGTTCTTCACCTGGACACCGCGCGAGATCGAGGCCGCGTTGGGGGCGGAGCTCGCTCCGGTGGCGATCTCCTACTACGGGGTTACGCCGGGCGGCAACCTCGAAGGCCGCACCGTCCTGCATGCCTGGCGCGACCTCGGGGCCGTGGCCGACCAGCTCGGGACCAGCCCGGACGAGTTGGCGCGCAGCCTACGCGAGGTGCGCGAGCGGCTCTACCGGGTCCGGCAGCGCCGTCCACCGCCTCTGCGCGACGAGAAGATCCTGGCGGCCTGGAACGGCTTGATGATCTCAGCCTTCGCGCAGGCGAGCTTCGTGCTGGCGGAGCCGGGCTACGGGCGGCGCGCCGCTCGGGCGGCCGATCTCGTGCTGCGCAAGCTGCGAAAGGACGGCCGCCTGCTGCGCGTCTACCTGGACGGGCGCGCCGAGGGCCCCGCCTTCCTCGAGGACTACGCGTTCCTGATCGCCGGGTTGCTCGATCTGTACGAGGCCCTGCCGGACCCGCGCTGGCTGCGCGAGGCCGTTGCGCTTCAGCGGGTGCTCGACTCCCACTACGCGGACGCAGCGGGGGGTGGCTACTTCAAGACGGCCGACGACCACGAACGACTGCTGGCGCGAGAGAAGCCGAGCCGCGACTCGGCGGTGCCCTCGGGCAACTCGGTGGCGGCCTTGAACCTGCTGCGACTCGCCGAGTTCACCGGCGACGCGCGGCATCTGGAACGCGCCAACTTGCTCTTTTCGGCCTTCCGCGAGACGCTCTCGCGCAGCCCGAACGCCGTCTCCGAGCTGCTGCTCGCGGTCGACTACCAGCTCGACAGCAGCCTGGAGATCGTTCTGGTTCGGCCCGCCGACGGGGGCGACCTCGCCGGCATGCTCACGCCCTTGCGCGAAACCTACCTGCCCAACCGCATCCTCGCGGTGGTGACCGAGGGAGAAGACCTCGAGGCGCACGCGCAGCTGGTCCCCCTGGTGACCGGCAAGAGAGCGCGGCAGGGTCGCGTGACCGCCTACGTTTGCGAAGATCGGGTGTGCGAGCTGCCCACCTCGGACCCGGAAGTCTTTGCGAAACAGATCGGCAAGATCACCCGCCTCGACTAGCGATCCGGCCCTCCCGCGTCACCTCGTGCCCGCCAGCGTCACTCACCTTCAGGAACGAGCGACTCCGTGGGCAATCTCTACGCAATTCGCCGACGTGCGGCTCCCGGGCGGGTTCCCAGCCCGGGGCAGCCCTGCGTCTGGGCGGTGGGCGGCGGCAAGGGGGGGGTGGGAAAATCCCTGGTGGCCTCCAGCCTCGCGGTCGCCTTCGCGCGCAGAGGCCTGCGCACCGTGGTGGTGGACGCCGATCTGGGCGCGGCAAACCTGCACACCTGGCTCGGGACGCAGAGTCCCAGCCGGACGCTCTCGCATTTCTTGAGCGGCGAGGTCGACGACCTCGCGGAGGTGATGGCGCCGACCTCAGTCCCCAACCTGTCGCTGGTCGGAGGCTCGCGCGCTCTCACCGACATGGCGAACCCCAAGAGCGCCCAGAAGCAGAAGTTCCTGCGCCATATTCGCCGCCTGGGGGTCGATCACGTCTTGGTAGACCTGAGTGCCGGGAGCTCGTTCAACGTCCTCGACTTCTTCGTCGCCGCCCAGCGTGGGATCCTCGTGGTCACACCGGAGCCGACTTCGATCGAGAACGCCTACTACTTCCTGAAGGCGGCGTTTTTTCGCTCGCTGCGGGCCGTGGCCCGGCGTCCCGGCGTGCGCGCCGCGATTCGAGTGGTCCTTGAGGAGAGGAGCAGGCGGAGACTCCTCACGCCGCGCGAGCTGATCGCCCAGGTTTCGCAGCTCGATCGGAGTGCCGGAGTCCTGCTTCAGGAGCGGGCCCGGGCCTTCGCTCCCGAGCTGATCGTGAACCAGGTCCACCCGAGCGAACACCGGGACCCGGGCAGGGACATCGCCATCGTGGCCAGGAACTTCCTGGGAATCCACGTCCAGCCGCTCGGGTGCCTACCGCGGGATGCACACGTTGTCGATTCACTGCGCGAGCAGCGACCCGTCCTCGAGCGCTTCCCCGGCTGCTCCTTCGTGCGAGACCTGGAGAAGGTGGCCGTCCGCCTGCTCCGGAACGGGGCGGCTGCCGAGCCCGAGACGCCGGCGCCGGTGGCGCGTTCCAACGCCAGCCCCGCCCCCGAGGCGCCGCTCGATCTATCGCGACCGGGCGCCTGCTTCAGGCGGCGTCGCGAGCAGCTCGGCCTCGACCTGGGAGAGGTCTGCCGGCAGACGCGGATTCGAGGCATCGAACGCATCGAGGACGAGCGCTTCGCAGAGCTGCCCCCGGAGCCCTACGTCCGTGGCTTTCTACTCCAGTACGCCCGAGCCCTGGGAATTCGCGAGGGCGAGGCGCTGGCCGCGAGCTTTCTCGAGCGTTACAGGCAGGCGGTGGCGCAGGCCTGACAGGGAATGTTGGAGATGCCGATCAAGCGGAGAGTCATCGACCTCACGGAGTCCCGGACGGACGACATGGCGGAGCGGGCGAAGCGCCTGGTCCACGAGATCGCCCAGACCCGCACCCTGCTGTTGAACGCGCGGGAGCTCGTCGAGGACGACGGCCCCCGATTTCGCAATCCGCAGAATCCAACGCAGACCTGGAGCGGGCGCGGCAATCCGCCGGGCTGGGTCAAGCGCGAGATCGCGCTTGGCAAGACGCTCGACAGTCTGCTCGACTAGTCTTCGCGCCGATTCCGCCACGTGTGCGGCAGCGCATCCGCTTCGACCCGGCCTTCGACCGCTTCCCGACGACACACGACGCAGACCGGCTCGTCTTCGCCTCGGACCGCGGCAACGCCGGTCCGGGGGAGACGCACAGCTCCGTCGCGGACCGGATAGACTGACCTCGAAGGGAGGTCCCCCCATGACGCCTGGAGATCCGTCAGGGCAGCCGGTGATCATCGAGGCGGCGATCAACGGCCAGACCCCGAAGCAGCTCAACCCGAACGTGCCGCGGACGTCGCAGGAGATCGCCCAGGACGCACTGCGCTGCATCGAGGCAGGCGCGGCGATCGTGCACACCCACATCACGGATATCGCGGTCCCGCCGGCGCGCGCTGCGGAGCTGTACGCGGAGCACTTCCAGCCGGTGCTCGAGGCGTGTCCCGACGCTCTGCTCTACCCGACGCTCGGCTTCGGAACGAGCATCGAAGACCGCTTCGCACACATCGAG
>JAZFWH010000337.1:0-2417 GCA_036482635.1 Myxococcota bacterium
CGCTCGCGGTCTGGGTCCTGTTGATGGTCAAGGCCTTCCAAGGCCAGCGCTACAAGCTACCGGTGGTCGGCGACTGGGCCGAACGGCAGTTGGGTAGTTCGTGATTGCAGCCCAGCACGACACGCCCCGCTTCGGTCGGGGCGTTGTCTTTCAGCATGCAGATCAATGGCCTCCGGCCTCAGCGCGCCCGCGGCGCCGATGGATCCCCGATCGCTCCTCCCAGGGCGAGAACTCCCAGGCTGCGTCGGGCAGCGACTCGTGGACGCCGACCACCAGGGCGCCCCCGGGCACCAGCCGCCCGGCGATGCGGCGCAGGACCGCCCGCTGGAGCGAGGCGTCGAAGTAGGTGAAGGCGAGGTTGCGGCACAGCACCAGGTGGAACGGACCGTCCGGCGCGTCGCGGCGGATGTCCTGTGCGAGGAACTCGATCCCCTCGCGGAAGCGCGGCAACAGGCGGTAGCCGCCCTCGGCCGGCTCGAAGCCGATCGAGAGCCACTCGGCCGGGAGCTCCTTCAGGCTGCTCCGCTCGAATTCGGCGACCCGGGCGCGCTGCAGCAGGTTCTCGTCCACGTCGGTGGCGGTCACGCGGAGGTCCAGGTCCGGAGCCGACGGGCGCAGCCGGATCTCCCACAGGAGCTTCAGCGTGTAGGCCTCCTCGCCAGCGGCGCCGCCGGCGCCCCAGCAGCGCAGCTCCCGGTCCTGGCGGCCCCGGGCGAGCTCGATCAGGCCCGGCAGCACGCGCCCGCCGAGCGCGTCGAAGACCGCCCGGTCGCGCCGGAAGCGCGAGATGGAGATCCGGCACAGCGCGTCGAGCGTTTCCCATTCCTCCGAGTGGCGCTCCAGGTGCTCGCGATAGGCGCGGACGTCGCGGAGGTCGAGGGCTCGCAGGCGCCGGGCGATGCGCTTGCACACCTGGCGCCGGACGCGGCGGAAGCCCGCCCAGCGCAGCCGCAGCTGCGGCAGCGCCCACTGCAGGAACTCGACGCACTCCGCGTCTCGCATGACCCCCCGCCCCGCAGCCGCGAGCATCGCCTCCCGAAACGTCGGTGAGTCCCCAGCCGCGACGTTCCCGAAGTGTCGGGAGGGCTCTCTACTTCTCCAAAGAGATGTGGATTTCGTGTCAGCTGGAGCTGCTCAACACACCGTTTCCCCGGCTTCTGCCGAGATCGCCGGCCTCATCCAGACGACTCCGCTGGGGCGCGCAGGTTGTCCACGTGCGCAGCACTGATGGCGGCCAGACTACGCGTACCCATGTGCCGCATGGCGGTTTCCAACTCCTTCCGAAGGAGGGTCAGTACCGCCCCGACGCCTTCCTGGCCGAAGGAGGCCAGGCCCCATAGGTAGGGCCGGCCGACGCACACGGCCGCGGCCCCGGGTGCCAGCGCCGTGAAGGCGTCCGTCCCCCTGCGAAAACCGCTGTCGATCATGATGGGGATGCGACCCCCGACGGCGCGGGCGATCTCCGGGAGCACCTCGATGGTGGAGAGGCTGTTGTCCACCTGGCGCGCTCCATGGTTCGAGACGATGATGCCGTCGACGCCGTGCTCGACGCAGAGGCTCGCGTCCTCGTGCGTGAGGATCCCCTTGAGGACGAGCTTCATGGACGTGGCGTCGCGGATCCGGTCCACGTACTCCCAGTCCAGGGTCAGCGCGTCGGAGGCGAGCACCGCGGGATCGATGCCCACGGCGCGCAGAGCGCGTCCAACCCGGGGGAGCGCGCTGGATCCGTGGCAGGTCACGCAGCTGCGGTTGTCCGTCCTCCGGAACGGATTCCCCGGCCCGCGGAAGCGGCTGAAGCGGGTCTGGCTGCCGAACCCGGGCAGGTCTACGGTCAGCACCAGGACGGGACACCCGGCCGCCTCGGCCTGCTTGAGCTGCCACCGCGTCACCGGCCAGGCGCGCGGGGTGTAGAGCTGGAACCAGATCGGCGCTTCCCGCGCCGCGATCACGTCTTCCAGCGGCGCCGAGGAGGCGGTCGAGAGGATCTGCAGATAGTCCTTTCGCTTCGCCGCTCGCGCGACAGCGAGTTCGCCCTCCGGGTGGAAGGCCTTCTGGGCGCCCGCCGGAGCCAGCGCGATGGGACACGAGAGCTTCGTGCCCAGGATCTCGGTCGAGGTGTCGATGTCGCGGACGTCGACGAGGCGGCGCGGCCGCAGCCCGAACTTCGTAAACCCGGCCCGGTTGGCCTTCAGGCCGATCTCCCGGTCGACGCCCGTGGCCAGGTACGCGTAGTGGCCGGGCGACAAGCTGCGCTCCGCGGTCGCACGGAAGTCGAAGACGTTGATGGCCTCAGCGGGCGTCGAGATGAGCTCACCCCGCTCCGTGGTGTCTACGGCGCAGTCGGACGCAGCGGCGAGGAGGTCCTCGAGGGCCGACACGGGACGCGCGGCGAGGAGCAGCGGGCTTCCCAGGAGGAA
>JAZFWH010000338.1:0-4731 GCA_036482635.1 Myxococcota bacterium
TGGGGGCGATTCGCCCTAAACTGCCCTTGTCGCGGGAGAGCCGTGGGGCCCCACGGCGGTAGCGGGGGCCGGAGCGCCGCCGGCGTGCGCAGGCGCTCGCAGACCCCGCCAACACCGCTCAGCGAAGCGGAGTGGCTAGGGAGTGAGCCGACGCATCGACGTCGACGGGGAGATCGCCCCGCTGGCGATACCGGGCCGGGTCCTGAATGAGCTCTATGCACACGCCCTGGAAACCCTGCCGGAGGAGTGCTGCGGCTTGATCATCGGTGACGACGAGGTGCGCTTCAGCCACGTGGTCCGCTGCCGAAACGAGATGACGCAGCTCCACCACGCGGATCCCGCGTCGTTCCCGCGGGACGGGCGCCGCGCCTTCCACATGAACCCGTCGGAGTACCAGCGGGTGTTGGAACGAGTGGACTCCTCCGGGGAGCGCGTGACGGCCGTGTACCACTCGCATGTCGATACAGGCGCCTACCTGTCCGAGCTGGACCTCGAGTACGCCGAGCATCCCCTGTTTCCCTTTCCCGAGGCCGCCCAGATCGTGCTGGCCGTGTTGAGCGGGAAGGTCCACGAGCTCGGGCTGTTCGAACGGGACGCGCTGCCCAGGGGCTTCCGTGGGCGGGGCGTGCAATGGGGCGGGCCGTGAGGGCCGGAACACGCGGGGCCCGGCTGCTGCTCGCGCTGCTCGCGGCGGGCGTCGCCGGATGCGCGGCGGTGCGGGTCTCGGACAAGGAGCTCCCGGCCCAGCCGATCGCGTTGCTCTACCGCAACCCCGAGCAGGCGCGGCTTCGATCCGAGGGGATCGTCGCCCAGAAGGAAGCTGCGGGGCTGGGAAGGCCGGCGCGCCGCCGCTCCAAACGCCCCGGGGTCGTGGTGGACGTGGATGACGTGACCGGGTACCTACAGCGCGTCCTGGGCCTGGAGGGGCGGGAGCGCAAAGAGAACGAGGGCCGGCTCGCCCTGCTCGATCCGCTCACCGGCCGGGTGCAGCCCGTCCCGGCGGCGTTGCGCGGATCCTGGCCCCACGCCTGGTCACCGGATCACAAACGCCTGCTCTTCTCCCAGCTGGTCGGCCACTACCCCCAGCTCTTCGAGTTCGATCGCGAGCTGGGCACCGTGCGCCCGATCACCTCCGGCCCCGCTGCCCATCCGGGCGGCTGCTACGGCCCGGAGGGTCGCCTGATCCTGATGGCGGTCGAGGTCCACCGCCGGCCCCCGGTGTCGCGACTGCTGATCACGGAGCCGGGCGGGGGCAGGCCGCGCCCGCTCACGCGGGGCCCCCAGAATTACGATCCCGCCTGCGCGCCCGACGGCAGCGCGGTCGCCTACGTCGCCCGGCCCGAGCACGGGTCCGAGCGCATCGTGGTCCGCAAGCCGGTGATGGGCGGCAGGCCGCGCGTCCTGGGCCCCGGGCGGGACCCCACCTTCAGTCCCAGCAGCGAGTGGATCGCCTACAGCGCTCCGGTAAAAAAGGAGTGGAAGCTCTGGCGGGTGCGCCCCGACGGCACCGGTCGCGCGCCGATCGGACGGGGCTCGTTCGACGAGCAGCTTCCCACGGTTTCGCCTGACGGACGGCTGGTCGTCTACGTCGCCGGGCAGGCGGAAGAGCAGCACCTCTACGTGCGTCGCTTCGACGGGACGGGTGACCGCATCCTGTTCTCGAACGGCGACGGCTTGCACCCGGTCTGGTAGAGGGACGGGGGAGGAGGCGGAAAGTGGCGGAAACGGCTGAGCAGGGGGCACTGGTTCCGGTCCACGGCGGTCTGGCCGAGCCGGTCGACCGGACCGTGCCGCTCGGGCAACGGTCGCGATTCGTGGCGGAGGCCGAGCGCCACCCGTCCGTGCGCGTGACGCGCGCGGACCTGTCCACGATCTACCGGCTGTCCGACGGGGCGCTCTCGCCGCTGGACGGCCCGATGGGCGGCGAGCTCTGGCACAAGGTGCTCGACGAGCGACGGATCGAGGTGGACGGCCGACCCTACGCGTGGACGATCCCCATCTCCCTGCCGCTGGGCGACGACGAGGCGGCCAGCCTCGAGCGCGGAGGCTCCGCCGCCTTGCGCGACGAGAGTGGCGCGGTGGTCGCCATCGTCGACGCTCTCGAAGTCTTCGACTGGGACAAGCAGCGCTACGTCGAGGCGGTGTACCGCACCCGCCGTTTCGATCACCCGGGCGGCCGCGCCGTGCAGAACGACGTGCGCAGCAAGCTGATGGGCGGGAAGATCCGCGCCCTGCCGCAGCCTCTCCACCCGGAGTACGGCCAGTACATGCTCTCACCGCGCTTGACCCGCGCGCTGATTCGCGATCGCAAGTGGCAGCGCGCCCTGGCCTTCCAGACTCGCAATCCGCTGCACCGCGCCCACGAGTACGCACTGGTGGCGGGCGCCGAGCGGCTCACGCGGGAGGGCGCCTTCACCGGTGTGGTGCTCAATCCGCTGGTCGGGGAGCTCAAGGAGGACGACGTGCCGGCGGCGACGCGGATGCGCTGCTACCGCATCCTCCACGACGAGAAGCTGCTCGGAAGGGGTGACAAGGACGAAGCCCTCTGGGAATCCGTGGGCTACGACCTGGCGGACGTGTTCGAACTGATCGGTCTGGACATCAAGATGTTCTACGGCGGCCCCAGCGAGGCGGTGATGCACGCGGTCTACCGCCAGAACTACGGCTTCAGCGACCTGCTGATCGGGCGCAAGCACGCGGATGCGCCCTACGAGGGCGGCTCGCCGATCTGGGGTGACTTCGATGCCCAGGAGATCTTCGATGAGCTGGCGGGCGAGCTGAAGCTGCGTCCGTGCAGGATCGGCTTCGCCGCCTACTACGAGTCGTTGGGTCGGGTCGACCTCAGCGACAAGCATCCGGACGAGAAGCCCGTCAGCGTGAGCGGAACCAAGATCCGCGAGCAGCTTCGCGCCGGGAAGCGCCCGGATCCCCGCATCATGCGGCCGGAGACCGCGGACGTGTTGATCGAGAGCTATCAACATTTGAGCGCGGCGCCGCGCGACTGAGCGATCTCCGGGCGAAGCGGCGAGGCCGAAGCGGCCGCGCCCTTCAGAGAGGCCGAGGAGCGCCATGCGGATCGGCATTCCGCGAGAGCGAAAGGACATGGAGTTCCGCGTCGGGATGGTCCCCGACGGCGTGCGCCAGCTTTCGGCGGCCGGTCACGAGCTGTGGGTGGAACGGGGGGCCGGCCTGGGCAGCGGGTTCCCGAACCGGGATTTCGAACGCGCAGGGGCGCGGCTGGCGGACGTGGAAGAGGTGTGGGCCCGAGCCGAGCTGATCGTCAAGGTGAAGGAGCCCCTGCCGGAAGAGGTCCCCCGGCTGAGGCCGGGCCAGGTCCTGTTCACCTACCTGCACCTGGCCGCAGCCCCCGAGCTGGTCAAGGCGCTCCGCGACGCCGACGTGATCGCCATCGCCTACGAGACGATCCAGAGCCGCGACGGCTCCTTCCCGGTGCTGGCTCCGATGAGCGAGGTCGCCGGACGGCTGGCGGTGCAGATCGGCGTGACGCTGCTGCAGCGCGATCGGGGCGGCAAGGGCCTGCTCCTGGGCGGGGTGCCCGGCGTGATGCGCGGGCGGGTCACGGTGTTGGGCGCGGGGACGGTGGGCATCAACGCGGTGCGGGTCGCCCA
Source organism: Myxococcota bacterium (assembly GCA_036482635.1). Lineage (GTDB taxonomy): Bacteria > Myxococcota_A > UBA9160 > UBA9160 > SMWR01 > JAZFWH01. Next base: position 3,630 of record JAZFWH010000338.1, read on the forward strand.
CGCCCTGGGCGCCGAGGTGGATGTGCTGGACATCGACCTCAAACGCCTCACCTACCTCTACGACATCTTCAGCGGAGACCTCAACACGCTCTACTCGAACCCTGCGAACGTCGCGCGGTCGGTGCAGTCCTGCGATCTGCTGATCGGCGCCGTCTACCTCCGCGGCCAGCGCGCGCCGATGCTCGTCACGGAGAAGATGGTCGAGAGCATGCAGCCGGGCTCGGTGATCGCGGACGTGTCGGTCGACCAGGGGGGCTGCATCGAGACCATCCGGCCCACGAGCCACTCGAACCCCACGTACGTGCTGCACGACGTGGTCCACTACGGCGTGGCGAACATGCCGGGGACGGTGCCGCGCACCTCCACCTTCGCCCTGACCAACGCCACCCTCCCGTTCGTGGAGAAGATGACGGCCCTGGGCGTCGCCGAGGCGCTGCGGAGCGATTCCGCCCTGGGATTGGGCCTCAACCTCTGGCGCGGCGACGTCGTCTGCGACGGCCTGGCGGCGTCGCTGGGGGTGGCCTGCCGCCCCCTCGAAGAAGTCCTCTAGGCTTCACGCGCGTGCGCGCGAGTGTGCTACCTGCCGTTGAGGCCGTGGCGTCCTGGAAGTCGTGGCACACGTCGCCGGCGCCCTCAAGTCACGGCAGACGCCCTTGGGAAGCTGTGGCCGCGGTCGGCACGCTGCTCGCGGGGCTCGCCGGCCTCTTCGGCCGGTCCGGCCGCCGCCGGCGGACCTGGGACCTCATGCGGCTAGTGGGCCGCGCCGAAGCCGGCGAGGCCCTCGAGCTGCGGATCGTGGGGGGATCCCGGGCGGGGGTCGACGAGGAATCTTACGAAGAGGTAGAAGATTCGGGTTTTCAGGCGTCGCGGCGCGCCCGCCCGAGGCGAGGAGATCCGACCCGGGATGATACGGTGTCGGCCCCGCGCGCTCTACACGACCCCGTGCTCGATCAGGCTCTCGCCGGTGGCGACGATCATCTCCTCGAGCGAGCGCGGTTTCCAGCCCAGCACGCGCCGGATGCGCTCGGTGGAGATCGTCTGGTACTGGCCCAGATCGCCGAGCGCCACTCGGGCGGTCTTGTCAAAGAGCGCGACGATGCGC
>JAZFWH010000339.1:0-9639 GCA_036482635.1 Myxococcota bacterium
GGGCAGTAGCCCTCCATGGCGAGGTACTCCATGTAGCTCCGCACCTTCATCTCCACGTCGATCGCGACGACCGGGACGCCGCGCGAGCTGGCGAGCACGATGGCGTGCAGCCGCATCCCCACCACCATGTCCATCCGACCCAGCAACCCGGCTACTCGGCGCGGGTCGTCCACCGGCTCGAGCAGCGGGGCCGATTGGCGCATCTGCCCGCGCACCTCGCGGATCGCCACGTGGTCGTCACCGGGCTCCAGGGGGTGCATGGCCATGAAGACGACCTGCCGCCCGCTGTCGATCAAATGGTCGGCGAGCTGGGCCAGGCAGCGGTAGGCGTTTTGGCGCCGCTCGCCCGGAATCGCATCGTGGTAGTGGCGGACCGGATCGTCGGACAAGAAGATCGGGCAGATCGCCACCAGCGGGCGCGCCGGGTCGAGGCCGGCGTCCACCAGAATCCGCTCGACGGCCGGGCCCTGTTCCGAATCGACGCAGATGGCCGAGTCGGCGGTGAGCGCCATCGCGGCGCGGATTCCCATCGCCGCGAGATACTCGCGCACCCCGGGGTCGCGCACGCTGATGTACTTCGCGCGCCGCAGCACGGTCCGATAGAACCATCTGCCGTAGCGGGACTCGATCCGCTTGGTCCCGATCCCAAAGAAGACCATGGGCACCCCGAACAGCAGCGGGACGCCGAAGTGGAATGCCCGGCCCGCGTAGCGGGAGTCGAGGATGGGCGTCCCCCCGCTCACCAGGAACAAGTCCATCGAGCGGTAGGCCCGCACGAGCGCGCGCAGCTTGTTGAGGAAGTGGGCGTCCTGGGGCGCGAACACCGGCTCGACCCCGCAGACGTCGCGCGTGTACGCCGGGTCGGTGCTGTGTGCGAAGATGCGCGCGCCGGGGATCGCCCGCTCGAGCACCTTCTTGCACCCGAGCAGTATCGCCTCGTCTCCGGCGTTACGGCTGCCGAACCACCCGCCGAAGATGAGGATGCGTTTCCCGTCTGCCTTACTCACTTAGGACTTGTCGATACAGCGCTTCGTGGACGTCGAGGGCGCGCTCGCGTTCGTAGTTCGCGCGGATGTACTCCTGGCCGGCGCGTCCAAGCTCTCGCCAGCGTTCGCCGTCGAACAGGGTCCGCAGGCCCGCGGCGAAGTCGCGCCCGGCGGCATGGTAGCCGAAGCGCGAGACGACGCGGTCCGGATCGACCGCCGCGACGAGGGCGCAGCGGTAGGCCATCGCCTCCTGAAAGGAGCGCGGCAGGCCCTCGCGCAGACTGGTGTTGCACAGGATCCAGGCGCGGCGCAGCAGGGCGTCCTTCTCCGCCCCGACGACCACGCCGGGCAGGGTCAGGTTGGCGACGCGCGGGAAGCGCGATCGCAGGTCCGCGTCCCTGGCGCGGTCCGCGGCGGCGCCGGCGGCCACGAACTCTACGTCCGGGAAGCGCTCCGCCAGGGCGAAGAAGGTCTCGGGCTGCTTCTGCCAGTCGAAGCGCGCCAGGAAGAGCACGAGCGGACGCTCGGACTTGACGATCTCCCCGCTCGGCACGGCCACCGGGTTGGGCGCAAAGCGCACCGCCGCGTCCGGGCCGTAGAAGGCCCGGGCGTAGGCGGGCAACTCGTGCGGCTGCGAGAAGACGGCGTCCGCCCGACGCGCCGCGCGGCGGGCAAAGCGCTGGAGGCCGGTTAAGATCGCCCGGGTCCGGAGCTTCGCGAGCGGACCCGCCCCGGCGGGATCCTCATTGTGCTGATTCCAGAAGGTCTCGAAGTCCATCACGTCGATGAACCAGATGCAGTGTCGGGCCCGAGGGTTCATGCGCATGGCCAGCCACGAGTCGAAGCGCGCGTCCACGCTCACGTAGAGATCGGCCTCGGGTCGCCGATAGATGTCCCGCCGGCGCAAGCGCTGCGCGTAGGAGTGCGGAAGTCCGAAGACGCGGACGCCCTCCACCCGCTCGACGTCGCGCTGCTCGCGCTTGGCCTGTTCGGTGCGCTTGGGCACCAGCGCGCTGACCTCGTGCCCGCGCTCCACGAGGCCCTCGGCCAGGGCCCGCGTGATGACTCCGTAGCCGCCGAACTGCCCCCACTTGAAGTAGTCCGCGACGATGTAACAGATCCTCATCGCCGCTCCCGCGCGAGGCTTTCGTAGAGCGCAAGGTATTCGCGCAGGTGGCGCTGCATGCCGAAGCGCTCCTCGACCGTGCGCCGAGCGGCGGCGCCCAGGCGCCCGCGCAGCTCCGGGTCGCGCAGGATCTCGACGCAGCGCTCGGCGATCTGCTCCGGGCGGTCCAGCTCGACGAGGAAGCCGTTCAGGCCGTGTTCGATCGCCTCGGCGTGCCCGCCCACGCGCGTGGCCACGGGGGGGAGACCGCACTGCATGCCTTCGAGGATCACGAGGGCCAGGCCCTCATAGGCCGAGGGCACGACCAGCACGCCGGCGCTGGCGTAATGGGCCGGCAGCGCGGCGGAAGCCACGGGGCCCACGCACTCGACGCAGTCCAGCAGCCCGAGCTCGTCGAGCAGCGCGCGGAGCTCGGGCTCTTGCGCCAGCTCGAAGCCGGCGATGCGCAGGCGCGCGTCCGGAAGCGCCCGCCGCACGCGCTCGAGGACGAAGGCCAGAGCGTTGACGCGCTTGCGGATACCCCCGAGGCCCACATAGAGGAGCTCCACCGGAGGCTTCGCATCGACGGGCAGCGCCAACGGCGCGAAGCCGTGGCGGATCACGCGGGCCGACTCCGGGGCGCCTGTGCCCTTCAGCTCCCCTGCCGTCCACTCGGTGATCGCCACGCGCGCGTCCGCCAGCCGCGCCGCGACCGCGTCGACCGCGCGGTGCGCCCAGCAGACGAGCGTGCGGTAGAACCACGGGCCCCCGCGGAAGCCGCGGCCCTCGAGCCGATAGGGACGCAACGAGGCGGCAACTCCCGCGTAGCTCACGTGGAAGGTGGTCAGCAATCGGGCCCTGCGCCGTCGCGCGGCGACGAGCAGCATCAGCGGCAGCGCCTCGCCCTGGTGGGTGTGGACCACGTCGTAGCCGGCCGCCCGCCGCGCCCAGAGCACCGACCCGAGCAACCAGCCCAGGCGGGAGCGCGCGATGCGCCGCACCGTGGGCTCGGAACGCCTCCCCCGCGTCACGACCAGCGATTCGTGCCCCGCGTCGAGCAGCGCCCGGTGCAGGCGGGCCGCGTACTCGCCGACGCCGCCCACCCGCTCGGGCGGGTAGAAGGGCACGAAGTGAATGATCCTCATGCGATCGTGGCGGAGCTCGCTGGGGGTTCGCGGCGCGCCCGGCTTCCGCATCCGGGCGCGACAGAATACACTTGCCCGCCGCGGGGGAGAAGGGTGCGAGTCCGCTCGCTGCGCAGATGAAGATCCTGGTCACTGGCGGAGCGGGCTACGTCGGCAGCGCCTGCCTGCGCTGGCTGCTGCGGCGCGGCCACGACCCGATCGCCTTCGACAGCCTGGCCCAGGGCAACCGCGGCGCGGTTCCCGAGGGACGGCTCGTGGTGGGCGACATCGAGGATCGCGAGGCACTCGGCGCAGCGCTCGCCCGACACCAGAGCGAGGCCGTCATGCACTTCGCGGCCGTCGCCAGCGTCCCCGAGTCGGTGGCGGACCCCGAGCTCTACTACCGCGTCAACGTCGGCGGCACCAAGAACGTGCTCGACGCGATGCGCGAGCACGGGGTCGAGCGCATCGTGTTCAGCTCGACGGCCGCGACCTACGGCTTCCAGGCGGAGATGCCCCTGCGCGAAGACTCGCCGCGGCTGCCCGAGACGCCGTACGGCAAGACCAAGCTGGCGGCCGAGTGGCTGATCGAGGACTACCGCCGCGCCTACGGGATCGGCTGCGTGCTGCTGCGCTACTTCAACGCCAGCGGGGCGGACCCGGACGGCGAGTACGGCGAGGACCGCCGCGACGAGCACCACCTCATCCCGCTCGTGCTTCAGGCCGCGTTGGGAAAGCGCGACGAGCTGCGCATCTGCGGCGCCGACTGGCCCACCCAGGACGGCACCTGTGTGCGCGACTACGTCCACACCGACGACCTCGCCCAGGCCCACCAGCTGGCGATCGAGGCGCTCTCGCCCGGCGAAGGTCGCGTCTACAACGTGGGCAGCGGCCGCGGCTTCTCGGTGCGCGAGGTGCTCGCGGCCTGTGAGGAAGTCGTCGGCCACGCGATTCCGCAGCGCGTGGTGGAGCGCCGACCGGGCGACCCCGCCGTGTTGATCGCGAGCAGCGACAAGCTCGCCAGCGAGCTCGGCTGGAAGCCGCGCTACCGCGACGTGCGCGCCATCGTCGAGACGGCCTGGCGCTGGCACCAGCGCTGCCCCGACGGCTACGCCTCGAAGACGACTTCCTGAACCGGCGCGCGCTGCGGGAACGTGGCCGGGCGCGCCCGACGCCCCGTCCTCAGCGGGCGCGGCTGCGGAGCCGGGTCCGCGGCTCGACGTCCCGGGCGTACTCGAAGCTGCCCTTGCGGATGTTCACGAAGAACAGCTCCGGCAGGCTGAAGACGGCGCCCTTGACGCCGCCCACCAGACCGCGCCCGCCGTCGAAGGGCAAGCGCAGCAGCCCGGTCACCGCCTCCGCCAGGCCGGCCACGAGATTGAAGGCCCCGAACAGCGGGCGCACCGGCCGCGCCGCATCGGTGAAGAAGAGGAAGAGCGAGTCGCGGTCGTTGGGCCGATACAGCGAAGAGGTCAGCGTGTTGGACTCGCGCAGGAAGACCCGCAGCGGATTCTCCTCGGCGTACATCTGCTCGAGCCGCGCGCGACGCAGCGAGGGAATCTCGCCGACCTCGACGACGCGGTAGCGGTCGAGCACTGCCCGGTAGCCGATTCGGGGGACGAAGTTCATGCCGCGCATCGACACGTGGCCGCCGAGCTGCTCGACCGACGCCGCGGGCTCGAGCTCGTCGTCGATCGTCTCGAAGATCTCGGAGACGCAGTTGCGCCGGATCAGGTCGTAGCCGTAGATCCTCCCCAGCGCGTCGGAGTAGCGCTGCTCTCGTTCGCGCAGCAGCGCGAGGCGGGGCTGGAGCCGCGCCGGCTCCACCACGGGCAATGGCAACGCGATCGGACCGCCCTCGGCCGAGGGGACGAGAACGCCGGCGTGCATGCGGACCGCATCTCGCCCGCTGACGGTCTCGCGGTACTCGAGAAAGCGGTTCGCCGCCTCTTCGAGGGCCTGGTAGGCGCGCTCGTCGATCTCCTCTCGCGCGGCGAACTGCGCCCGCTCCGCTGCCAGCTCCCGGCTCGCGTGCGCGTGGAGCTCCGCCAGGAACTCCCGGCGCGCGCGCAGGGAATCGCCCTCGACGACGAGCGCGTCCGGCGGGAAGGTGTCGAGGAGGACGAGGCGACCCGAGCGCAGCGACTCGTCGAGCGCGGCCAGGCGCGCCATCGCCACCAGCGCCGGGCGCCCCCAGTCCGGGCGCGGGGCGTCGACCAGGGCCGGGATCCGCTCTTCGAGCGCGATCGCGTAGGCCTGGAGCCGCCGCGCCTCTCCGGGTCGCAAGACGAAGCGCTCGCCCTCGCCGCGCCGCAGGGTCTCCTCGCGCAGCAGCGGCGCGCGCAGCAACGCCTCCAGCGCCAGGAGATTCAGGCTCAGCTCTGCGAAGCGGCGCGAGAAGGTCGCGACGTACGGCGGCGACGCGTCGGCGCTGATCTCGGGCCCCAGCGGATCGATGGGCGGCAGCGGAAGTGCCCGGATCTCGCGCTCGACCGCCGCCCGACGCCCCTCGAGGAAGTCCTCGCCGTAGCGCTGCGCGAACCCGCGGCGCAGCCGCCGCAGCGCCGGCGAGCTGCCCTCACCCGCCGGCAGGAAGTAGCCGGCGCCGCGCAGCGGAACCGGGAGAGACCGATCGGTCGCGGGGTCGAGCAGGTGCTCCACCAGCCGGCGGTCCGCGCGCAGGTCGTCCCGCAGCTCGAAGTGTTTGCGCTCCACGCGGTAGCGCCGGTTGAAGCGGTCGCGCAGGCCCTCGTAGGTGGGCGCGTCGACGCCGACGCGCGCGACGTGGATCGGGCGGTTCTCGAGGACGGTGTACTTGTAGCGGAAGGTGTCCGCGTCGGAGCGGACCATGACCAGCCGGTCAGCGCCGTCGTTCTGGAAGTGGTAGACCCGGTCCCCGAACCGGATCGCCGTGTGGCCGGCGGCGGCGGTCCCGGCGTTGGGCTCGATGTAGAGAAAGTCCACCCGGGAGCGATCGGGCGCGGCGCCCAGGGTGCACAGGGCGCTCAGGGCGACCAGCGCCCCGGCGCCCCGGCGGCTCACGGCGCTCTCTCGGCCTTGTAGCCGGCCTGGATCCAGGACATGTACTGGGTGTCGTGCTCGCCCAGGTCCTCTTTGAGCTCCTCGAACCGATCGCCCCTGACACGCGAGCGCTTGAGACCCCGCCCGATGCCCTCGTAGGTGTGCTTGTCACTCTGCCAGTCGGTAATGCCGTTGTCCTCGGCGAGCTTGGCGAGCTCGCTCTTGAAGACCTGCGGGTCGCGGCCGCCGAGCACGTGCTCTTCGGTGGCGTCGCGCACGTCGCCGACGTAGGCGGCGTCCGTGCTGGACCTCGAGCTCGAGGCCGAGCTCTTGCTGGATTGGCTGGACCCGCGCGATGACGAGCGGCTCGAGTCCGACGAGCTCTCCGAGCTGGCCTGAGACGTGGAGCTCTTGGAGATGCAGCCCGTGCTCGCCAAGGCGAGCGAGCTGAGCACTGCGGTCGCGACCAGAATTGCGCGCATTGCTGTTCCCTCCCCCGCCGAGCGGGTCTGGAATCCGCCGCAGCCTAGCCCATGCGGGCGCTCCGCCACCGCGCGAAGGCGCCACCCGGCCGAGGAGGAGCCCCGGCGCGCGGGCGCGCACCGGGGCTCCGGGCGGCGGTTGCGAAGGGGGGGAGCAGACTCCGCCGCCGAGGAACCCGTCAGCCGCGCCGCGAGCGCGACCGACGCGCGAGGCCGGCCAGCCCCGCGAGGCCCAGGCCGAGCGACGCGGCCGTCGCGGGCTCGGGCACCGCCAGCAGTCCCGTACCGGGTGTGGGCGAAGCCTCGACCCAGAAGTCGGCCGCGTTGTCGTCGCTGTCCAGATCGGCGAAGCGCCGCGCCAGGCTGGCGCCGGGCGGCGCGTCGGGCGCCGCCGCCCCTTCCCCGGCGAACACGTCGCCCGGCGCGAACTCGCCGTAGCCCAGGGCGTCGAGAATCGTCTCCCCGCTGCGCAGCACTACGGAGTCCGGTCCGTTCTGGAAGTCGAAGTTGGCGAGCAGGTCCACCTGCGCGACGAGCGTGGTGCCGTCGCCCTGGTCGTCGGCCACGACGAAGAAGCCGTCGGCCGGGATGGCGCCCGAAAGCACGATCGTCGGACCGATGGCGCCGCCCGCGCCGTTCACGCCCTCGAGGACCAGCCCCTCCAGGCTCGCCCCGGGCGCGCCGTACAGCTCGACGAACGAGTGCCCGTTGTCCGAGCCCACGGCGTCGTAGAAGAGCTCGGAGATGAGCGGCAAGGCAGCCGCCGTCGAAGGGAGGCCCAGCAAGAGTGCGAGGGCCGCGAGTGCGCGAGCGCCGCCTGCGCGAAGCACGTTTCGATGCATGAAGCTCCTCCGGATCGGGGTGGCGGGACCAACGACCGGTGGGGAGAGCAAGAGCCGTGCCGGTACGCGCAACGGCCGTGCCTTGTGCAAGTCCGCGGAACCTGGGCGTGTCCGCTCCGCAAGTCGCGGTTCCCGAAGCTTCCGTGAACGGAGGGCCACGACCGCGGCGAGAAAAACGGGCAACGGAACCGCCCCGGGCACTCGACTCCGCCGGCGGTCGCCGCGCCGAGACGGCCCGCCGCCTGAAGATCACTCGCGTGGGCCTCTACAAGTAGATGAAGCGCTTAACCGTGTGATACGGACGCGGGAAGCGAAGCCACGCCACCGCATAGAACCGGAAAACCCCGATCCCAGATGGGTTCCTCTGCTGCCGAAGCGTTCTCCCCTGCTGCTACCATGCTGCGCGGGCTGCTGCTTTCGCGGTCGAAGGCTCGCAACCTGAGAGCTAGTGAGGAGGAGGTAGTGGATGCCCTCGATCAAGACAGCGGCCCCGCAGTTTCTTGTGAACGACCTCGACGAAGCGATCGCCTTCTATAAGGAACGCCTCGGTTTCACAACTGATTTCGTATACGGCGACTTCTACGCGGGCGTGTCCCGGGACGGAGCTGTGATCCATCTCAAGTGTGCTCCCAAGCTCGACGCCGAGCGAACTCATCGCAAGTCGGGCGAGCATCTGGACGCATTTTTGTCGGTCTCCGGTGTTACGGAACTCCACGAAGAACTGACCAGCCGAGATGTGCCAATCACCAAGCCTCTGGAGAAGCGGCCGTGGGGAGAACTCGACTTCTACATTGAAGATCCAGACGGGTACATCCTCTGCTTCTCAGAAGCCGCCTGACAAGGCACTGCAGCTGCCCGGCAACAGCGCGTTCCTGTCGATGCGTGGAAGAGTCTGGCGGCGGAGTCTGTGCCTCCGCTTCGGATTGCCGAACGTCCTCGGTCTACCCCGTCTTGGCCGCCCGTCCGGATCGGTGGGGGGGAAACTCTTTGATCGTCCGACCTCGATGGCCACGCACTCCCGGGTGCCGTCGTCCACCACGTTGAGCGTCCGGAAGGTCCGCCCATCGGCCAGCGTGTCGGCCATGAAGTCCATCGACCAGCGCTGGTTGGGTCCACTCGGCACGGCGAGCGCTTCTCGCGGCGCGGCGGCGACCCGCTTGCGACGCTTCCGCCGCACGGCCAGCTGCTCCTCCCGGTAGATCCGGTACACCCGCTTCCGGTTCACCAGGATCCCCTCCCGCCGCAAGAGGACATGAATCCGCCGGTAGCCGGGGCCGCTCCTTCGTCTATGCAGGTGTCGCCACCGCCGTTCTCGTCCCCGTCGGCGCCGGCGAAGAGGAGGACCGGCAGGATCTTTTGTGCAAATCCCCGGGGGATCTCCGGCTAGCGGACCATAGGGAAGCACCTGGTCTTCGAAGAGGGGATTCGGAGCGCCTGGCCCTGCGAGACGCTCAGGCCACACGTGGACGAGATCGTCGTCGCCGACGACACCCAACAGCACGCAAGTCAGCAGCGGGGCGTGGCTATCGCGGCCGCGCCCGGCGGGGTGGCCGGCGTAGACCCGAACCGCTACGCATGCCGGCACGGGCCGGCACCCGCCCGGAGGCAGCATGGATCGCGCCGAGTTCAGACGCCTCGCCTACGAGCGCTACTACACGACCCACGCCCAGGCGAGCGCGGCCGATCGGGTCGACGACCCCCGCACCCTCGCCTGGCGCGCCCGCGCCTTCGACCGCACCTTCGGCGCCCTCACGGGCACCCTGCCACCGGATGCCCGGGTGGTGGACCTCGGCTGCGGCACCGGTCAGGTAGTGTGGTGGCTGCGCGAGCGGGGCTTCGACGCCGAGGGTGTAGACCAGAGCCGCGAGCAACTCGAGCAGGCGGCCGTCCTCGTGCCCCGCGACCGCCTCCGCGAGGAAGACGCGTCTGACTTCCTCGCGCGATGCGCCGGTTCCCTCGACGCGCTCTTCTTCTTGAACATCCTCGAGCACCTGACCCGGCCCGAAGCGCTGGACTTCCTGCTCGCGGTACGTCGCGCGCTCCGGCCCGGCGGGCTGCTCATGCTCAGCGTGCCCAACG
>JAZFWH010000340.1:0-2135 GCA_036482635.1 Myxococcota bacterium
GACCCACGCGCGCACGCCCGCGACGACGGATGCGGTCACGCCGGGCGTCCCCCATGCGACCGACAGTATGGGCCCCCCTTCGCGTCGGACAGAGGCCTTGCGTCCGCATCCTGCAGCGACCCTCGCGTGCGCGCCTAGTGGGTTCGCGGTCCGCGCGGACTTTCTCGAGGCGGGACCGGGTCCGCGCGATCCGCTTCGAGGTCTCGACGAGATCAGCCAGCCGCAGCGTCGCCCTCCGCTGGGTCGAGACCCGCCAGCAGCCGATCGAGTAGCTCGACCTGGGCGGCGTTGATCTTCTCGTCGATCGGAAGAAGCCGCCGCGATCCACCTCGGGGAACCTCCGCCGCCGGCCCGAGCGGGGCGGCCACTCGATCTCGAAGGTGTTGCTCACCAGCTCGGCGCCGGGGGGCCAGTCGCCCTCGACGGCCCAGGCGGCGACGACCTTCCGGCCGCGCTGACGCACGGTTCCGAGGGACCGGGGCGGCGCGCTCGGCGCGCAGGTCTCGACGCTCTGGCCCGTCTCCTCGGCAAACTCGCGAAACGCCACGTCGAGCGGGTCCTCGTCCGCTTCCACCTCGCCCTTGGGAAGCGACCAGACACCGGCGTCCTTGCGCGCGAAGTAGGGGCCGCCCGGGTGGACGAGGAACACGTCGACGGTCCCTGCGGTCCGGCGGAACAGGAGGATCCCCGCGCTCTGCTTGCCGTGACCCATGGTCCGGCCATGGTAGTCCGAGCCCCGCTCTTTCTCTTTCCACCCGCGGCAGCCTAGACTACGGCCGTCGATCGACGAACCCAGGGAAGGAGGTCCCCCATGGCGATTCGGGTAGGCGCGCGGATTCCCGAGGTGGAAGTCCAGGTCGCGGGAGAGAGCGGCGGTGAGAAGAGGAAGATCGGTGAGCTGCTCGCCGGGAAGAAGGTGGTGCTGTTCGCGCTCCCCGGCGCGTTCACGCCCGTGTGCTCAGCCAAGCACCTTCCGGGCTTCGTGGAGAAGGCCGGCGAGATCCGCGCCAAGGGGGTCGACGAGATTCTGTGTGTCTCCGTCAACGACGCGTTCGTGATGGGCGCCTGGGGCAGGGAGCACAACGCGGGCGGCAAGGTGACGATGGTGGCCGATGGCAGCGCCGAGCTCACCCGCGCCCTCGGCCTGGAGTTCGACGCCTCGAACTTCGGCATGGGGACGCGATCCCAGCGCTACGCGGCCATCATCGACGACGGCGTCGTGACCGCGCTCCACGTCGAGAAGCCCATGGCGTTCGAGGTCAGCAGCGCCGAGGCGATCCTCGAGGCTCTCTAGCTCAGTCCCCGAAGTCCTGCGCCCGCCAGGGCTCGCCCCGGCGCGGTGCCAGAGCACCGGCGGGGTCGCCGCCAGGAGCGCGACGCCCCCGTAGAGCAGCGCGGCGAAGAGCATGCCGTCGCCGATCGGGTCCGGCTACCCGAGCCGGGCGGGGAAGGCCGACGCCTTCACCAGGATCGCGAGGTTCGTGTTGCGCACCGTGGCCTCGATGACGATCGCCAGGCGGTCGTTGCTGCCCAGAGAGACGGCGCCCGCCGCCAGCCAGGCCACGGCCTGGAAGGCGAAGGCCACCGCGAAGATCGCCACGGGGCCGAGCACCCCGTAGACCCGCGGGTCCAGGCGGCCGCTGCCCCCCGCCCCGACAATCATGAGGCCGATGGCGAACAGGCTGCCGCGGATGCACCAGCGTGATGACCCCGGGGCGCACCTCGCCGCGTGGCGCGACGCGTGCCGTTTTCTACTACGGTGTGGGCGGCGGTTGCGTTACGCGGGAATCCGCCGGGGCGTCGTAACCTCGAGACGCGCGGCTCATCCGACTCGTCAGGTGCCGCCCATCGTCACCCAGGAGGTTCAGACGATGAACGTGAACTCGATTCTCCGGCGCAAGGGACCCCACGTAGAGACAGCGAAATCCCAGACGACCGTCGGGGAGGCAGCTCAGCGGCTCACGGCCAAGGGGATCGGCTCGCTCGTGATCCTCGACGACGGAGGGATCCTTCTCGGGGTCCTGTCGGAGCGCGACCTCGTGCGCGCGCTCTCCGAACACGGCCGGTCGTCATCGAGCGTGCCTGTGGGAGATCTCCTCGGCGAGCGTCCCGCGACGTGCAAGCCCGAGGACTCG
>JAZFWH010000341.1:0-6387 GCA_036482635.1 Myxococcota bacterium
CTGGCGGTGGCCTGGGAGGCGGCGCGCAACGCCGAGCTCGGCGACGCGGAGCGCTGGGTGTTGCTGCGCGAGTTCGACGAGTTCCTCGGCCTCGACCTGGCGAACGCCGTGCCGCGGGCGCAGCTGCAGGAGACCGACCCGCGCATCGACGCCCTGGTCGCCGAGCGCGAGCAGGCGCGCCGCCAGCGGGACTTCGCCGCCTCCGACCGCATCCGCGACACGCTGGCCGCCGAGGGCATCACCATCGACGACACCCCGCAAGGCCCGCGCTGGAGGCGGGGGTGAAGAGATCGACCACGACGCCGGAGGCGGCGGTGAGTCGGGCCCGGGAGGACCGCCCGTTCCGGCTGGTCTCCGATTTCACGCCCAAGGGCGACCAGCCCCAGGCGATCGAGGCGCTCGTCGAGGGCGTCAAGCGCGGCGATCCGCACCAGACGCTGCTGGGCGTCACCGGCAGCGGCAAGTCGTTCACGATCGCCTGTGCCGTCGAGCGCCTGAACCGGCCCACCCTGGTGATGGCGCCCAACAAGACTCTGGCGGCCCAGCTCTACTCGGAGTTCAAGCAGCTCTTTCCGGAGAACGCCGTCGAGTACTTCGTCTCCTACTACGACTACTACCAGCCCGAAGCCTACATCCCGTCCACCGACACCTACATCGAGAAGGACTCGTCGATCAACGACGAGATCGACAAGCTCCGCCACTCGACGACCCACTCGCTGCTGACGCGCCGCGACGTGCTGGTCGTCGCCAGCGTCTCCTCCATCTACGGCCTGGGGGCGCCCGCCACCTACGGCTCGATGCACGCCTACCTCGAGACGGGCATGAACCTGCCCCGCGACGACCTGCTGCGGCGCCTGGTCGACATGCTCTACGAGCGCAACGACGTGGACTTCCATCGCGGCACCTTCCGGGTGCGGGGCGACGTGGTCGAGGTGTTCCCGCAGTACGAGGCGGAGCGCGCCCTGCGCATCGAGTTCTTCGGCGACGAGGTCGACGCGATCGCCGAGGTCGACCCCCTGCGTGGCACGGTGGTCGGGCGGCCCAAGCGCGCGATGGTCTATCCGGCCAGCCACTACGTGGCCACCGAGCAGATCCTGAAGGAGGCGATCGAGGGCATCCGCGGGGAGCTCCAGGAGCAGCTGGCCCGGCTGCGCGCCGGGGAGAAGTTGCTCGAAGCCCAGCGTCTGGAGCAGCGCACCCTCTACGACCTCGAGATGCTCGAGCAGATGGGCTTCTGCCACGGTGTCGAGAACTACTCGCGCTGGCTCGACGGCCGCGCCCCCGAAGAGACCCCGTACACGCTCTTCGACTACTTCCCCGACGACAAGCTGGTGGTCCTCGACGAGAGCCACATCAGCGTGCCCCAGATCGGCGGCATGTCCCGCGGCGACCGGGCGCGCAAGGAGACCCTGGTCGAATACGGCTGGCGGCTGCCGTCGGCCCTGGACAACCGGCCGCTGCGCTTCGACGAGTGGGAGGCGCGCGCGCCCCAGCGCATCTACGTGTCGGCCACCCCGGCGGCGTACGAGCTCGAGCGCTCGGGGGGCGTGGTGGTCGAGCAGATCATCCGGCCGACGGGCCTGATCGATCCCCGCGTCGAGGTCCGCCCGGCGGGCGGCCAGGTGGACGACCTGCTCGGCGAGATCCGCGCCCGCGTCGAGGCCGGGGAGCGGGTGCTGACCACGACGCTCACCAAGCGCATGGCCGAGGAGCTGACGGACTACTACTCGGAGCTCGGCGTGCGCGTGCGCTACCTGCACAGCGACGTCAAGACCATCGACCGGATGGAGATCATCCGAGAGCTGCGCGAGGGGAAGTTCGACGTGCTGGTGGGGATCAACCTGTTGCGCGAAGGACTCGACATCCCGGAGGTCTCGCTGGTGGCGATCCTGGACGCCGACAAGGAGGGTTTTCTGCGCTCCACGCGCTCCCTGATCCAGACCATCGGTCGCGCGGCGCGCAACGTGAACGGCGCGGTCATCCTGTACGCGGACAAGGAGACCGACTCGATCCGCGCGACGCTGTCCGAGACCGATCGGCGGCGGGAGCTGCAGAAGCGCTACAACCAGGAGCACGGCATCACGCCGCGCACGATCGTCAAACGCATCTCCAGCCTGCGCGAGTCGATCTGGGAGCGGGACTACGTCACCGTGCCGGTGGTCGCCGAGCGGCCGGAGGCGGCCATTCCGCCCCACGAACTGGCAGAGCTGATCGAGGGGCTCCGCCGCGAGATGCGGGAGGCGGCCCGCGAGCTGCAGTTCGAGCGGGCGGCGGAGCTGCGCGACCGCATCCAGGCGCTCGAGTCGGAGCGTCTGGGGGTGGGGTGAGCGTGGATCTCGCCGAGCGGGCCGAGGCGCTGCCGACCGGCGCGGGCGTCTACCTGTTCAAGAGCGAACGGGGCAAGGTCCTCTACATCGGCAAGGCGCAGAATCTGCGCTCGCGGGTGCGCTCTTATCTCGGCGGCGGCGATGGCCGGGTGCGCGTGCCCCAGCTCCTGGAGCGCACCCGCGACATCGATGTGGTCGTGACCCCGAACGTGAAGGCCGCGCTGCTGCTCGAGAACGAGCTGATCAAGCAGTACCGGCCTCCCTTCAACGTGCGGCTGCGCGACGACAAGCAGTACCTGGCGCTGCGCCTCGACCCGCGGGACGCCTGGCCGCGGCTGACCCAGGTGCGCAAGTTTCGCCAGGACGGGGCCCAGTACTTCGGACCCTACACGTCGAGCGTCTCGCTGCACGCGGCCATCTCCAACCTGCGCAAGATCTTCCCGCTGCGCTCGTGCAGCGACAGCAGCTTCCGCGACTACGCCCGCCGCGGCCGACCCTGCATCGAGTACGAGATGAAGCGCTGCGCGGGCCCCTGCTGTGGGCTGGTGGACGAGCCCGCCTACGCGGAGCTGGTGAGCGGCACGGCGCTCTTCTTGCGCGGTCGCTCGGACGAGCTGGTGGAAGAGCTGCGGCGGCGCATGGCGGCGGCGGGCGAGGAGGAGCGCTTCGAGGAGGCGGCGCGACTGCGGGACCGGATCGCGGCCGTCGAGCGCACGGTCGAGCGCCAGCAGATCGTCGCCGAGCGCCCGGTGGACCGCGACGTGTTCGGCCTGGCGCGGCAGCGCGGCGAGGTCGAGGTGCAGGTGCTGCACGTGCGCGACGGGCGCGTGATCGGGACGCAGGGCTACGGCTTCTCGGACGTGCGCCTCGATGACGGCGAGGTGATGAGCTCGTTCCTGGGCCAGTACTACGCCGCGGAGGAGGGCCGGCAGATCCCCGCCGAGGTGCTGACACCCACGCCGATCGACGATGACGGTGCGCTCGAAGCGCTCTGCGTCGAGCGCGCGGGCCGCCGGGTGTCGATCCGCCAGCCGCGCCGCGGTGCGCTGCACGAGCTCTTGGGCATGGCTACCGCCAACGCCGACCTGGGCCTGTCGCGTCGGCTCGAGGCGCGCGAGAGCCTGAACGCGGTGTTCGCCGAGCTGCGTGAACGCCTCGATCTGAAGTCGTTGCCGCGGCGCATCGAGGGCTACGACGTCTCGACCTTCTACGGAACGCTCGCGGTCGCCAGCCGCGTGGTGTTCCAGGACGGTCAGCCGAGCAAGGTAGACTATCGACACTACCGGATTCGCGAAGCGGCGGCGGACGACGACTTCGCGTGCCTGCGCGAAGTGATGCAGCGCCGGCTGGCACGGGTGGAGAGCGAGCCGCTTCCCGATCTGATCATGGTCGACGGCGGGAAGGGCCAGCTCGGGGTGGTCAGTGCGGCGCTGCGCGACGCGGGACTCGAGGCCGAGGCGATCGGCCTGGCCAAGGAGCGGGACGAGGAGAGCGCACAGCCCCGCGTGCGGCGCTCCGGAGGTCTCAAGGCGGAACGCGTGTATCGGCCCGGGCGCAAGGACCCGGTCATGCTGTCGCCCAGCTCGCGCGGCCTGCTGTTCCTGCAGCGTGTGCGCGACGAGGCGCACCGCTTCGCCATCGAGTTCCAGCGCGCGCTGCGCGCCAAGGTCGGCATGACCTCGATTCTCGAAGAGCTGCCCGGCATCGGCCCCAGCAAGCGCCGAGCCCTGTTGCGCGAGCTCGGATCCCTGCGCGCGGTGCGCGAGGCGGGCGAGGCCGAGCTGGCCGCCGTGTCCGGCATCTCCGCGCGCGACGCGGCGACGATCCAGCGCTTTTTCGATGCCGTGTCGTCCGGGGCCGAGCCCGCGTCCTAGCGAAGGGGCCGCAATCGATCACCGACGTGAGGCTCTGAGCCGAGCGATCGGCGGGTCCCGCCCAGTGTGGACGCTGGGGAACGCCGGTTCCCAAAAGGGGAGCGCGGACCCCACAGGCCGGGCTTCTGTCACCCCGGGGGGGCTCGACTCGGCACCGGATTTTTCGGCGCGGTTGCGCGGCCCTGGCGCAGCGACTTGCCGCCCCACACCGCGTGGCACCGATCTTGCTCCTTGCACGGCCTGACGGGCTTGCGGCCTGCGGGCCGCAGGCGGAGGCAACGCGATGCACGACAAGTGGAACGCCCGGTGTGCGGGTCCGGGTCTCGCTGGCGCTCGGCAGATCCGAGCCGATCTCGAGCGCAAGGGCGTGGCGCGCGAGTTCTCCCAGCCCGTGGCGGACCGCCTGGCCTCGATCGCCACGGATCTGTCGCCCGCGGAGTACGACGCCATCCTGAGTGGCGTCACCGCAGCCTACGGCGTGCACCGCGACGACTGGAGCGGACCGCCCCCGGACGCGCGCGACCTGAAGGAAGTCCAGCGGCTGATGCAGGATTTTTCGGGCGAGCTCGGCAAGCTCGAGGAAGGTCTGCGAACCCTTTCGGCGTACGTGTTCCGCCTGCGCAGCCGGACCGGCAAGGACCGCGCACCGACGCTCCACTGACCGCCGGCGCCGCGCGCGCAGTTCCAGTACCGTTGTCCACCCCGGTCCCGCGGTGGCGCGCTGCGGCGACTTCTCCCGCTACTCGCTGGCGCCCAGGTTCTCGGCATCGTGCTGGCCGATCGCGGCCTGCTGCGCCCCGACGCGGCGCTGGTGCTGGGTGCGAGTGCACTCGGCCTCGGCGCGGCGTGCCTGCGCAGTGCGGTCGGGCTCGCCGTGCTCGCCGCCGTCTGCGCCTGCGCGGCGGGTGCGCTCGCGCTGGGCGCGCAGCTCGACGCCGCCGCGCGCTGGCGTCCGGCGGGTCCCGTCGAGCTCACCATCGAGGGCACGGTGCGCGAGGCGACCCGCGGCGCCGGCTGGCTGCGGGTTGGGCTCGACGCGGTGGTCGCGACCGAAGCGGGCGACCCGCCCGTGCCCGAGCGCGTGGTGCTGCTCGGCGCGCGCACGCCCGACGGCCTGCCCGCACTGGAGGACGCGCTGCCCGGCGCGCGCGTGCGCGCGCGCGTGCGGTTGCGCCCGCCGCGCGCGCTACGCAACCCGGGCTCCCGTTCGCGGGAGCGCCGCCTGGAGCGGCGGGGCGTCGGTGCGCTGGCTCGGTTGGTCCATCCGGCACTCCACGCGCGCCTGCCCGAACGCGAGGGCCTGCGGCCGCTCGCCGGCCTGCAGCGCCGGCGCGTCGAGCTCGGCGGGCGGGTCTCAGCGGCGGGTCCCGGCGGCGCCCTGCTGCGCGCGCTCGCGTTCGGCGACCGCCGCGACCTGTCGGCCGAGACGCGCGAGGCCTTTGCGCGCCTCGGCCTCGCGCACCTGCTGGCGGTGTCCGGCCTGCACCTGGTGCTGGTCGCCTCGCTGGTGTTCGCCGGGTTCCGCGCCAGCCTGGGCCGCAGCGCGGCACTGGCCGCGCGCTGGGACACCCGACGCGGTGGGCTCGCGCTCGCGCTGGTCGCGGCTGCGCTCTACGCACTCCTGTCGGGCTGGGCGGTTCCCGTGCGGCGCTCGCTCGTCTTCCTGCTCGGCGCGGGCCTGGCTGTGGCGCGCGGGGGGCCCGGCGCGCGCGGCCACCCGTTGGCCGCCGCCGCGATCGCGGTCCTCGCGTTCGAGCCGCACGCGCTGTTCGAGGCCGGCGCCCAGCTCTCGTTCGTCGCCAGCGCGGCGCTGGTGGCGGCCGCTGCGCGCCTTCCGCGCGAGGCACCGCGGACGCGAAGCCGCGCTCGGCGCGCCCTCGTGGACGGCCTGCGCGCATCGGCAACGGCCGTGGCCGTGACCGCGCCGCTCGCGGCCTGGCAGCTGGGGCGCGCGGCGCCCCTGGGGCTGCTCGCGAACGCGATCGCCGTTCCTTGGACGGCTTGCGCCCTGCTGCCGGCGGCGCTGGCCGCCGGGCTGGCGGCGCTGCGTCCCGCGGCCGAGTCGAGCCAGGCGCTGCTGTTCGTCGCCGAGCGCGTCGCCCGCTGGACCCTGATGGGCGTCGAGAGCGCGGCCGCCCGGCTGCCACTCGGCGAAGCGGGCGCGTCGCCCGGACCGCTCTGGCTGG
>JAZFWH010000342.1:0-2036 GCA_036482635.1 Myxococcota bacterium
ACCGGTGCCACACGCTGGAAGTGCCAGGCCGCGATCGGCGCGGTCAGCAGGAAGGCCCCACCGCTCGCCCCCAAGCTGCGGAGCAGACCGTGGAATCCGCGCCGGATCCGCCCGGGTCGGGTGGCAGGCCCCTTCCAGGCCCGGCTCGTCCGAAGGCGCCGGACGACCGAGTCGCCCAGCATGAGGCCCCCGAACCCCGCGAACGACAGCTGGAAACCCGGTTCCACGAGTATGAGCGGATCCGCGAGTACCGCGACCGCCGCCGCCGCTCCCAGCAGGTCCATCAGGCGGAGCGGGCTGCCGCGCATCCGACTCACCGCATAGCCGGCGAACAGAAGCGCGGCGCGCACCGCCGCCGGCGGCGCACCGATCAAGAGCACGTAGCCCAGGACCAGTACCGCGGCGATCGGGAAGCGGTAGGCCCCGGGGAGGATGGGCCCGAGCAGCGCGAGGGCCACCGCAGCGAGGATCCCGACGTGCAGGCCGGAGATCGCCAAGAGGTGAGCGAGGCCGGCCTCCGCGAAGGAGCGCTTGGTGTCCGCGTCCAGCTGGTCTCGGCTGGCCAGGATAATGGCCACCGCAGCAGGCGCCACGTCAGCCGGCAGGCGTCCCTCCAAGCGATGGATCGCGGACGCACGGAGCGAGCGCAGCATCCCGAGCTTCGCGGATCGCCCAGCTCCCTCCGGCGCGGCCTCCGCCTCGCCGCGGATGGTGCCATGGCGGGTCGCGCGTCGCGGCCAGGCGCCCGGCCGACCATACGCCGACCACGTCCCACGTACGCTCACGGCGGTGCCGGCGGGCGCTCGGTGGTCGCTCGCGCGCAGACGCACCTCCAGCTCCGAGAGCCGGCAGCTTCTCCCCTGCCAGCGAAGAACGGGATCCAGAAGGGTGGCGCGGACCGTTCTGCGGCTCGCCCGACCCGTGGCTGTGCCGGACCAGGAGCGCTGGCTTCGGAGCCGCGATCCGCCGAGAGAGGCCGCCAGCCAGCCCTGGATCTCTACGGGATCGCCGTTCGAGATCTCCGCCACGCACGCCGCTCTGGCACGGGAGCCCGCCTCGAGGCCGGGCGCCAGCCCTCCGCAAAACGCAGCAGCCAGCAGGAGAGGCACGTTCGGTTTCGCTGGCCGAACGTTCGCGGGAACCCGGCTCCGGGCGAGGACGACCGGGACGAAGAGAGCGGCGGCGGCGAGAAGGACGACCCATTTCGCCGAAGGGGGCATGGTGGCGCGCAGGCCTGCGGCGACGCCCACGCACATCAGGACCGCAGCGAGGGTGAGCGGCCCCGGTCGAGCGAGGAGCGGCCTGGCGGTTACTCCCTGTCCTCGAGCGCGTGACGATAGCGCTGCAGCCGTTCGCGGGCCCGAAGGTCGGCGCGAAGACCCACAAGGAAGACCGCGATCATCCCCAGCAGGACCGCCGCGAACACCACGACCGGTAGAGAGACCCCGCGCAGGGTCACGATTCCTAGACGCAACGTGACCCGCTCGGACGCGTTCGCCGCCGCGAACCCGAAGGACAGCCCGGCCACAGCCAGGAACGAGAGGGCCCGGACCCAGATTCTCACACGGCCTCTCCGGAAAAAGTGGCACCGGTCGTGGCGGTCAGTCGCACATCCCTGTAGCACCCGATCAGCTCGTCTCCACCCTGGAAGGCCACGACCTTGTTCGTGGCGGTCCTCCCGAGCACGTCGCCCGGCGAGCGGGCTTCCCGCTCCACGAGCACCTCAAGCACCGATCCGAGCTCCCCCCGGTTCACCTGGAGCTGCAGGCTCCGATGCACGTCGATCACCCGCTCCAGACGGGCACTCGCGACATCCGCAGGCACGAACTCCTCCGGCGGGAAGCGGGTCGCCGGCGTCCCATCGCGCGGCGAGAACCTGTAAAGGTAAGCATCGTCGAACCGGACCTCCCTCAGCAACGAAAGCGTCTCCTCGAACTCCCCATCCGTCTCGCCCGGAAAAGCCACGATGATATCGGTGCTGAGCGCGATCCCGGGCACGATCCTCCGGGCCAGCTCGACCCTCTCGAGAAACCTCT
>JAZFWH010000343.1:0-3903 GCA_036482635.1 Myxococcota bacterium
CCCTCGTGCACTTCGCAGCGGAAGTCCCGCAGGTCGGCCTCGCCGAACCAGCCCTCGACCTCTTCGCCCGCGAAGCCGAGCCAGCTGACGCCGAGCTCCTGGCGCATCCACTCGTGGGTGTGGCGCACGAAGTCGACCACCACCACGGTTCCGCCCGGGGCCACCGCGCGCGCCATTTCCCGGATCGCCTCCCCGGGCGAGGGCAGGTAGTGGAGCACCATGTGGGCGAGGGCGGCGTCGACCTCGCCGTCCGCCAGGGGCAGGGCGCTGGCCTCCCCCAGCCTCAGCTCGACGCCCGACACGTCCTCGCGTTCGAGCTTGGCCCGCGCGGCGTCGAGCATGCGCGTCGAGTTGTCGATCGCGACCACGCGCAGACCCAACCGGCCGAGCTCGAGGGCGAGCACGCCGGTGCCCGTTCCGATGTCGGCGACGCGGAGCTCGGGGTCGACCAGGCGCGCGACGGCGCGGGCGCGCAGGGCGTCGTCGTTGAAGATCTTGCGCAGCGCGTCCCACTCAGGTCCGACCGAGTCGAAGAAGCGCCGCGTGCGCGCCGCCCGCGCATCCATCACCCGGGTCAGGGCTGCGGCGTCGCGCTCAGCGGTCGGATCGTCGCGCCGCGTGCGGCGCACCAGCTCCCAGGTGTCGCGCCAGGGCCCCTCGGCGGGCGGGGCGAAGCGGTAGAAGACGTAGGTGCCGTCGCGGCGGTCCGCCAGCAGCCCCGCCTCTCGCAGGATCGCCAGATGGCGGGACACCCGGGACTGGGCCATCCCGAGCACCTCCATCAGTTCCTGCACGGCCAGCTCCTCGCGCTCGAGCAGCGCGAGGATCCGCACGCGCGTCGGATCCGACAGCGTCTTGAACACCTTCTGCAGCGCGTCGGCAGCCATCGGCGTTGCGCTCCGGCTCGGGTCCCCGCAGTTCTAGCGTACGAGGGGCCGCGACGGTGTGCCCGAAATGTGCAGCCGAGCCGAGCCGTCGCGCCCGATGCGCAGACCCGCCTGCTCGAGGGGCGCCCGCAGCGACGGGTCCGCCGTGAGGCGCAGCTGGAGGCGCAGCGGCGCGGCCTGGAAGCTGCGCGCCCGTCCGATGCTGCCGCTCAGCTCGGCGCTGACCAGCGGTCCCTCCAGCTGGAAGGCCTTCACCGAAACGAGGGCGTCACCGCCGATCTCGAGCTCCCCGCTCAGCCGATCGTAGGGGATCGCCACCGGCAGGCCGGGGGCGGCCAGTGACCCGTCGCGCGCCTCGAAGGTCAGCGCCCCCTGCACGCCCTCCTCGACGCGACGGAGGTCCAGCGAGGCGTCTGCCCGGCCCGTCAGGTCGCTGCCCGGCCAGAGCCTCCCCAGCGGCATGCGCGCCAGGTCCACGTCGCGCAGGTCCGCCTTCCAGCGGCCGTCTGTGCCGACGGTGCCCCAGCCGTCGCCCATCGGTCCCGCCACCTCCGCGTGGACCACGGGTTGGCCCCGGAGCCAGGCGAGCGACCACGCGGGGCGCAGCCGGGCGTAGTCCAGCATGAGCGTCTCGCCTTCCCAGGTGGCGCGCACCCCGGTGAGCTCGATGCCGGGCCCGGCCAGGCCGAGGCGCGGCCCCATGCCGGCGATGCGGAGCTGGATCGGCGTCGACTGGCTCGCCTCGGCCGCCACGACGTCGGCCAGCCGGTCGTAGGGGAAGCCGAGGTAGATGAAGAACGCCACCAGCAGGAAGCCGGCGGCGGCGATCCATACGACGCGTACGGGGCGGGACCGCCTGCTTCCGGAACCGCTCTCCACTCTACAGGGGCTCGAACGACGAGACGGTGAAGGTCACATCCAGCAGCTCGGGCTTCTCCGGGCGCGTGCGGATGCGCAGGCTCTTCACCGACAGGAGCTGGTCCGCCGACTCGATCTGGTGCAGGTAGTTCACGGTCTGGGGGAGCGTGACTCCCTGGAGGCCCACGGCGACCTTGGTCTCGCGGTAGCGCTCGTTGGCCGGGGAGGCCTGGGGTTCCATCGACTCCACCTTCACGGTCGCCTTCTGGGCCAGGGTCTCCAGGGTCGTGCGCAGGTTGCCGGTGGGGCCGCTCTGGATGCGCTGCTCGACGGCGCCCAGCCTGCGGTTGACGTCGTCGAACTCGTGCCGCAGCCGGCGCATCGCCTGGAGCTGTGTCTCCGCCGCCTCGGCGCGCTGGCGGATTCCGTCCCCGAAGCTGAGCGCCGGCATCACCACCGCGACGTACACCAGGCACACGGCGATCATTCCGGAGGCGCCGAGCACCAGGAGGCGCTCGCGGGGGGCGAGATCCCCGAAGGCCGCCAGCAGACGGCGCCACAGGGCGCTCACACGCGCTCCTCCGGTGACGCCAGGCTGATGGTGACGTTGAAGTTCTTCCCGCCCCTGCGGCGGTCCGTCTCGATGGCGCCGATGCGCGCCTGGGCGAACGGTGCGAAGCGCGCGAGCTCGGCGCCGAGTCGGTCGGCCGCCTCGAAGCTGTCGGCGTGTACGCGCATGCGGATGGTCTGGCGATCGATACTGAGCTCCTCGAAGACGACTTCGAGGTCGCCGGGCACGCGCTTGGAGATCTCGGTCAGCAGATCCAGCGCCGAGTGGTTCCCGCCGTAGACGCCCAGGAACTCGGCGCGCTCGTGGGCGGAGCGCAGTGCCTCGCGCAGGGCGGAGAGGGCGTTGGGGGGAGCTGGCTCGCCCGGGAAGGCCTCGCTGTACAGCTGGGCGACCTCCCGCTCGAGGGCCGCCGCGCGGCGTCCCTCCAGGACCGTGCTGGTGACGAAGCTGGCCATCGCCAGGGCCAGCGCCACGGCGGCGAGGGTCGCGGTCGGGCGGAACTGCCGGCCGAAGTGGCCCAGGTCGATCCGCACCGCGAACTCCTCCCGGCGGAAGTTCGTGCGCGTTCTCGCCTGCGCCGTGCCGCGCAGGCCCAGGGCGATGGCCGGAGCGAACAGCAGCTGTGAGCCGCCCGCGGCCAACCCCTTCCCCCGCCCCGGCGTGGGGAGACCGAGGCGCGCGACGGGCACGCCGGTCCGCTCCGCCAGAAACTCGTCGATGCGGTCGAGCTGGGCGCTGCCCCCGAACAGGGTGATCTCCTCGACCGGCTGGCCCTGTGGGCCCGCCAGCAGCGGTTCCAGCGCTTCCAGGGTGCGCATCGTCTCGCGCGCCAGCCGCTCCAGGGCTTCCGCGACCTTGGGGGTGGAGCTGCCCAGGCCCTCGGGAAACACGCCCTCCTCGCATTTCAGCCGCTCCGCGTCGGCCTCGTCCAGCCCCCAGTCCAGCGCCAGGCTCTGGGTCAGCGCCGCTCCTCCCACGGGCGCCGTCCGCGCCGCCACCGCCCGCCCGTCCACGAGCAGGCAGAAGACCGTCTTGCGGTGGCCGATGTCGGCCAGCAGGCGCGTGCCCGGCAGATCGAAGACGGCCGCCAGATTGCCGAGCACGAGCCCCTCCGCTTCGAGGGTGCGCGGTTCGCAGCCGGCGGCGCGCAGCACCTCGACCAGGCTCGACACGTCGCCGCGCTGGGCGATCGTGGCCACGACCTCCGATTTCTGCCGATCGCCGCCCACGATCTCCCAATCCACCATCACGTCTTCGATGTCGAACGGCAGGTCGCCCTCCACCTCGAAGGGCACGGCCATCGACAGCTTGCGGGCGTCGCGGAAGGGGAAGCTGAGGCGGCGGGACGAAGTGCGGTCGCCGGGCAGCGCCGACACCACGTGATCGGTGGTGAGCCGGTGCAGGCGCACGAAGCGCTCCACGAGCTCGGCCAACGGGAGCTCGCCGTTGCCGCGCGGCTCCGAGCGCAGCTTCACCGCCTCGAAGGCGCGCAGCGTCTTCCGGAACTCCACGGCCTTGACGCAGTGGCTGCCGAGGTCGAGCCCGAGGACGTTCTTCAGGATGGGCACGGGCGGCGCCCCCTCACCG
>JAZFWH010000344.1:0-6520 GCA_036482635.1 Myxococcota bacterium
AGCGCCGGGACCAGCCAGTAGCCGGCCGCCAGTGCGCCTGCGAACGCGCCGGCGGTGTTGACGCCGTAGACGAGCGCGTGAAAGCGGGTGGCGTCGGCCAGAGAGCGCGCCAGCGCCTGGGTCAGCACGGGGATCGTCGCGCCCATCAGCACGGAGGGCGGTCCGATCAGCACGGCCGAGAGCACCACGTCGAACGCGAAGCCCAGGCCGCCGCCGGCCTGGGGGCCGAGCAGCGAAACGCTCTGGGCCGCCCTGAAGAGGATTGGGAAGACCAGGGCGTAAACCCCGATCAGCGCTTCGATAACGCCGTACAGGACCAGCAGCCTGGGCGGGCGCCCGGCGGCGGCCGCGACGGCGACGCGCCGGCGCGTGAGCGAGCCGAACAGCGCGTAGCCGAGCGCGAGCCCTCCCAGGAACAGGGCGAGCACCGCGGCCGTGGCCTCGCTGTGGGAACCGAGCAGCGTGGCCAGCAGCTTCTGCCAGGTGACCTCGTAGACCAACCCGCTGAAACCGGTCAACAGCGTGAGCAGCAGCGCCGCGACGCGGACCATGGCCCGGCCAAGCATAGCCGTGGGTGCGGGCGGGTCGGCGCAGCGGCCGCGTCGCGGTCTTCCGTCGGGGAGGTATGCTCGGCGCCCATCGCGCCGCCGGCCGTGGGACTCGTCTACGACCTGCTCGGCAGCGCTCCGCGCCGGCGCGGTGAGGCTCCGCACGCGGAGGCCGAGTACGAGCCCGAGGCGACCGTCGAGGTGTTGGAGGCGGCGATCCGCCGGCGCGGCCACCGCCCGGTGCGGATCGGCAACGCCCAGGCGTTGCGGGCTCGGATCGGCAAGGGCGAGATCGCGGGGCTCGACGCCGCGGAGCGCAATCCGCTCTAGCCCTGCGATACTCCGGCGCCGGGGGGCTCTTGCCGGAACCGGGATCCGAACGACCGCGGGCGATGCGCGTGGGGGCGGCGGCCGTGCTGTTGGCTGCGAGCGTGCTGCTCTCCCGCGCGCTCGGCTACCTGCGCGAGGCGGTGCTGGCCAACCAGGTGGGTGTCAGCGCGCAGGCGGACGCCTATCGGGCCGCCTTCCAGATCCCGGACATGTTGAACTACTTCCTGGCGGGGGGGGCGCTCTCGATCGCCTTCATTCCGCTCTACACGCGGGCCCTGCGCGAGCGGGGCAGCCAGCACGCGGAGCGACTCTTCGCCACCGTGCTGGGCACGACGGGTGCGCTGGCGATTCTTTTCACCGCGGCCATGTGGTGGTGGGCGGAGCCCCTGATCGCTCTCCAGTTCGCGGACTTCGACGCCGAAACCCGCGCACTCGCGGTCCGCCTCACGCGCATCGTGCTGCCAGCCCAGATCTTCTTCGTGAGCGGCGGCATCGTGCGCGCCGTCCTGATGGCGCGCGGTCGCTTCGGCGCCCAGGCCGCCGCACCGCTCATCTACAACGGGGCGATCATCGCGGGCGGGCTCGCGCTCGGGCCCCGGCTCGGCGTGGAGGGGTTCGCCTGGGGCGCGCTGGTCGGCCCGTTGATCGGGTCGCTGATCGTTCCGCTGGTCGACGCCTGGGGGCGGGTCCGCGTGCGCATCCGCATCGCCCCCTTCGATCGCGAGCTGCTCGCCTACCTCGTGGTGGCCGCACCGCTGATGCTCGGCCTGAGCCTGCTCACGGTCGACGAGTGGTACGACCGCTGGTTCGGCAATCGGCTGGGCGAAGGGGTGATCGCCTCGCTCGGCTACGCCCGCCAGCTCATGCAGGCCCCGGTGGCGGTGGTCGGACAGGCGATCGCCGCGGCGGCGCTGCCCGTGCTGGCGCAGCTCTGGTCCGCTGGGCGGCGCGAGGAGCTCGAGCGCGTGCTGCTGCGCACCCTCCAGGCGGGCCTCGCCCTCGCGCTGCTGGCCGGGGCCGGGATGTTCGCGCTGGCCCAGCCGATCGTGCAGCTGGTCTACCAGCACGGTGCGTTCACCCGCGCCAACAGTGAGGTCGTGGCCGGCCTGCTCAGCGTGTTCTGCTTCGCCGTCCCCGGCTGGGTCGCGCAGCAGATCGCCTCGCGCGCCTTCTTTGCGCGCGGCGATACCTGGCGGCCCATGCTGCTCAGCACGGCGGTGGCCCTGGCCGCGATCCCGCTGTACCTCGCCCTGGGCGAACGCCTGGGTCCATCCGGGCTGGCCCTCGCCGGTGCGCTCGCCATGAGCACCAACGCACTGCTCACCCTCGGCCTCGCGCGCCGCCTGCACGGTTCCCCGCCGCTGGGCCGGCTGTTGGCGACGGGGACGCGCGCCGCGCTGGTCGCCGCAGCCGCGGCCGCCGCTGCCCAGCTGGTCCAGCGGCCGCCGGGCGACGCGCCGCGCGCCTTGCTCAACCTGACGCTGGGCGCTGCGGCGTTCGGCGCCATCGGCCTGGCCGGCGTCTGGGCCGTCGGCGACGCGGTGATGCGGGACGGCGTGCGGCGGGTCCTGCGGCGCGCCGGCGGCGTAGGCTAGAGCGGCGTGTCCTGGGAGTTCTGGATCGATCGCGGCGGCACGTTCACCGACTGCATCGGCCTCGCCCCCGACGGCGCACTCCACACCGCCAAGCTGCTCTCCTCGGACACGGCGCCGCTCGAGGGTATCCGCGCGATCCTGGAGCGCTGCGCCGCGCTCAAAAACGGCGGGGCGCTGCCCCCGTGCCGCGTGAAGCTGGGGACGACGGTCGCGACCAACGCGCTGCTCGAGCGCACCGGCGCGTCCACCGTACTCGTCACCAACCGGGGTCTGGGCGACGTGCTGGCCATCGGCACCCAGGAACGCCCGGAGCTGTTCGCGCTGCGCATCGAGAAGCCGGCTCCGCTGCACCGCACGGCGCTGGAAGTGGCTGGCCGCGTGGCGGCCGACGGCGCGGAGGTCGAGCCCTTCGACGCCGACGCCGCGCGGGAGGCGCTGTCGGCCGCGCGCCGCGCCGGCATCGACTCGGCTGCGATCGTCCTGATTCACGCCTACGCCTACCCGGAGCTCGAGCGCCTGCTGCGCGCGCTGGCCGAAGAGGTGGGCTTTCCCTTCGTCACGACTTCGCACGAAGTGGCGCGCGAGATGGGGCTGCTGGCGCGAGGCCAGACGACGACCGTGGACGCCTACCTCACGCCGCTGTTGCGCGAGCACGTGAGCGCGCTGCGCGCCGCGCTGCCCGGCTCCGAGCTGCGCTTCATGCAGTCCTCAGGGGGCCTCACCGACGCCGACCGCTTCCGCGGCCCCACGGCCCTGCTCTCGGGCCCGGCCGGTGGAGTCGTCGGGGCGGCCCACGTGGCGGCGGCGGCGGGCTTCGCCAGCGCGATCGGCTTCGACATGGGCGGAACGTCGACAGACGTGTCCCTGATCGAGGACGGTGAGGTGGAGCGGGCCTTCGAGACCGCCGTCGGCGGCGTCCGCGTCAAGGCGCCGATGCTGCGCATCCACACGGTGGCGGCGGGTGGCGGTTCGCTGTGTCGCTTCGACGGTTTTCGCTTGACCGTGGGCCCGGAGAGCGCGGGCGCGGACCCCGGACCGCTCTGCTACGGACGCACGGGCGCGCGCGAGCTGGCGCTCACCGACGTCAACTTGAGCCTCGGGCGTGTCCAGCCCGATCGCTTTCCCTTCCCACTGCACGCAGAGCCAGCCAGCGACGCCTTGAAGGTGCTGGAGCGCGAGCTCCGCCGCGCCGGTCATGCGTTGTCGGGCGACCGGGTCGCCGCCGGCTTCGTGGAGGTGGCGAACTCCAGCATGGCCCAGGCCATCGCCCAGGTTTCGCTGGCCCGCGGCGTCGACCCGCGCGACCGCGCGCTGGTGGGCTTCGGGGGCGCCGCCGGGCAGCACGTGTGCGCGATCGCGCGCGAGCTGGGCATCCGGACCGTCCTGCTCCACCCGTTCGCGGGTGTCCTCTCGGCCTACGGGATCGGCGTGGCCGACGTGAGCTGGGACGGCCATCGCGACGCCGGGCGCGTCGAGCTCTCGGGCAGCGCCCCGCTACCCGCGGACGTGCGCGAGCGGCTGGCAGCGCTCGAGCGGGAAGGACGCGCAGCGCTCGCCGCCGAAGGCGTCGCGCCCGCCGAGGTTCGCATCGAGCGGCGGCTCGACCTGCGTTACGCGGGCAGCGAGACGCCGCTCGCGGTGCGCGAGCGCGAAGACGCGGACTGGGTCGGTGCCTTCGCGGCCGAGCACGCCGCGCGCTTCGGCTACACCCGGCCCGAGCGGTCGATCGAGATTGTCACGGCGCGCGTCCAGGCCTGGGCGCCCCAGCGGCAGCCGGCGCTGCCCACCCTGCCGGCCCAGCGGAAGGGCGAGGAGCCCGCCCCTCGGCGCCACGAGAGCGTCTGGTTCCCCGGGGCGGGGCGCGCCCGCGCGCCGGTCTACGACCGGGAGTCCCTGCTGGCGGGCGCCCGCCTGCGCGGCCCGGCGCTGATCCTCGAGGACACGGGTACGGTCGTGCTCGATCCGGGCTTCGCCGTGCGCGTCGACGAGCGGGGAATCCTCGTGCTCAGCGACGAGGCGGGACCCCGCCGCCCCGCGCCGACGGACCTCTCGCGGCCCGACCCGGTGCGCCTGGAGGTGTTCGGCAACCGCTTCATGTCCATCGCGGAGCAGATGGGCGCGGTGCTGCGCAACACGTCCGTCTCGACCAACATCAAGGAGCGCCTCGACTATTCCTGCGCGGTCTTCGACGCGGAGGGCGGGCTGGTCGCGAACGCGCCCCACATCCCGGTCCACCTGGGCGCGATGGGCGAGACCGTGCGGGTCGTGCGCGCGCGCTTTCCCGAGCTCCGCCCCGACGACGTGGTTGTCACCAACGACCCGAGCGCGGGCGGGTCCCACCTGCCGGACGTGACGGCGGTGACGCCCGTATTCGCCGGCGCAGCGCGGCCCGCGTTCTTCGTGGCGAGCCGCGGACACCACGCGGACCTGGGCGGCAAGACGCCGGGCTCCATGCCCGCCGACTCCGCGACGCTCGAAGAGGAGGGCGTCCTGCTGCGCCCGTTCCTCCTGGTCTGCGACGGACAGCTGGACGAAGTGCGCCTGCGGCGCGAGCTCACGGGCGCCCGCTTCCCGGCGCGGAACCCCGATGACAACGTGGCCGAGCTCGAAGCCATGGTGGCCGCGAATCGCTGCGGTGTCCGACTGCTTGGCGAGCTGGTGCGCGAGGTCGGCCTGCAGGCCGTGGGCACCACCATGCTCCAGCTCCAGCGTGCGGCTGCCGGCAAGGTGGCCCGGGAGATCGCGTCCCTCCCCGACGGCACCCACGCCTTCGAAGACCGGCTCGACGACGGAACGCCGATCTGCGTGCAGCTCGTGATCGAGGGCGAGCACATGACCGTGGACTTCCGCGGGACCGGGCCGGCGTCGCAGGGCAACCTGAACGCCCCGCGCGCCGTGGTGCAGGCGGCGGTGATCTACGTGTTGCGCGCGCTGGTGGCGGAGCGGATTCCGCTCAACGGCGGCTGCCTCGACCCGGTGACGATCGTCGTCCCGCCGGGCTCGCTGCTCGACCCTCCCGCGGGCGCCGCCGTGGTGGGGGGCAACGTCGAGACCTCCCAGCGCATCGTGGACGTGCTGCTCGGCGCACTGGGCAGGGTGGCAGCCAGCCAGGGTACGATGAACAACGTGGCGTTCGGCGACGAGCGCTTCGGCTACTACGAGACGATCGGTGGCGGGGCCGGGGCGGGCGAGGGCTTCGACGGCGCCTCCGGCGTCCATACCCACATGACCAACACCCGCATCACCGATGCCGAGGTGCTGGAGGTGCGCTACCCGGTGCGCCTGCTGCGCTTCGCCCTGCGCCGGGGCTCGGGCGGGGCCGGCCGCTGGCGCGGTGGCGACGGTCTCGTGCGCCACTACGAGTTCCTCGCCCCGGTCACCGTGTCGCTGCTCTCCGAGCGCCGCGCGGTGGCGCCCTACGGCTTGCGCGGGGGAGCCCCGGGCGCCAAAGGTCGCAACCGGGTGGAGCGCCGCGGCCGCGCGAGCGAGGAGCTGCCCGGCAAGGCCACCGTGCAGCTCGAGGCGGGCGATCGCCTGTGCGTGGAGACGCCGGGCGGCGGCGGCTATGGCGAGCAGGTCTGAGCACTCCGGGCTCGCGGGGCTTGCCACGCCCGCCCGCCGCCCTAACTTCCGGGCCCGGTGGGCGCGTAGCTCAACTAGGCAGAGCAAGGGACTCTTAATCCCTAGGTTGAAGGTTCGATTCCTTCCGCGCTCACCAACCACCCGCCCGAACTTTTCCACTGATTCCGCGCGATTGCAAGCCTCGCGTGCTCGCGCATGCACACGCGGGCGTGTCGCAGGTGTGCCGCGATTGTGCCGTGGCAGCCGGCGGGCCGGGTGCTCATCTGCAGCAGCTCTGGGGTGGGAGCACCTCACCGAGGGCTGGAGGCCCCCGACCGCGAAGGTCGCGGTCGACGGGGTCGGCGACGAGCGAGGAATGAGAGGGACGAAAGTGATGATCGAGATTGAATGGGCGAGGGGAAGTCCAGATTAACCACGAGGCAACTGCGGTTGAGCTGCAGGAGATCTCCGAGGGCGAGCAGGGGT
>JAZFWH010000345.1:0-5736 GCA_036482635.1 Myxococcota bacterium
CGCGTGTAGACCGCCTGCGGGCAGCGCGAGAACTCGGGCGTGAACAGGTTGACCTCGCCCTCGCACGGATTCGGAATCTCGGGATCCATCGCTCCTCCGGCCCCCGCATTCTCGCTGGGATCCCGCCATTCTATGCGACCCCGCCCGCCGGGAGAAGCCCCGCGGCGGCAGCTTCGCGCGTGAGCGCGACGCACGCGCTAGCGTGCGCACGCGTGCGGCAGAGAGTCACAGCGCTTCCCTACCCTCTTGTCTGTGTGCTGCTGGGGCTGGCGCTCGGGTGGCTGCCCGCGCTGGTGCACGGGCCGATTCCGCAGAAGTTCAACGTGCTCTACATCCGCGGCGACATCGCCGTGTGGGCCTACCACAGCGCGCGGCTGCTGATCGGCCTGCTGGTGGGGGTCAGCGCCTGGCCCGGGCGCTGGTACCTGCGCGGGCCGCTGTGCGGCTTCCTCGCGATGTTCCCCCTGACCCTGGTGTCGCTGGCGATGCCCGGCTGCGGGCCCACCTGAATGGGCTGGAACTTGGTCACCGGGACGGTGATCGGGACCCTGGTGGGCGGCGGCGCCTACGCGCTCAGCGGCAAGCACCACCTCTAGGCTCGGGGCAACCGCGTCCCTCCCTCTGAGAGCCCCGGCACGGTCTCCGCCCGGTCGCCGCCCAGGTAACGGGCGACGTCGACCACGTCGATCGCCAGCGAGATCGCGTTCACAACCATGACGGCGCGGATCCAGCCGCCGTAGAAGTCGCCGGCGGGAATCGCGCCGAGCTGCGTCCACAGGTAGTAGAGCAGCCCGAACCAGAGGAAGTGGCCCAGGCCGAGGATGCGCGTGAAGCCCGCCAGGCCCGTGATGGCCACCATCAGTGCCGCGTTGAGCACCATCACGGCCAGGATCACCCGCGCCTCGGGGCGGTCCAGGTAGAAGAACGGGACCACGGCGTTGAGCGCGGTCAGCAGCATCACCCAGACCTGCCAGGGCAGCGGCATCCCCAGCAGCCCCTTGTTGAACTTGACGAAGGCGTTCACGGGACCTCCTCCCTGCGCGCCGCGGGCGCGCGTTGGCGAGCGAGCTTGAGCAGCGCCACTGCGTGGAGGCCGACCAGCAGCGGCGCCACGAAGGTGGGCACGATCGACATGGGGAAGTCGAGCACCTCGTCCGTGCGCGGACCCTCTGTAAAGACGCGCAGCGGTCCGGGCTGGGAGAGCTGGATCAACGGGACCGCCAGCAGCAGGACGCCCGCCCCGACCGCGTGCCAGGCCGCGAGCAGCCCTGGCTTCGCCACCGGCTGGCGCGCGAGCCAGCGGCTCACGGGCAGCGCCGTCAGCCCGATCAGGAAGTCCGGCACGCCCACCGGAAGGATGAAGTGCCCGGGCAGCGCGCCGATCCACCACTTGGTGAGGGTCCCGAGGGCCAGCACGCGCACGGCGTGGACGGCCGTGAGCGACTCCAGGGACACGCCCCGCGCAAAGCGCCTCAACAGCTCGCGCACTTTCGCGGAGGCCAGCGCGAGCGCGCCCACCAGCGCGTAGGGCGCGGCGGTCGCCCAGACGAGCAGCAGGTGGCTCGCGTTGAGCGCCAAGTAGGCGCCGCGGTAGGCGAGCCACGACGACGCGACCGCCCAGGCCAGCAGCGAGCCCACCACCAGCAGGCGCGCACCGCGCAGCTCCGGCCCGCCGGCCGCGCGGCGCAGGGCCGCGGCCAGCCAGGCGAGCAGCCCGCCGGCGATCAGGTGGGAGAGGGGCGAGGTTTCCGGCATGGGTCGATGTGCAGATCGTAGGCAGCTTCGCGCGCCGCGTCCGCAGGGCTCTTGGCAGGCGATCGTTTGGCCCGATTCCCGCGGGTTCCATAACATGTTCGATTCCCGTGCCTGCGGGCGCGCTGGGAGCTCCGTGAGCCTGGACGACCTCGTACGCCGCTACCGCTTCGAGCAGCCGGTCCACGTGACGCGGCCCACGCTGCCCAAGCAGGAGGACTACCAGAGAAAGCTCGAGCGGATCTGGGAGACGGGCTGGCTCACCAACCGGGGCGAGCTGCACGAGGAGCTCACGGCGGCCCTGGCGGACTACCTGGGCGTCGAGCACCTGAGCCTGTGCTGCAACGGCACCGTCGCGCTGCTGATCGCGCTGCAGGCCTGCGAGATCGGCGGCGGCGAGGTCATCACCACGCCGTTCACGTTTCCCGCCACCGTCCACGCCCTGCACTGGAACCGGGTCCGCCCGGTCTTCTGCGACATCGACGAGACCCACTTCAACCTGGATCCGGCCCGCGTCGAGACGCTGATCGGTCCCGACACCCGGGCCATCCTGCCGGTCCACGTCTTCGGTCACCCCTGTGACGTGGAGGCGCTGCAGGCGATCGCGGACAGGCACGGCCTGCGCCTGATCTACGACGCCGCCCACGTGGTAGGCGTTCGCTGCGGCGAGAAGTCGCTGTGCGAGTACGGAGACCTCTCGGTGCTCAGCTTCCACGCCACGAAGCTCTTTACGACCGTCGAGGGCGGCGCGATCGTGTCGCACTCCGCGGCCATGCGAGACCGGATCGACCACCTGAGGAACTTCGGCATCGCGGACGCCGAGACCGTGATCGGACCCGGGATCAACGGGAAGATGAACGAGTTCCAGGCGGCCTTCGGGCTGCTCCAGCTCGACATGCTCGAGTCGGAGATCGCCCACCGCAAGCGGCTCACCGAGATCTATCGGGAGCGGCTGCGCGAAGTCCCCGGGCTCTCGTTCCAGGCCGACACGCCGGGGGTGCGGCACAACTACGCGTACTTCACGGTGCGGGTCGACCCGGACCGCTACGGGGTGAGCCGCGACGAGCTGCACGGCCGGCTCGAGCGGTGCAACGTCTTCTGCCGCAAGTACTTCCACCCTCTGTGCAGCCGCTATCCGAGCTACTCGGCGCTGCCTTCCGCCCAGCCCGAGAAGCTCCCGGTCGCCGAGCGGATCGCGGAAAGCATCCTCTGCCTGCCCCTGTACGGGACCCTGGGGAAAGACGCGGTCGAGCGGATCTGCGAGCTCCTCGCCGAGCTCCAGCGCCGCGTCTGAGCGCGCCGGCCCTCAGCGCTCCAGCTTCTCGCGGACGATGTAGGCGGGCAGTCGCTGCGAGGCCTTGAACGAACGGATGACGAACTCGCCGGTCAGGCACAGCAGCGAGGCGATGATCAGCAGGGAGATCGTCGTAGCGTAGAGCAGGAGCGCGTTGGTGACAGTGCCGATCACGCTGATCGGGGTGAAGATCTCGATCCCCAGCCGAAGGAGCAGCAGCAGCGCCGCCACGGCGCAGACGCCGGCGATCACCTGGAACGGCTTGTCCAGGAAGCTGACGACGTTCTCCATGTTGAACTCCCAGAGCTTCTTGAACGTCCAGCCGGACTCACCGTGCGGGCGCTGCGAGTGGCTGACCGGGACCTCCTTCCAGCGGCCGGCGCGGGAGATGATCGAGGCCGTCGCGAAGGGCTTGAAGGGACCCAGCTCAAACGCGCGCAGCAGATCGGCGTTGTAGAGCTTGAACGTGCAACCGAAGTCGCTGAGGTCCGTCTGCGAGGCCCGCCGCATGATCATGTTGGCGAGCTTGGACGGAAAGATGCGAAAAAGGGAATCCTTGCGGTCCTTCCGGTAGCCGCTGACCACGTCGTAGCCCTTGTCGTACTCCTCCATCAGCAGGGGCAGCTCCTCGGGGGCCAGCTGCAGGTCGCTGTCCATCAGCAGCACCACCTTCCCGCGCGCCTGGCAGATGCCGGCCGTCCAGGCGCGCAGCTGCCCGGCGTTGCGGAAGAAATCCATCACCGCCGACACGTGGGGATCGCGCTGGAAGATGGCCTTCAGCCTCTCGAAGGTGGCGTCGCTGCTGCCGTCGTTGACGATGATGATCTCGTAGGGGCGTCCCATGGACTCCAGGGTCTTGGAGAGGCGCCCGTAGAACTCGTCGATCGTGTTCTCTTCGTAGTAGCAGGTGATGACGGCGGAGATCTCCGGGGCGGTCCGGTCGTCTTGTTCCCGGGTCATTCGGCGGCTCCGTGCATGGGGTTCGACTCCGTTGCCGGGCCCGGCTCGACGGTCCGCGGACCGCGGCGGGACCCCGGCTCAGCGGTGGTACCTCTTGCCTATCTCGGCCATCAGCGGCTCGTCCACGACGTAGTAGGTCGAGCCCTGGAGCTCGATCGTGGCGCCCCCGTAGGGGGGGTACCAGAAGGCGCGGACCTTCCGATCGATCTGGTCGGGCGTGTCGTCGGGCGAGATCTTGCGCAGCGCCTCGGCCTCCGGTCGCGAAAAAGACCGGCCGGAGCCCTGCTTCGTCCGAGGCAGGGGCCCGCCCGCACAGGCCAGATCCACCACCTCCTTGAAGAGCGCCACCAGCTGCACCTGGCTGGCCTGCTCCAGCGAGTAGGCGGTGTCCCGCTTGGGATCGATGTCGAAGCGCAGCACCTTGACCAGGTCGCCGGTGTCGAACTCCTCGTCCACGTAGTGGGCTGCGACGCCCCAGCGGGTCTGCCGCTCGTAGATGCCGAAGTTGTACGCGCCCCAGCCGCGATAGTCCGGCAGCGGCGCGGGGTGAAAATTCAGGCAACCGATCTTCGGCAGGTCGATCAGCGGCTTCTGGATCTTCTTCCAGAACAGGAAGGAGAGCACCAGGTCGACGTCGCCCAGCTCGAACGCCGGCGATCCACCCTGGGATCCGGCCTCGATGCAGCGATACAGCTCGGTGTCGCTGCGCGTCGGGATTCCGTGCGCGTCGGCCACCTCGGCCAGCTGCGGTCCGCTCAGCGGCACTTCGCCGCGCGGCGGTGCCACGACGGCGACCACCTCGACCTGCTTCTGTACGAGGTACTCGAGCGCTTCGGCCACCGAGGGCTTGTTCTTGCCCATGAAGATGGCTCGCATCAGAACCTCCTACACCACCGCCGCGGGCGCGTCATTCACGGGCTTCGGTCGTCGATGGGAGGGCGCAAAAGTGGCATAATCACGGGCGCTCGAACCGCGTTGGAGAATACCCCGACACATCATGGACCGCACGCCCACGAGACGGGTGCTCGCGCATCTCATCCTCGCGGGCATGATCCTGTGTGTTCTGCTGTTGCTGGCCATCGCGTTCGCCGGCGGGTTGAACGCGAGCTCGGGCTACCCGAGTCTGCGCACTGCGTGGTGGGTCCTGATCGGCCTGGCGCTTCTCTACGCACTGCTGGAACGCCAAAGCCTGCTGTCTGCGCTTCGGCGAGCAGCGGCGGGGCAGCCCGCCGCACGCGGCCGCGGGATCGAGGCGGCGGCCGTGGCCGGCCTGGTGCTGGTCGGCTTCGCGCTGCGCATCGCGCACGTCCACGAGTTCTGGTTCAGCGGAGACGAGGTCTACTTCGTCTGGATGGCGTCCTCCGACAGTCTGGTCGGCGTCTGGAAACACGTCACGCTGACCTCGCCCCATCCGCCTGCGAACAGCTTCATGCTGCAGCTGATGATGAAGCTCTCGCGCGATCTGTTCTGGTTGAGGCTCCCGTCCATCTTGGGCGGGACGTTCGTCATCTGGATCTCCTATCGCTACGCGCGCGAGCTGTTCGGACTCCCGGCGGCGCTCGCCATGGCCACCCTGGTGGCCTTCTCGCCGGCGCTGGTCGATCTCTCGCGCGTCTGCCGGAACTACGCCGTGGGCTTCGCGGTGATGGTGGCGGCGCTGTTCTTCTTCGTGCGCTTCCTGCGCCGCGGAAGCTGGCGCGACTTCCTGGCCTTCGCCTTGCTCGAGCCGT
>JAZFWH010000346.1:0-24665 GCA_036482635.1 Myxococcota bacterium
GTGTGTCTCAGGGCGAGCCCGACATGGTCTTGATGACCTCGTCGGCGCCCCAGCGGGCGAACTCGGCCGCACTCAGCCAGCGCGTTCCCCCGCCGGGGTAGTTGCGCGCGCGGAAGATGTTCTCCGAGAGCGAGTGCTGTGTCTCGTCGAAGCGGCCGGTCCAGAGCCTCCGGCCGGTCGGTACCTGGTGGAGCGAGATCTCGAAGGCGACGCTGGCCGGACGGGTCGCGCCGGCGCCCGAGCCGACCCGCTCGCGGTAGCGGCTGACCTTGCCCAACACGATGGCGGTGGCCCCGAAGGTGCGCGAGGCGAGCTGGGCTGCCGTGCGAGCGTCCAGGCGGGGGACGGGGTGCCCTTCCCCGGTGAAGGCCATCTCGACGTCGTTGGGCGCGATCGCCGCGATGCCCTGGCTCGCGATGGCCTCCGCGATGAAGTTGCCGACCAGCGCCGCGATCTCCCAGCGCTCCGCGGGCGCCTCGCGGGGGAGCTGGTCGGGCGCGGCCATGCGGATCCGCTCGGTGGACCGGGCCTCGGCGGTGCGCGGGATCACGGGCGGGTCCGCAGGGCGCGGGGCATTGCGGGGCGCCGGCGAGCCGAGCCGCTCGTCGGGATAGAAGGGGATCACGGCGATCTTCTTCAGGTACTCGGCGAAGAGCGCGAACTTCTGCTGCTGCACCACCGGGCCCGGGCGGATGCCCAGCGGGGAGCGACTCTGGCAGGCGGCCGCCAGCCCCACCAGGAGCACGAGGCCCGCTGAGACGACGCGCGCCGCCGGGGCCGGCGCCCGCCATCCCGTGCGCTCGCTGAGCGGCCGTGTGTGCGCCATGGCTTCTCGCTCGGTTGGGCCCCGGCGCGGACCATAATCGAGCTTCCCCTCCCCCGACACCCCGCGCGGGCCGCGGCGTCGCGGCCCCGGTCGAGGGATCCACGTCGCAGGTCCCCGCGCGTTAGAATCGGCCCATGCGGACAGCGAACACTCGGCGCCGCGCGCGGCTCGCGGCCGCCGGCGCGATGCTGCTGGTATGGGGGCTCGCGCCCACGGAGGCGCGCGCACAGGGGCAAGCGCTCACTGCGAAGCTCAGCGGCCGGGGGTTGATGGACGCCCTCGCCATGGGCGGCCACGTCATCCTGCTGCGCCACACGGCCACCGATCCCTTCGTGCCCGATCCCGTCGTATTCGACATCGAGGACTGCTCCAGCCAGCGCAACCTGTCCGAGCAGGGGCGCCACCAGGCGCGCCAGATCGGCCGGGCCATCGAGAAGCTGGGCATCGTGGTCGGACAGGTGCTGTCGAGCCCCTACTGCCGCTGCCTCGAGACGGGGAAGCTGGCCTTCGACAAGGTCGAGAAGTCCGAGGCCCTGTCGGTGACCGACCAGCTGCCTCCCGACGAGAAGGACGCCCGCGGCGCGAAGATCCGCCAGCTGCTCGGCACCGAGCCGGCGCCGGGCTCCAATACGGTCCTGATCACCCACACCGGCAACCTGCTCTACGCCTTCGGGCTGCAGTCCCGGCCCGAGGGCATCGCCCACGTCTTTCGGCCCAGTGTGGTGGGACCCGCCATCTACGTGGGAAGGGTGACGCCGGAGGAGTGGGCGCAGCTGGCCGAGCTCGAAGCGCCGACTCCCTGAAGCCCGCCACCCGGCGAGGCGCCGCGGGGTCGAGCGGCTGGCGTTGGCCGCCCGGCCGGCGCCCGTCCTACTCTTGCACGGCGATGCGACGCGTTCGGATCAGGCGCGCGGCGCTGGTGGGGGGGCTGTGCCTGGCCGCGCTCGGGGGCAGCCCGGCGGCCCAGGCAGCCGCGCTCCAGACGCTTCCCTCCCTCCAGTTTCGCCAGGCCGAGATCGCGGAGGTGGTCGAGGCGGTCGGACGGGCGACGGGCCGCGCCTTCGTCTTCGGCGATGGGCTCGTGGGTCGCGTGACGATCCTCGTGCCGGGGCCGATCTCGGCGGACGCGGCCCTCGAGCTGCTGGACGTCGCGCTGCGCCTCCGCGGCTTCGTCGCGATACCGGGGCCGGAAGGCGTCTACCGGATCCTTCCGCTCGAATCGCTGCCGGAGGCCGCGCCCTTCCGCGAGGGCCCGCTCTCGGCGAACCGAGAAGGGCCGGTCGTCACGCTGCTCCGGCCGCGCTGGAGCGACGCCGCGGCCATCGCAGATGCACTCGGGCCGCTGATCGGGGGCGGCAGCCGGGCCGTGGTCTACGAGCCCGACAACGCGCTCATCCTGGCGGGGCCCGAGGTCCTGGTCCACAGGCTGATCGTGCTGGCCCGCACCCTCGACGAAGCGGATCGGCGCGGACTGGCGGTGATCCGCGCCCGCTACCGGGGTGCGGACGAGTTGCTGACCCTGTTGGAAGGGGTCTTCGCGCGCGACGGCGGTGCCATCGGCAAGGTCCGCCTCGTCGCCGACGCGCGCTCGAACGCCCTGGTGGTCGAGGCGTCGCCCGTCGAGCTGACTCGGATCCGCTCGCTGGTGCGCCGCTTCGACACGCCACCCGAGGTCGCGAGCGAAGGCCTCTACGTCGTCCGGATCCGGCACACGGACGCGCAGTCGCTGGCCGCGGTCCTGCGCGAGGGCGGCGCGCCGCCCGCCGGGCGGCGGGCCCGAACCGGCGCCGCGGCCTCGGAGCAGGCGCGCTACTCGCTGACCGTGGACGCGGCCACCAACTCGCTGCTGATCGCGGCCGATCCGGCCACGTTCGCGGACCTGGCCCAGACGATCGAGAAGCTCGACGTCTACCCGCCCAGCATCGAGATCGACGCCCAGATCATCGAGGTCGACACCCCCGCGACCCTCGAGGTGGCCATCGACGCGCTGATACCCGTCACCATCCCCGGCCAGCCCGACGACCCGATCCTGTTCGTGCGCAGCGTCACCAGCAGTGCCGGCCAGATCCTCGATTCCGACCAGCCGGCCGACAACGTGGTGCTGCGCTTCATGCGCGAGCCGTTCGAGATCCTCGCCACCGACGAGAACGGTGACACCGTGGTGGTGGGCGAGGTGCCGGGCGGCACCGCGGTGCTGGTCGCCGAAAACACCGTGCTACACAGCCGGCTGCTGATGCGTCCCCACCTGCTCGTGCTGAGCGGTCAGGAGCACGAGCTGTTCTCCGGTGACAATGTTCCCGTCCAGGTCCAGCAGGTCCAACCCGAAGGCCAGCAGAACCCGCTCCAGACCCGCACGAACATCGAGCGACACGACGTGGGACTGCGCTTTCGCGTCAGGCCCAGCGTGGGGCTGGAGGGGGGACCCGTGCGGGTCGCGCTGGACCTGGAGTTCAGCACGGTCGTTCCGAGCGTGGCCGGCGACCCCACCGAGGTGGGCCCGACGTTCCGGACGCGCCACCTCACGACGACCGTGACCCTCAAGGGCGGGCAGGTCGTCGTGGTCGGCGCCAGCGGCGAGCCGAGGACGGTCCGCGTGGAGACCCGGACGCCCTTCCTGGCGTCCATCCCGGTGCTCGGCCAGTTCTTCAAGGGAGTTCGAGAGGAGTCTCGCAACAACCACATAATAATCGCTTTGCGGGCCCGTCCGATCCGCTCGAGACAGCAGCTACTGGCGGAGTCAGCGCGCCATCGCATCGCCTTCGAGCGCGAGCTGGCCGGCTTCCAGAACCTGCGCGCTGTCTCGCCCGCTCCGTACGCGATCCGCCTGAACGTGTACGGCGACCTCGCCGAAGCGGAAGGAGCCGTGGCCGACGTGGCCTTCCCCGAGTCGCGCGTCGCGGTGGTTCCGTGGCCCGACCGGAGCCCCCGCTTCGACCTCTACGTCGTCGGCTTCGAGAGCCTCGAGGAGGTCACCGACGCGGCGGCCGAGCTGTCGAAGCGGGGCTGGCGGGCCGAGATCGTCGCCGTTCCGGGCAGCTAGCGCCGGCGCGGATGCCAGCCGTGGTGCGGGTGGCGGTTCACCAGGCGCGGGTTGCGGAACGCGAGGATGAGCAGCGCGCCGGCTGCGAAGCCCCCCACGTGTGCCCAGAACGCCACCCCGCCGCCGGTCTTGCCGAGCGAGAAGGCACCCCCCAGCACCTGGAGCAGGAACCAGTAGCCGAGCATGTAGATGGCCGGCACGCCCACCGTGGTGACGTAGAAGCCGAGAGCCACCAGCATGTGCACGCGCACCTTCGGGTAGAGCACGACGTAGGCTCCCATCACGCCGCCGATCGCGCCGGAGGCGCCCACCATCGGAACGGTCGAATCGGGCTGGGAGAGGATCTGGAGGACACTCGCCGCCAGTCCGCACAGAAGGTAGAAGGCGACGAAGCGGAGGTGCCCCATCGAGTCCTCGATGTTGTTGCCGAAGATCCAGAGGAACCACATGTTCCCGATCAGGTGGAACCAGCCGCCGTGGAGGAAGATCGAGGTCAGCAGGGTGTGCCACTGCGACTGGTCGCCGAGCACGCAGGAGACGTGCGGGGCGAGGACGACGCGGGTGCCGGCCGGGATCCGCTGCAACAGCTCTCCGGGGATCAAGCCGAGCTCGCACACCGACGTCACCAGCCTGGGCTCGGTGCCGAGCCCCTGGACCAGGAACCAGATGGCCACGTTCGCGGCGATCAGCGCGTACGTGACCAGCGGCGTGATGAAGTGGGGGTTGTCGTCCTTGATCGGGAACACCGCTCAGTCGAGCCTCCCGGGTTCGGCGCTCGCGCCCGTGAGGATAAGGCGGAGCACCCGCTCGCGCGTGAGCTGCGCCGTGGACCCGCCGCCGACGACGCGGCCGTTCTTCATGACCACGACGCGGTCGCAGAGATCGAAGACCTCGTGCAGGTCGTGGCTGATGAGGACGATGGAGAGACCGTCCCGCCTCAGGCGCGCGATCAGCTCCACCACGAGGGCGGTTTCCTCCGGGCCCAGCGCGGCGGTGGGCTCGTCCATGATCAGCACCCGGCCCTCGAATTGGAGGGCGCGGGCGATCGCGACGGTCTGTCGTTGGCCGCCGGAAAGCTGCCGCACCGGGCTGCGAACGTCCCGCAGGGTGGGATTCAGGCGCTGGATCACGGCGAGGGCGGCGCTCTCCATGGCCCGTTCGTCGAGCGTGTGCCAGGCGGTGAGCCGTTCGCGCCCCAGGAAGACGTTGGCCGCCGCGCCCAGGTTGTCGGCCAGCGCCAGGTCCTGGTACAGGGCTTCGATGCCGAGCCGGCGGGCGTCGCGGGGGTTGCGGATGCGGACCGGGGCGCCGTCGACCCGGATCTCCCCGGAGTCCGCGACCAGCGCGCCGGAGAGCAGCTTCACCAGGGTGGATTTGCCGGCCCCGTTGTGCCCCACCAGGCCCACGACCTCGCCCTCGCGCAGCTCGAGGTCCGCGTCCTCGACGGCGCGGACCCCGCCGAAGCGCTTGCTCACCCCGAGCAGCTCGACCCGCGCCGGCTTCACCGGGCGACCCGGCGCCGGCTGGCGAGCGAGTCGACCCACACGGCGACGATCAGGACGAGGCCGGTCAGCACCTGGCGCAGCGCGCTGGAGACGCCCAGCAGCACCATCCCGTTGTCGAGGCTCTGCATGATCAGGGCGCCGAGGATCGCGCCCAGCACGCTCCCCGCGCCACCCGCCAGGGAGGTGCCGCCGATCACCGCCGCGGCAATCACGTGGAGCTCCGCCAGGGTTCCCATCGAGTTGGTGCCGGCGCCCAGCCGCGCCGCGGTGATCGCGCCGGCCACCGCGCTCAGCCCGCCCATCAGGACGAACACGCCGAGCGTCACGCGCTTCACGTCGATGCCCGCCAGCGCCGCCGCCTCCGGGTTGCCCCCGATGGCGAAGACGTAGCGGCCCATGCGCGTGCGGCGCGCGAGCGCGGCCATCGCCAGGCCGGCGCCGAGCAGGACGAGCACCGGGATCGGGACGCCGCGCGCGGACCCGGTGCGGGGATGGGGGTAGGCGTTCATCGCGAGTACGAAGCCGACGATCAGCCCTCCCCAGGTGAGGAGTCGGGCGGCGTCGGCCCAGTGTGGCCGCGGAGTCAGGCCGTGGCGCCGGCGCTCGAGCCGGTCGCGCGCGCCGAGCCCGGCCAGCGCGAGCAGGCCCGCCGCGGCGAGGATCCAGCTCCAGCGGGCGCCGATCGACCCGCCCAGGCCCCCGCCCAGCATCTGGAAGGTCGGGTGCAGCGGGGCCACGGTCCGGCCCTCGGTGAGCAGGTAGGCCGCGCCGCGGAAGATCAGCAGGCCGGCCAACGTGACGGCGAAGGCGGGGACGCCGCGGTACGCCACCCAGTAGCCCTGCCAGGCGCCGATCGCCGCGCCCAGGACGAGTCCGGCGGCCAGTGCCAGCGGCCAGGCCCACGGCGCCTGCGGCGGCAGGACCTCGGCCTGTAGGGTCGCGATCGCCATGCCCGTGAAGCCGAGCAGCGAGCCGACCGACAGATCGATGTGTCGCGCGACGATCACGAGCACCATGCCGCTGGCCATCAGGCCGACCACGCTGCTCTGCACGGAGAGGTTGTAGAGGTTGCGCGGCGAGAGGAAGACGCCGCCGCTCGCGATCTCCAGCACCAGCGCGATCGCGAGCAGCGTGCCCGCCAGGGCGAGCACGCGCGGGTCGGCTTCGGCGAGCCGTCCCAGGCGCGCCAGGGGGTTCTCGCGGGCCGACG
The DNA here is from genome assembly GCA_036482635.1 of Myxococcota bacterium. Classification (GTDB taxonomy): domain Bacteria; phylum Myxococcota_A; class UBA9160; order UBA9160; family SMWR01; genus JAZFWH01. The sequence goes on from JAZFWH010000346.1 coordinate 6,582, forward strand.
GGGGGTGGCGGGTCACGCGCCGGCTCGCGGGGCCGGCTCAGCGACAGGCGGGCGGGGGATCTTCGGCCACATCGCGACAGACGCTCTCCCGGTCGACCCAGCCCGCGTCGATCACCACGTCCAATCGCTGGCGGGTGATCGCCACCGGCGAGAGCAGGATCGCATCCAGCACGACCCCGCGCGGCCCCGCGCTCCAGCGCACCGAGCCGTCGATCTCGTCGCCACGGCGCCCCTGCGCCAGCGCCACGGCGACGCGAGCGGCCGTCTCGCCCAGACGGCGCGAGTCCTTCCACACGCTCACGGTCTGGAGCCCGCGCGCGATGCGGTTGAGGGCGGCGCGGTCGCCGTCCTGCCCGGAGACCGGGACGCCCTCGAGGCCCTGGGCCGAGAGCGCGGCGACCACGCCCCCCGCCATGCCGTCGTTGGAGCACACGACCGCGTCGACGGCGTTGTCGTTCGCGGTGAGGATCTGCTCCGAGACGCGCTGGGCGACCTCCGGCAGCCAGCCGTCGATGAACTGATCCCCGACCACGCGAATGCGGCCCGCCGCGATGGCGGCGCCGAGCACGTCGAGCTGGCCCGCGTGCACGAAGTGGGCGTTGGGATCCGTCGCCGCCCCCTTGATGAACACGTAGCGGCCCGACGGCCGCCGTGCGAGCAGCTCCCGCGCCTGGATCCTCCCCACCTCCCGGTTGTCGAAGGACACGTAGAAGACCCCGCGCATCTCGATCAGGTGGTCGTAGGCGATCACCGGGATGCCCTCGGCGAGGGCCTGCGAGAGGACGGGCCGCAGGGCCTCGGCGTCGTGGGCGACGACCAGCAGCGCATCGGCGCCCCGCGCGACCAGGCTCTCGATGTCCGAGACCTGCTTCTCCGCCGAGCTCTGGGCATCGGCCGACAGGTAGCCGGCCCCGAGCCGCGCCAGCGCGGTCCGCAGCGCGGCTTCGTCGGCCCTCCAGCGCTCCTCCTGGAAGTGCTGCCAGCTGGCGCCGACCACCAGGTCGTCGGCCCCCGCCACCGCGGCGGCGAGCGCCGCCGCCAGCCCCAGCAGGACGGCCGGCGCCCGCCCGAGGGGGGCACGCACTCTCGCTGTGCGGGGCATGCCGGCCTCCATCGCCCGGGATCTGGCCCCGAGAGACCCTCGCTGCCATCCTAGGCGGGCGTGATGACAGCGTATGCACTCCCAGAGTGACACACCGCGGCCCCGGGCCCTGCGCGGCCTCGACGGGGTCGGGGCCGCGCCGCGCTCGGCCGACCCGCTGGAGTCGATGGACTGAGCGATGAGGGTGCTGGTCACGGGCGGAACCGGGTTCGTCGGCTCGCACGCTGTGGAGGCGCTGTGCCGGGCCGGGCACGAGGTGCGCCTGCTGGCGCGCAGCCTCGAGCGGGTGAAGCGCGTGTTCGAGGACCGCGCCGTCGATGTGAGCGACGTGGCGGTCGGGGACATGGCCGACGCGGAAGCCGTCGCCCGGGCGCTCGCGGGCTGCGATGCGGCGCTCCACGCCGCGGCGACCATGTACGGCGGCGAGGCCGTGCTGGCCACCAATCTGGCCGGCGTGCGCAACGTCGTCGGGGCCGCGGAACGCATGGGCCTGGATCCGGTGGTCTACATCTCGACCATCGCCGTGACCTTTCCGCCGCCCGGTCCGGTGATCCGGGTGGGCGACCCGCTGGCCAGTCTGGAGACGACCTACGGCCGCTCCAAGGTCGAGGGCGAGCGCTTCGTGCGCGAGCTGCAGGCCCGCGGCGCGCCGATCTCGATCGTCTACCCGTCGGGTGTGTACGGCCCCGACGATCCGGTCTACGGCGAGACGCTCAAGGGCCTGCGCGCGCGCCTGCGCTGGGGATGGTTCATGACCACGGGCGGGATGGTCTGCGTCGACGTGCGCGACCTGGCCGGGATCATCACCGCCGCGCTCGAGCCCGGGAAGGGCCCGCGGCGCTTCATGGCCGGCGGGCACTTCCGCACCTGGGCCGAGGAGGCGGACCTGTGCGAGGCGCTGACGGGTTGCAGGGTGCGGCGCTACCGGGTTCCCGGCCCCGCCTTGCGGGGCATCGGCCGCACGCTCGACCTGCTCAAGAAGCTCGTCGCCTTCGAGTATCCGCTGACGCACGAGGCCGCCCAGTTCGTCACGCGGAGCGTCCCCTGCGACAGCCGCGCGACCGTCGAGGAGCTCGGCGTGGAGTTCCGACCGCTGGAGGAGACCCTGGCGGACTCGATTCGCTGGCTGTACCGCTCGGGCCACGTCGACGCCCGCTACGTGGGCCGGCTCGGCGAGTGAGCGCCGCGCGCAGCGGGGGGGCGCAGTGACGGCGCGCGCGGCGCGCTGGCTGCTCTGGGTCACCTTTGCCTGCGTGATCCCGCTGCCCTTCTTCCTGGTGGAGAGCGGCGCCGTCCCGGCCGCGCGGCTGCTCCTGCTGGGCGGCGCCGCGTCGGCGATCGTGGTGGGCGAGGGGCCCGCCGGCGCGGTGGCCATCGTCGCGGGCCTGCTGCTCGGCCAGGCGCTCCTCTACCTGGCCGCGCTGTGGTGGCTGGCCGCTGCACTGGCGCGGGGGCTCGCGCGCAGCGGGCGGCGCGGCACCGCGGTGCTCACCGCGCTGGTGGTGCTCGCGAGTGTCGGCGCGGCGGCGAGCTTCGACCTGTACCGCACTCCCTTCCGCTCCCGATCGCTGCACGGCAATCTGCTCGAGATCTTCGAGTGAGGCGCGCGCGCGGGGGGCGAGCGCGGCTGCTGCTCGCGGCGCTCGCGCCGCTGTGGCTGGCGGCCGGGCCCCGCGCGCCCTTCGAGCGCACGGAACGACGCGAGGCATGCGCCAGCTACCACCCCCTGCGCCAGCCGCACTTCGGCGACACCCACGTGCACACCGCATTCTCCTTCGACGCCAGCGCGCTCGGGGTGCGGGCCACACCGCGCGACGCCTACCGCTTCGCGCGCGGCGAGTCGCTGGGCCTGCGGCCCTACGACGAGCCGGGGAGGGCGCGGCGCAGCCCCCCGCAGCGACGTCCCCTGGACTTCGCGGTGGTCACCGACCACGCGGGCCTGCTGGGCGAGACCCACATCTGCAAGACCGCCGGCCTGCCGGGGCACGACTCCCTGGTGTGTCGCGTGGTCCGGCGCTGGCCGCTGCTCGCCTACTACATCGTCAACAGCCGCGCCTTCAACGTGGCGGACCCGGCTCGCTACAGCTTCTGCGGGCCCGACGCTCGCCACTGCCTGGAGGCGGCCGAGGTCCCCTGGCGCCGCATCCAGGACGCGGCCGAGGAGTTCTACGACCGCAGCCCCGCCTGCGCCTTCACCACCTTCGTCGGCTACGAGTGGAGCGGCAACCCCGACTCGAACATGATCCACCGCAACGTGATCTTCCGGAACGCCAGCGTTCCGCCGCTGCCGGTCGGCTACCTGGACGAGAACCACCCGGAGGGTCTGTGGCGCAGGCTCCGCGACGAGTGCCTCACGCCCGACAGCGGCTGCGACGTGCTGACGATCCCGCACAACTCGAACCTGAGCGGGGGCCGGCTGTTCGACGTGCAGACGCCCGCCGGCGACCCCATCGGGCGCGAGGAGGCGCTGGCGCGCGCCGTGATGGAGCCGCTGGTGGAAGTGCTGCAACACAAGGGAGACTCGGAGTGCCGCCTGGGCGCCGAGGGCAGGACCTCCGCGGACGAACTCTGCGGCTTCGAGAAGCTGCCCTTCGGCCGCATGGACCGTCAGCCGCTCACGCCGCTCTGGGGGCCGGCGCCCCCGCGCTCCTTCGTGCGCGAGGCCCTGGCGGAAGGGCTGCTGCAGGAGGAGCGGCTCGGAGCGAACCCGTTCAAGTACGGCATCGTCGCCTCCACCGACAGCCACCAGGGCACGCCCGGCCTGGTCAGCGAGGAGGATTTTCCCGGTCACGCCGCCGGCGGCGACACCAGCCGGGTCGAGATCCCGCGCATGCCCGACGCCGTCGAGTTCAACCCGGGGGGCCTCGCGGTGCTGTGGGCCGAGGAGAACTCGCGCGACGCACTGTTCGCGGCGATGCGCCGCCGCGAGGTCTACGGCACCAGCGGCCCGCGCCTGGTCGTGCGCTTCTTCGGGGGCTGGACCTACCCGGACGACCTCTGCGAGAGCGGCCGCTTCGCCGCGCAGGGCTACGCGGGCGGCGTACCCATGGGAGGCGACCTCCCTCCGCCCGCGCAGCGCGTGCCGGACGCCCCGGTCTTCGCAGTCTGGGCGCTGCGGGACCCGGGCGCCGCCGGACAGCCGGGGGCGCCGCTCCAGCGCGTGCAGATCGTCAAGATCTGGCTGGAAGCCGACCAGAGCCGCGAACGCATCTACGAAGTGGCCGGCGACCTGCACAACGGCGCGAGCGTCGATCCCGCCAGCTGCCAGCGGCGGGGTGCGGGCTTCGACGAGCTCTGCAGCGTGTGGCGCGACCCCGACTTCGACCCGTCCCAGCGCGCGCTCTACTACGCGCGGGTCCTGGAGAATCCGAGCTGCCGCTGGTCGACCTACGCGTGCAACGCGCAGGGTGTCGACTGCTCCGAGCCGGGCTCGATCCCGGCCGAGCTGGTGGCCTGCTGCGACGGCTCGCTGCCGCCGGCCATCCAGGAGCGCGCCTGGACGTCGCCGATCTGGTACGCCCCGCCCGTTCCGTCGGGGCGGTTGGACAGCCGTTCGAGCAGATTCCCGTCCGGGTCGCGGAAGTAGACGGATCGGCCGGGTTTTCCGTCATCGCGCGCACACTCCGTTCAAGAAGTAGTCGAGGACGCGGTTGGCGGCACGCTCCGGACCCTCTGCACCCACGCCCAGCACGCGCGCGCCGACCTCCGCGTAGGTGAGGTGGGTCAGGAACACGGCCGCCTCGGCGGGATCGTGGCGGCGGAACTCGCGCGCGCGAACGCCCTGGGCGAGCAGGGCGGCGAGGAAGCGGGTGTAGGCGGCGATGCGGTCGCGGATCTCCTGCGAGCCGGGCGAGGTGCCGGCCGGGCCGATGGCGGGGTAGGAGCCCACCGCGCGGGCGAAGGCCAGCTCGCCATCGAAGTACTCGAGCGTGGCGCGCACGGTGGCCCGCAGCATTCGCTCCGCGCTGTCCTCCGCCTCGCTCGCCTCGCGCACCCGCTCCATCAGGCGCTCGTGGCCCCAGGCGTGGATCGCCGCCAGCAGCGCCTCCTTGTTCTCGAAGTAGAGGTAGAGCGTGCCCTTGGCGACGCCGGCCTCGCGGGCGATGCGCGCCAGGGTGGTCTTCGCGTAGCCGCGTTTGGCGATCACCACGCGCGCCGCCTCGAGTATCTGCTCGGTGCGGAAGTCGCGGATCACGTCCTTGCGCGTCTTCCTGGCCATGCGCCAGGCCTCCTGGCCACCGCTCTGGCGAAGCGGCGGGGCGGGGCCCCGCCGCCGAGAGAACGGCGAGAGAACCCACGGTCAGTGAAATGACCTCTGGATAGTCTACTGACCTAGGGTCCATTTTTCGAGGGGTACACTCGCGCCCCACACCAGGAGGGCTGCTTCATGCGGGCCGCGCTGCTGGAGGCGCAGGGGGAGCCCCTGCGCCTGCGCGAGGACGTCGAGATCGAGGAGCCGCGCGAGGGCCAGGTCCTGGTTCGCGTGGCGGCCTGCGGGGCTTGCCACTCGGACCTGAGCCTGGCGGACGGCGCGTTTCCGTGTCCGCTGCCGATCGTGCTCGGCCACGAGGCGGCCGGCGTGGTGGAGAGGGTCGGGCCGGGCGTGGCCGGCCTCGCCGAGGGCGACCCGGTGGTGCTCAGCGCCTGCCCCCCGTGCGGAAGCTGTTACTGGTGCGTGCGCGGCGAGGCGAGCCTGTGCGTGAACACCAGCGGCCTCTGGACCAGCAGCTTTCCGGACGGCCGCACCGGCCTCTCGCGCGGCGGCGAGCGCGTGTACCGCGGCGTCAACCTGGCCGCCTTCGCAGAGGCCGTGGTGACCTACGCCAGCGGCGCCGTGAAGATCCCGAGCGACGTTCCGCTGGACGTGGTCTGTGTGATCGGCTGCGCGGTACAGACCGGCGTCGGCGCGGTGCTGAACACGGCGGCGGTGGAAGAGGGCGCCACCGTCCTGGTGATGGGGCTGGGCGGCGTGGGCCAGTCGGTGGTGCAGGGCGCGCGCATCGCCGGCGCGGCGCGGATCGTGGTGTCGGATCCCGTGGCCGAGCGCCGCGAGGCGGCGAAGGCGTTCGGTGCCACCGACCTGCTGGACCCGACCCAGGACGACGTGGTCGAGCGCGCGCGGGCGATCACGGGCGTGGGCGTCGACTATGCCTTCGAGACCGCCGGCCGCGCGGAGCTGATCCCAGTGGGCGTGAACGCCACGCGCAACGGCGGGACGACCGTCTGCGTGGGAGCGCCGCCCCTGGACCAGACCCTCGAGCTGGGGCCCGCGGCGGCGTTCGTGATCACCGGAAAGAAGATCCTGGCGACCGTGCTGGGCGGGTCGAACGCCCTGCGCGAGATCCCGCGGCTGATCTCGCTCTGGCAGGCCGGCCGGCTCGATCTGGAGGGACTGATCACGGCCCACCGCCCGATCGCGGAGGTGAACGACGCGTTCGACGACCTGCGCGCCGGACGCGGGATTCGCACGGTGCTGCGTTTCTGAGGTGGATGGAGGGAGCCGATGGCGGCTCCGGTGGTCTCCGTTCGTTCAACGCCGCGCGCGTTCTCGCGCCCGGCTCACCAGCCGGTCGGCGAGGTGCGTCGGCTCGGGCAGCCGGCGTCCGCCGGCGCAGTCGAGCACCAGCTGCTCGGCGCTGGCGAGATCGATGCGGTGGCCGACGCTCACGAACAGTGGCTTCACGTCGTCGCGGGTGCGCAGCACACAGCCCACCACCTCGCCGCGGTGTTTCAGTGCCGCGCTGGCGCCGCGCCGTCGGCCGGGCTCGCGGTGTTCGCCGACCAGCCGGCTCTTGGCGCAGCCCACCGAGGGCAGGCCCGTGAGCACGCCCAGGTGGCAGGCGATGCCGAAGCGGCGCGGGTGCGCGAGGCCCTGTCCGTCGCACAGCAGGACATCGGCGGGAGCTCGCAGCTTGCGCAGCGCCGCCAGCAGCGCGGGCGCCTCGCGGAACGACAGCAGGCCGGGCACGTACGGGAACGAGAGCTTCCGCGCAGCGACCCGCTCCTCCACGACCGCGCGCTCGAAGCGGTCCCACAAGACCACGCCCGCGATGCAGCGCTCGCCGTCGGGTGAGAAGGCCGCGTCGAGGCCAGCGACGAAGCGCAGGGCGCGGCGGGGCCGGACTTCGCGCACCGCGCCGGCCAGCCTGCGCTGCACGGCGGCGGCTTCGCGCGGGGCGAGGGACCAGCGGTGGGGCGCAGGGGGGATCTTCATCGCGCGGTGGCTCGGGAGCGCCGCGGATTGTAGCCGGCGAGCCCGCGCTCCCGCTCAACCGAGCGCCGGGGACCCTCGGCCGGGAAGCGCGTCGACCAGCCGCCGGGCCGGGTCGGGCGCGTCCTCGAGGGCGGCCAGGAGTCGGGCGCCGAACTCTCTGGCCCGCTCCGCGAGCAGCTCGTTGTCGAGGATCGCCGCCAGCGCTGCAGCGAGTCGTGGCGCCGTCAGCTTGGCGCGGGGCAGGGGCGGTGGCCCCAGGCCGAGCAGCGAGACGCGCCGGCCCCAGTAGAACTGGTCGGCGATGTGGGGGACGACGATCTGTGGCACGCCGGCCCGGGCGACCGCGGTGGTCGTGCCGGCGCCGCCGTGATGAACCGCCGCGGCCACGCGCGGAAACAGCCGCGGGTGCGAGACGGGCCCCGTGACGAAGACGTTGCCCGGCAGGGGGCCGTCGCCCAGGCCGGCCCAGCCCCGCGAGATCACCGCCCGGCAGCCCACGGCCCCCACGGCGTCGAGCACGGCGCGCGTGGTGGCCGCCGGGTGGGGGTCCGGCATGCTGCCGAAGCCGAGGTAGACCGGGGGCGGCCCCGCGTCGAGAAAGGCCTCGAGCTTCGCGGGCAGCGCCTCGCCGCCCTGGGGGTGAAGCCCGCGCACCTGCTCCACGGCGAAGTCACAGTCCGCGGGGCGCGGTGCCAGCGCGGCGTCGGCGGCGAGCAAGGGACGGCGGGTCAGGAGATGGGCGTGCACGTCGCCGACCGGGGCCAGGCCGAGGTGCGCGCGCTGCGCGTTGATCCGCCGGCCGAGCACGTTGTCGTAGAGGGCGATGGTGCCGCGCCAGGCCAGTCGGTTGACCCAACGCGGCAGGGTCTGGCGGGGCACGAAGACCGGCGGGTGCTCGGCCGAGGGCAACAGCACCGGACAGTAGGCGACGTAGCGGTAGGGAGTGCGACTCAGCTCGGCAATCGACGCCGCCGCCAGCTGGGCGCCGGCGGCGACGATCAGCTCCGCGCCTTCGGTGGCCCGGGGAAGATCGCGAAACTGCGCTTCGAGGCTCTCGTCCAGATAGCGGCTGCTCTGGCGCACCAGGCGCCACGCGCCGCCCAACAGCACGTCGGCGCGCTCGGCGAGGAACTCGCGGATGCTGCGGCCCACGGCGCGGAACTCCAGTCCGCGCTCCGCCGCCGAGGCGCGGAAATCGGGCGGCGCACAGACCACGACGCGGTGGCCGGCGGCGGCGAGGGAGTCACCCAGCGCGAGGAGCGGGTAGACGTCTCCGCGGGTTCCCTCTGTGGCGAGAGCGATGCGCATCGGTGCTGCGGGGATCGGCCGCGCCGGCCGCCCGCTTGAGCAGGCGATTTCGTTCGGGTCGTCTCAGAGAGGGGCGAGGTCGGGGTCGGCGAGCTCGCGCTGGACCAGCTTGCCCTTGTCGAAGATCGACGTGATGTCGATCTGGCCGTCTCCGTCCAGGTCCTCCTCCCGCCTCGCGAGTACCGGCTCGCCCAGGTGCATCTCGAAGGTCTCGAAGACATCGGGTTGACCGCGTCCCTTGCTGTCGCGTTCGATGCGGACCACCACCGCCTCGCCCTCGACGGTCCGGTAGGCGGTCCAGGTGTCGATGCGGCCGTCTCGATCCTGGTCCTCCTCGGCGCGCACGGGGCGGAGATTCTGGTACAGGATCACCAAGTCCGCGTTTCCGTCGTTGTCCGCGTCGTGCCGCTCCTCGACCAGATACTCCCCCTCGTAGCGGTAGAAAGCGTCCTCGACTCCGTCGTAGTCGCGGTCGATGGTGCGGTCCTTCATGCGCTTGGTTCCGTAACGGCTCCAGGCGTCGGGCCGTCCGTCCGCGTTCGTGTCGGCAACCCGCTCGACGACCGCGCCGCCCCGGTAGGAGGTCCAGGTGTCCATCTTTCCGTCGAAGTTGCGGTCCTCGACCTTGCGCAGGATCACGTCGGAGCCCGGTGCGTAGTAGCGGACCTGCTCCGGGACGCCGTCCCCGTCCGCGTCGAGGGTGCGGCTCACCACGTCCAGCTCCTCCGGGTTGCCCCAGGTACCGGGTGCGATCGTGATGCGCTCCTCGCGGTAGATGTCGCGGGGCAGCTGGCGATCGGCGGGGGGCTCGGGGGCGATCAGGGGCTTGGCGCGCTCCTCGAGCAGCGCGCTGTGGGCCTGCGGGTTCGCCGCTTTTGCCCGGGCCTGCTCCGCGGCGGTGCGGCCGCGCAGGTCCTCCTGCTTGCGGAGCTCGGCTTCGATCTCGGCTTCCAGGGCGGCCGCGCGGGCCTCCTCGCTCTCGTGGGGAGGCCGGCCGAGCACGCCGCCGGTGGCGCCCGAGGCGCGCAGCGGCACGTGCCCGGTGATCATGCTGTAGATCAGGATCCGCCCAGGTCGGCCGGTTGCGTGGGTGGACGTCGAGGGCGCAGCGCCGGCTCGTGGCGGCGAGGGCGGGGCGGCCGCGGGCGACGGGGCCGGGGACGTGGAGACCACGCCGTTGCCCGGGCTCGCCGCGGGCGTCGCGCCGTCGCCCGCCGCGGTCCGCGTCCCCGCACATCCGGCGAGCGCGAAGACGGCGAGCGCGGCGAAGGCCGGATGAATGGGGTTCGCTCGCAGGCTCACCGACCGCACGCTCCTGATCTCCGGTTCACTTTACAAGCCGGCGCCAGCCGGTACAAATGCGGGCGGTGTCGCGTGCGCAACCCTTGGAACGCCCGGCGCGCCTTCGCCGGCGCGGGGACGCACGGGTGCGGAGGGTGGGCGGAAGCAGCCTCGTGCTCTCGCTCGCCCTGTTGCTGGCTGCCTGCTACCTGCCGAGCGCGGCAAGGCGCGCGGGTGGCATCGTGCGGAGTGGCTGGGACACCGAGGCGCGCGGGGCCTGGGTGATCGCGACCGGTCCAGGCTCCCTGGTTCTCGCCGTGCCCGACCTGGTCGTCCACGCGTTCATTCCCCTCCATCCGCAGCGCCGGGAGCCCGTGGCCAAGTGGTTCAAGTCGTATCCCGGGCGGATGTTGCCGAGCGAGCAGGTCGCGATCCTCTGTCACCACGAGCGCTCCACCAACGTCGACGCGATTCGCGAGCAGAGTGCTGCGACGGCGACCCGCGCGCGCCACGAGAGATGGCACTTTCCGCAGTGCCTCGAAGTGTTGCCGGGCGTCTACGAGCTCGAGGTCCACTACTTCTCGCGCGGGAGCAGCGGGGACCGCACGGAGCTCCGGACCACCCAGGCCGAATCCACCGAGCCCAGTACGGTCGAGTGGGTGGCGGAGGCGGGCGGTTTCTACCTGCTCACGGCGATGCTCGGCCGGCCCTCCGCCGCGTCGGGTCCGGCGCCGCGCAGTCGGGTGGCCCGCTCCCAGTCGCTCGGCACCCAGAGCTTCCGCCTGGAGGAGAGCGAGTGGAACGTCGAGATTCACCGGCTCTCCGGCTGGGACCAGGCGGAAGAGCGCTTTCGGTCCGCCCGGGCAGAGTGGGAGCGGTACGAGCGGATGCGGCACTGAGGGCGGAGACGCAACCCCGATTCCATGTTCCACAGTTCCATGCTCCAAAGGCTGGGCATCGAGCCCTCCGAAGGACGGACCTTCGGTTGGGCGGTTGCGGCGCTGTTCGTGTTGGGATGGGCCGAAATCTCGGTGACCAACGTCGCCGAGACCTTGTTCATCAAGCGCGTCGGCGTCGAACATCTCCCGCTCGCGTTTCTCGCCAACTCGGTCCTGCTGGTGGGAAGCACAGCGGTTGCAGCCCGCCTGGCCACCGGCAGCGACCGCCTGCGCCTGCTGCCGCGGGTTCTCGTGGTTCTCGGCCTGGCTCTGCTGCCGCTCTGGGCGCTGGTGCTGTGGGAGGTGAAGAGCGCGTTCTTGCTGCTCGTGTTCGCCGCCAAGCAGCTCCCTTCGATCGCGTTCGTCGTGTTCTGGATCGCCATGGGCGATCTTTTGAACGCCCAGCAGGCGAAGCGCCTGTTTGCACCGCTCACCGCCGGCCTCACGCTGGGCGCGGTTGTCGGCAGCTTCGCCTCGGACCCCATCGCGCGCATCGTCGGGATCGACGGTCTGTTGCCCTTCGCCACCGTGGCGATGGGGGTCGCCGCCGCCCTGCTGGTCCCGCTGCGGCGTTCGCGCGGCCCGCGCCTGGAGCGCGGGTTCGCTGGCCGGGCGCGTTCCGGGGCCGAGCCGAACAGCGCCCGGCCGGACGCGGTGCCCGCGCTCAGGGAGCTGTGGCGGGAGAGCCGGCTGTTTCGGCTGCTGGCCGCCACGATGCTGCTGGGCGCCCTGCTCGCGCCGATGCTCTACTACCAGTTCCAGTACGTGGCCGACCTCGCGACCGCGGGTGCGCAGGGCGAGGAGCGGCTGCTCGCTCTCTACGCGCAGCTGCGAGGCTGGCTCTACCTGGCGATCCTGGTGGCCCAGCTGAGCCTGACCGCCAGGCTGTACCGCCGCATCGGGATTCCGCTGGCGATCGTCGCGTCGCCCCTGATCTATCTGCTCGGCTTCCTGGGCTTGAGCGTTCGGCTCAGCCTCCCGACCGGGGTCGGGGCGCTGGTTGGCGCCAGGCTGCAGGACAAATCCGTGTACGACCCCGGCACGCACATTCTCTTCAACCTGTTTCCCGAGGATCTGCGCTCCTGGGCCACCGGGCTGCTCGAGGGACCGATCAAGCGCATGGGCGGTGTGCTCGGCAACGCCGCCACCTACGCCGCGGTGCAGGCCGGGGGCGCGGGCTGGGTGGGCTTCGCGGCGCTGCCGGCCGCGGTCGTCTGGCTGGGCATCGCGTTGCTGCTCTGGCGCACGTACCCGGAGCTGCTGTTGCGCTCGGCGTTTCGTCGCGATCGCTTCGGCGACGCCCCGGACGTCGCGGAGCTGCTGGACCCGGGCACCGTGCGCGCGCTCGGCGTCCGGCTCGAGGACCCCGACCCGGCGCGCTGCCGCGCGGCGATCGCCCTGGTCTCGGAAGCCCGCCGCGACCTCGCGGTCGGCGTGCTCGCCGAAGCCGTTCGCAAGGCGCCCGCCTCCACGCTCCGGCTGCTGGTGCCGGCCCTCGATCGCCTGTTGGAGGAGGCCGTGACCGAACCCGTGCACGATCCCCAGGCGGCGCGCGCGCTCGCAGAGCGGCTCGCCGAGCCGGGCCAGTTGGGCGACCGGGAACGCGCCGACCTCGTGCAGGCGTACGGGCGGCTGGCGGGAGCGGAGGCCAGCCGGCCGGAGGTCCTGGAGCGCGCGCTCGCCGACTCGGCGCCCGCCGTGCGCCTGGCGGCGGAGGCCGCCCTCCACCGGCAGGGCGGGGTCGCGGCCGGGGACGATCTGGACCGCGACCTCGAGGCCGCGCTGGTCGGCGACGACGCCGCGGCCCGCCGCACCGCGCGCGAGGAGCTGCGCGCGCTGCTGCTCGCGCCCGAGCGGGACGAGCGCTGGCCGGCGCGGCTCGCGGCGCTGGCGGCCCTGCTGCGCCGTCCTTCGGATCGCGCGGCCGCTGCCGAGGCCCTGATGGACGTCGCGCAACGCCACGGCGAGAGCGCGGCCCTCGCGGCCCCGGCCATGCTGGCCCTGCGCGACGACCCGGCCCCGCGCGTGCGGGCCGCCGTGCTGCGTTTCGTCGGGCGCGCGGGCCTGCGCGATCACGCCCGCTGGGTGGTGGAGTGCGCCGGGTCCGCCCGGCCGGAGGAGGCGCGCGCCGCCCGCGACGCGCTGTGCGCCCTGGGGCCCAGCGTGGCCGACGCCCTGCTGGTGGGCCTGTCCTACGGCCGGCGCGCGACCCGCGACGCGATCCTGCCGCTGGTGCGAGACCTGCGCGTCGACCTCGAGACGCTGCGCAATTTGTATCTGCGCGAGATCGACGCGATTCGCCGACTGCTGGCCCAGCGCATCGCGCTCGGAGGGGGGCGCACCTCGCCGATCGTGTTGCAGCGGCTCGACGAGCGCGTGGGCGAGGCGTTGCACACGGCGCTGCTGCTGCTCACCGCGATTCACGACGAGGACCGCATCGCGGCGCTGGCCGGCAGTCTCAAGCGGGCGTCGCGCGGGCGGCGGCGCGCGATCCTGGTCGAGGCGCTCGGTTCGCTGTTGCCCGCGCGGGAGAAGGCACGGGTCGTGCCGCTGCTCGACGAGAGGATCCCTCAGCTCGAGGGGCGGGTCGCCGCGGGGCTGCTCGGCGTCCCGATCCCGTCCGCCGCCGAGGCGAGGCGCGCGGTGCTCGAGGACTCGGACGATCTCACGCGCAGGCTGGTCGCCTGGGTCGGGTTGGACGGCGACGAGCCCGGTCTGGCTCGGGGGGCGGATCTGGAGGACCATGGCGGCGTGCTGAGTCCCGTCGAGATTGCGCTCCACCTCAAGAGCCTGCCGATGTTCGAGGGGCTGACCACGCGTCAGCTGATGGACCTCGCGGGAGAGGTGCGCGAGGTCTCCCAACCGGCGCACACGACGATCTTCGCCGAGGGCGACACGGACGATTGCCTGTACCTGATCGTCGAAGGCGCCGTGGAGATCAAGAAGGGCGAGACCCTGCTCACGGAGCTCGGCGCGCGCGATGCCTTCGGGGAGATGTCCATCTTCGAGGGCACCGCCCGTTCGGCCACCGCCGCCTCGCGCACGGCAGTGCGCATGCTCTGCCTGCAGCGCGACGACCTGCTGCGCCTGATGGAAGAGCTCCCGGCCATCGCGATCTGCATCTGCCAGGTGCTCTCGCGGCGCGTGCGCGAGCTCAGCGATCGGGTCCACGCCTAGACGAGACCCCGCCGCGTCGGGTGTGCACGGCGGACCGGTTCGCGCGGACGGAGGATCGATGCCCCTGATTCTGGCGGGCGACGTGGGAGGGACCAAGACCGTTGTCGCGGTGTACGAGGAGTCCGGCGGTGTGCTGCGCAGCATCCGCGAGGCCGTGTACCCGAGTCGCGACCACTCCTCGCTCGAGGAGATCCTCAGCGAATTCCTGCGCGACGGGCCGCGGCCCAGCTTTCGAGCGGCCTGCATCGGAGTGGCCGGCGCGGTGTTCGGCGGGCGCAGCCACGCCACCAACCTGCCCTGGACGCTCGACGAATCGATGCTGGCCGGCGTGAGCGGCACGTCGCAGGTCAGGCTGGTGAACGATCTCGAGGCGATGGCCTACGGGATGCTGAACCTGCGGCCCGACGAGCTCGCCGTGCTCAACGCGGGCGGGCAAGGCGGGCGTCGCGGCAACATGGCCGTGATTGCCGCCGGGACCGGGCTCGGCGAGGCGACGCTCTACTGGGACGGGACGCAGCATCACTCGATCGGCTCGGAGGGCGGGCACGCGGGCTTCGCGCCGCGCACGGAACAGGAGATCGAGCTGCTCCAGTACCTGCGCGAGAAGTTCGACAACTACGTGAGCTACGAGCGGGTCTTGTCCGGCCCCGGCTTGTCCAACATCTACCAGTTCCTCCGCGACCGAGGCTACGGCTCGGAGCCGGAGTGGTTGGTGCGGGAGCTCGGCCAGGGCGACCCGAACGTGACCATCACCCGTCACGGGCTGACCAAGAAGGTCCCGCTCTGCGCCGACGCCATCGAGCTGTTCGGCTCGATCTACGGCGCGGAGGCCGGCAACATGGCCCTGCGCGTGCTCGCGGTGGGCGGTGTCTTCGTGGGAGGCGGCATCGCGCCCAAGCTGCTGCCAGCCCTGCGCGGGGGGAGCTTCATGGAGGGCTTCACCGACAAGGGCCGCTTCGCCGACCTGCTGCGCGGCCTGGAGGTGAGCGTCTCTCTGAACCCGCACGCGCCGGTACTCGGGGCGGCGTACATCGCCGCGCAGCTCTGAGCCCGTCGCGCATTCGGAGTGGAGCGTTGCGACTCTACGACTGTCTCGAATCGGGCAACGGCTACAAGGTGCGACTGCTGCTGAGCCAGCTGGGCCTGGCCGTCGAACGCGTCGAAGTCGACATCCTGAAGGGCGAGACGAGGCAGTCCGGGTTCCTGGCCAGGAACCCGAACGGCAGGATCCCCGTGCTCGAGCTCGACGACGGCACCTGCCTGGCGGAGTCCAACGCGATCCAGTTCTTCCTGGCGGACGGCACTCCGTACCTGCCGAGCGACCGCCTCGGACGGGCCCAGGTACTGCAGTGGATGTTCTTCGAGCAATACAGCCACGAGCCCTACATCGCGGTGCTGCGCTTCTGGGCCCACGCGGGGCTGCTGGAGGACAAGCGCGACGCGATCCCCGAGAAGCGGGAGCGCGGCTACGAGGCGCTCGGCGTGATGGAGAGCCACCTGGCGGAGCGCCGCTTCTTCGTCGGCGAGGCCTATTCGATCGCCGACATCGCCCTCTACGCCTACACCCACGTCGCCGGCGAAGGCGGCTTCGACCTGGCGCGCTTCGGCGCGGTGCGGGGCTGGCTGGACCGGGTTCGCGAGCAGCCGGGCCACGTTCCGATCACGCAGGGCTAGGCGCGGCGCGGGTGACGGACGGGCCCGTGCGAGGGAGTTCGCGGTGGCCTTCCGCGTTGCTGGCGCTCTGCTCGCTCTTGCTCAGCCTCGCGCTGCTCGAGTTCGGCTTCCGCCTGGCGCGCTTCGACTTCGAGTTCAAGGCGCGCGCCTTCGGGAAGGTTCCGATCTTCTACCGCAAGCCCGAGCTGCCGACGGGCGAGGCGTTCTACCGCCGGGCCGGGCCCGCGCTCTGGGAGGGGCGCGTCATCACCCCGATGCTCGAGGTGTTCGGCGTCCCCGCGCGCCAACGCCCCGCCGAGGCCGCTGTCTCGGTCTCCTACGACGAGCGGGGCTTCCGCAATCCCCCCGATCTCCTGGACTGGGAGATCGTGGTGGTCGGGGATTCGATGACGGAGCTGGGGCAGCTCGCCTACCGGGACCTGTTCACGACCCGGCTCGCAGCGCGCCTCGGCGTGCCCGTGAAGAACCTCGGCGTGAGCTGGACGGGTCCCTTCTCGCACGCCCACTACCTGCGCGAGTACGGCCTGGCCCCCGGCGCGCGCCACGCGGTGCTGGCGTTCTTCGAGGGCAACGACGTCCAGGACCTGATCCGCGAGGCGCTGGATCTGGAGGAGGCCGCGCGCCGCCGGCGGGCCGGCGCCGCGGCGCCGCGGCGTTCGCGCCTGGAGCGGCTCGAGCCCCAGAGCTCGATGCTCACGGCCGCCTGCCGGTGGGGCCGGGCGACCGCCCGCGCTCCCCGCGCCGCGTCCATCCCGGTGGTCAACGCGACCTACCGCCGCGGCGAGGAGCGAATCCCCATCACGGTGCAGTACACGCCGCCCGGCGCGGCGGCCTTCGCGGGCCCGGCTCGCGCGCTGCTGGCCCGGGCGCTGTCGGAGTGGGCGCAGGCCGCCGGGGACGCGGGAATGCGGCCCTGGCTGCTCTACCTGCCGAGCAAACGCCGCGTGCTCCACGGCCGCCTCGCGTTTCAACCGGGCATGCCCGAGGCGCTGGTCGACTGGGCGCCCGGCGGGTTCCGCGGGCTGGTTCGACGTCTGGCCCGCCAGCGGGGCATCGGGTTCGTCGACGCCACCGGCGCGCTGCGGCGAGAGGCCGAAGCGGGTCGGCTCCCGTTCAACGCGGTCTGGGACTCCCACCTCAACCGCGACGGCGCTCGCGTCGTGGCGGACGTGCTGGCGGATGCGCTCGCCGGGCGCGGCGCGCGCTAGTCTCGGTGGGCGGCGGCGTAGTGCGCCGCGAGCAGGTCGCGGCCGAAGTCTCCGGCGAAGTCGCGCCAGAGCGTGTGCACGTGGTCGGCTTCGTCCTGGGAGTCGTCGAACTCGATCAGGAAGCTGGGCCCGCGCACGCGGTAGTAGAGCGGCTGGCCGGGCTGCGCGCTGCCCGCCCAGGCGAAGTGGATCCGGTCGCGGCCGGCCACGTCGATCGATCGGCGCCTGCCCTCCGCGATCTCCGCCGCGACGTTGCCGACGTACACCCCGATCAAGGCATCCAGGCGGGCCTTCTGGTCGGGGTCGAGCGCGGCGCGCGGCAGCCCGGCCGGCGGCCCCTCCAGCGCCACCCGCCGACCGCTGCCCAGGAAGAGCTCCCGATCGGGCGCGAACGGCAGGGTGGCGCGCTGCCGCTGGGCCTCGTCCAGGGAGAGGTAGAGCTCGCGTGCGAGGTCCTCCTCCGCCGCCAGCACGCGCAGTCCCTGGCGCTCCCAGCCGTCGGGCACGCGCCGGGGCTCGGCGCCCAGGAAGAGCGGAGTCGCCGAAGGCAGCGCCGCGCCGACGACCGTGTAGTTCAGCGACACGTGGTGGCCGTCGAAGCGATACCCCCAGCCGCGCTCGTCACCGGGCTCACCGAAGATCGCCAGGAAGTAGCCCTTCGGGTCCCGCAGGAAGCGCCCGAACCAGCGCAGGCCGCCGCGCTCGCGGTCGAGCCGCTCGACCTCCACCTCGAGGCTCATGATCGCCTCGACCTTGGCCAGGCCCGCTGCGGACAGACTGGCCCCGAGGAGCTCGCGGCTCAGGCGCTCCTGGGCGGGCTGCATGCGCTTGAGCGGCAGGCCCTCGAGGAAGAGGGGAGCGAGGCGCAGGTCGAAGCGCTCCTCGTCGTCGAAGGCGTAGCTCACGTCGCGCCGCTGCTTCTCGTCGAGCGACTCCAGCACGGAGCGCGCGGCGGCTGCCGCCCGGGCCGCCACGGGGGCGGGCTCGGCGGACGCCCCTGCCGCCAGCAGCAGGCCCAGGGGGGTCGTCCAGCGGAGCGAAAGCGACTTCAACGCGACGGACCTCCCACGGGGTCGCAGGCGCAGCCTACCGCGCCGCTGCCGCCTCCGGCAGGTGAAAAAAAATCCAAAAACTTCGGCCATTTGAGAGATCATTGGCAGGTAGAGGTCGAGGGGCGGGCGC
>JAZFWH010000347.1:0-2206 GCA_036482635.1 Myxococcota bacterium
GATTTGAGCGAGCACGGTGAGGCAGCGTATTACGGCGGGGACGTGGGAGCGCTGGCCGGGCAGCCGCTAGTACTGGGCGAGAGCGTTCTGCTCCCCATCGCTGAGGTCAGGCGCGCAGTAATTGCGACCCCTGCGACCCCGGCGACCCCGGCGCAGGCCGGCAGCGGGGATTGATGATGGGTTTACCCCGAGCTTTTGGGAAGCGCTTGTGTACGCGGCTTAGGAACGCGCGAACCTGTATTACGCGTGTCCCCATCGAGGGCGAACGCATGGCCGGCGGATGACATAGAGAGAATCAGTTTGAAGGTCGTCAACACCGCCCCTCCGTTCGGTCGATGGACGCGGGGGCGTCTTTTGTTGTCAATGTGCCAGGAAGGTGTGCTATGAACCGCATCAGGCCGATAGCGCAGTCGTCCGCTGCATCTCCGGCGGTGTCGCGGTCGCTTGTCGACCCGCGGTTCGAGCACGATGGCTGCGGCGTTGGCTTCGTGGCCCGGACCTCGGGCCGACCGAGCCACGACATCCTGCAAATGGCTCTGGAGGCGGTGAGGCGGCTGACTCACCGCGGCGCGGTGGCCGCCGATGGAAAGAGCGGGGACGGCGCCGGCGTGCTCACCCAGATTCCGCGACGTCTGTTCGCCCGAGAGGCGGAACGCCTCGGTTGGCGACTCGACGACGGCGATCTGTTCGGCGTCGGGATGCTGTTCCTGCCGGAGGGCGACGACACCTCGGAGGCCGCGCTTTCGGCCGCGCTGCAGGCGCGGGGCCTGCGGCTTCTCGGCTGGCGCGAGGTGCCCGTAGAAGCGGACGCGCTGGGCGCGGTCGCCCGGGCAGCGGCGCCGGACATCCGGCAGGTGGTTGTTTTGCCCGGGCGGGGGATGGACGGAGAGCAATTCGAGCGGCAACTGTATCTGGCCCGGAAGCGGTTCGAGCGCGAGAAGACGGGCGGCTACGTCTGCTCACTCTCGTGTCGCACCGTTGTCTACAAGGCCCTGTGCGCGGCCCACCAGTTGGACAGGTTCTATCTGGATCTCCGTGACCCGCTCTTCGAGACCGCAATGGCGCTCTACCACCAGCGGTACTCGACCAACACGCTGCCCTCCTGGCCGCTGGCCCAGCCGCTTCGCCTGCTGGCCCATAACGGCGAGATCAACACGCTTTGGGGCAACCGAGCGCGCATGCGAGCGCGTGAATCGCAGTTGCCGCCGGAGGTCCGGCCGGTCCTGGATGAAGAGGGCTCGGACTCGGCAAGCCTCGACGAGGCGCTGGAGCTCCTGGCGCGGAATGGCCGGGACGCGGTCCACGGCCTGGCGATGCTCATCGTGCCGGCCTGGGAGGAGTCGGCCGCGGGGTGCAGTCCGGAGCTGGCGGCGTTCTACCGTTATCACCTGCCCACCATGGAGCCGTGGGACGGTCCCGCTGCCCTCACCTTCGCAGACGACCGGTTCGTCGGGGCCGCGCTGGATCGCAACGGGCTCAGGCCCTGCCGGTACAAGGTGACGAGCGACGGGCTGGTTATGGCGAGCTCTGAGGTGGGCGTTTTGGATGTCGATCCTGAGGTCGTAGTCGAGAAGGGACGCCTCGGCCCCGGCCAGATGCTGGTCGTCGACTTGGAGGAAGGCCGGCTTCTCCATGATGAAGAGATAAAAGAGCAGCTGTCCCGGCGCGCGCCGTTCGCGGCCTGGCTTGGAGCCCGCCCGTTCTGGACCGATCTAAGCGAAAATGGTGCGGGGCTCTCCGAGGAGCCCGACGACCTGACGGACCTGCACCGCCTCTTCGGATTCACCAGCGAGGTGTTGAGGCTGGTGCTCGACCCGATGGTGGAAACGGCGAAGCAGGCCACCTGGTCCATGGGCGACGACACGCCGATCCCGCCGCTGGCCCGGGCGCCGCGCTCTCCCTACGCCTTCTTCCGGCAGCGCTTCGCACAGGTCACGAACCCGGCCATCGACCCGCTCCGTGAGGCGTCGGTGATGTCGCTCAGGACCTGGCTGGGTCCGCGCCCACCACTCCTCTCGGAGGGGCCCCAGGGGATCCTGCTCGAGCTCCCCACGCCTGTCATCACGGCTGAGCAACTGGAGCGACTTGGTCGCCAGCGGGACCTCCGGGTCGCGTTGGTCGAGTGCGTCTTCGACCCTAGGCCGAACGCTCTGCGCGCCGCACTGGACGAGGTCTGCGGCCGGGCGGAGGCCGCGGTGCGTGACGG
>JAZFWH010000348.1:0-5822 GCA_036482635.1 Myxococcota bacterium
GGGCGGTGGTGCCCGAGGTGTAGATGATCACCGCTTCGTCGGACGGCTCCACCGTGTCGACCACCGCGTCGAGCAGCTCCTCGGGCACGTCCTCGGCCCGCGCCAGCAGGCCGTCCCAGGTCTCGACGCCTCCGCGTGGAGCTTCGAGGCCCAGGCACACGACCCGGCGCAGCTGCGGCAACGCCGCGCAGCGCAGCCGACCCGGCTCGCCGGAGGCGATCTCCGGATGGGCCCGCAGCAGCTCCTCGAGGAAGCGGTGCTTGAGGAGCGATGCCTGCAGCAACAGCAGCGAGGCGTCGCCGTGGCGGAGGATGTAGTCGAACTCGTCGCGGCTGGCGAAGGTGTTCACCGGCACGAGGACACCGCCGACCATGCCCACCGCGAAGGCGCTGACCACCCACTCGGGGCGGTTGGCCATCAGCACCGCCACCCGCGCGCCCTTCACCACCCCGGCGCCGATCAGTGCGCGGGCGAGTCGGCGCGCCTGGCTCTCGAGCTCGGCGTAGCTGAGCGAACCGCCTTCGAAGGCGATCGCCCTGCGTTCGGCGTGGCGCGGGGCCAGCTCGGCGAGGAAGCGCCCGAAGGTGAGGCTCGGGTCGTCGCCGGACTTCACGCCCGGCGCCCCCGCCGTGGAATCACCCGCTCGGACCGAACGCCTGGCCAACTTCTCTCCCGGGACGCCTAGGCTTGGGGCAGGTCCAGCTCCGCGGTCCCGCTCGCCATCACGTCGCCGTCCTGGTTGGTCATCACGACCTTGACGGTCGCAAACGACGAGCCGCTCGCCGGATCCTCCTCCAGCGCGATCACCTCGCCGTCGATGAACGTCGCGTCCCCCGTCAGCGCGGGAGCCCGGTACTGCATGTTGCTGTGGACGACGCTGCTCCACTCGCCGCCCCAGTTGGTGAGGTAGTCGAGGACCCAGGCGCCCATCGACGCCCCGTATCCGTACCCGCGCGGCATGCCGATCAGCTGCGCGTAGCGCGGCTGGACGTGGCCCCGCGACGGTCCCTTGTACAGGCCGTCGGCGTTCGAAGGGTCGACCTTGGCCCCCTCCTCATCGCGCGACATCTCCGGTAGCCAGCCGGCCCGCATGGTGGAGCTCTCGCCGTGTTCCCGGCTCGCGCCCCACACCGTCATCAGGTACGAGCGCCACTCGGTGGTGAAGCTCATCAGCGTGTGGGGGCCGATCGGCCGCGTCGCCAGCTTGTCCCCGACCTTGACGAACAGCCGCTTCTCGTGTCCGAGGTCCAGGAAGCTCTGGTAGTAGTCCATCTTGCGCTTCTCGAGGTCTTCGAGCTCCTGGTCCGCCCAGGCCTTCTCCCGATTCTCGGCGAACAGGCCCTTCTTGCGGGCGTTCTCGGCCAGGTAGCGCACGGAGGTGGAACGCTGCTTGCAGACCACTTCCCCGCGTTGGTTGATGTACGTGGTGTCCCCCCGCGAGAACATGGTGGGCCCAGCGAATTTCGTCTCCCGGACCTTGTAGTCGAAGAGCATGCGATCCTGGCTGAAGGCGTCGCCCGGGCGGATCCGGGGGCCGAAGAACCACCACTCGTCGCCGCCGAAGATCATGTGCTGGCCGGGAATCGTCCCCTGAATCGCGGGTCCGGCCCCGTGGCTGGTGTCGGTGCAGACGGCGAAGGACTGGGGAGCGATCAACTCGCCGAAGTGGCTCTCCGCCGCGTAGCGCTCGTCGTAGTACAGCGGATTGGGATTCTGCATCGCCTGCGCCCAGCGGCGGACGTCGTTGACGTGAATCGGCTCCTTGAGCCGAGCGCCACCGAGGGGCTTGCCGATCCAGCGGTCGACGTCCGTGGTGTCGAGGGGAATCATCCCGTCGTCTCGAACCTTCTGTCTCGTCACCTGGTGTTCCTCCTGGGGACATTCCGTGCGAAGCGCGCCCGGGCGCCGCGGCGCCCTCCGTTCAAGCCAGCGTCACGACGTAGTTGCCGAAACGATCGAGCTCCGCGGTCTGCCCCGGATAGACGACGATCGTGGTGAAGCGCTCCTCGACGACGGCGGGGCCCTCGATGCGGTGCCCGAAGCCCAGGCGCTCTCCATCGTAGACAGGCGTGTCCACGAAACCACCGTCGAAGTAGGCCGGCCGCCGAGAGCGCAGCGCGCTGGCCACCTCGGACGTAGCGCGGCCGTACTCCTCGAGCCGGGGCTTCTCGGTCTGCCCGATCGTCTGCACCCGCACCGCGCGCACCACCGGCTCCTCATCGCGCACCGCGTAGGTGTGCAGCTCCTCGTGCAGGTCGTGAAACGCCTGGATGGTGCGCTGCAGATCCGGGTCGCCCATGCGGCCATCCGTCAACACGGCCGGCACGGCCATGTCGAAGGTCTGACCCGGGTAGCAGATGTTGAGAAAGCGGTTGAAGCGCAGGTCCGAGCGCTCGAGCCCCGCGGCCGCCAGCTCGCGCTCCGCCGCGTCCTCCATTTCGCGAAAGAGCTGGTTGATCCGGCCCGCCTCGGCGCGTCCCGCCGGCGCGATGTAAGAGCGCTGGGTGTCGACCACGTAGTCGGCGATCAGCAGGCCCAGCGCGGAGAAGGCCGGCGAGGTCTTGGGCACCATCAGCTTCTTCACGCCGAGCTCCTGGGCCTGCATGCCGGCGTGCACCGGCCCGTTGCCCCCGTAGACCACCATCTGAAAGTCCCGCGGGTCGTAACCCGACTCCGAAGTGACGCGCCGGATCGCGTTGCTCATGTTGGCGTTCACGATGCGGAAGATGCCGTGGGCGGCCTCGACGACGTCCAGTCCCAGGGGGCGACCCACCTGCTCCAGGATCGCCTCCTTCACCCCTTCAGCGGTCAACTTGAACTCCCCGCCGCACAGCGCCTCGGGGTTGACGTAGCCGAGCACCACGTTCGCGTCGGTGACGGTGGGCCGGGTACCGCCGCGCCCGTAGCAGATCGGGCCCGGATCGGCCTTGGCGCTCTCGGGTCCCACGCGCAGCGCCCCCGCCTCCACGCAGGCGATCGAGCCGCCACCCGCGCCGATCGAGTGCATCTCCACCATGGGCAAGCCGATCAAGTAGCGATGCTGCCAGTTCCAGAAGCTCTTGATGTTCGGCACGCCGCCCTTGACGAGACAGGCCTCGTAGCTCGTGCCGCCCATGTCGATGGCGATGAAGTCCTCGACGCCGGCCCGGCCGGCCACCGCGCAAGCGCCCATCGCCCCGCCGGCGGGGCCGGAGCCGAGCGACGCGACGGCCTTCTTGGCCAGAAACTCCGCCGTCATGATCCCGCCGTTCGACTGCATGATCAGCAGGTCGCGGCGATAGCCGCCCTCGCGCAGCGCGTCTTCCAGCCGCCTCAGGTAGGTCTCCACCCGGGGGCCCACGTAGGCATCCACCAGCGTCGTGGAGGTGCGCTCGAACTCCGGCGCCGAAGGCATGACCTCGTGAGAGAGCGAGACACGCACGTCCGGGAGCTCCTCCCGGAGGATCTCCTTCACGCGCCGCTCGTGGGCCGGATTGATGAACGAGAACAGCAGGCAGACGCCGATCGACTCGACGCCCTGCTTGCGCAGGCGCCGGGCCGCGCGCCGCACTGCGGCCTCGTCGAGGGGCTTCACCAGATCGCCGCGGAAGTCGAGGCGCTCGGGGATGCCGATGCGCCGCCGCCGCGGCGCGATCGGGATCGGCGGCGGGTACGACGGGTCCCAGATGTCCTCCTTGTAGCCGCGGCGGATCTCGATCTCGTCCCGGTGGCCCACGGTCGTGATCCGACCGGTGACGGCGCCGTTCATCTCGATCATCGTGTTGTCGGCGGTGGTGGTGCCGTGCACGATGAGGTCCGTCTGCTCCAGAAAGGCGCGCGGCTCCAGGCCCACGGTCCCGGCGAGGGAGGAGATCCCCTCCATCACGCCCAGCGACTGGTCCTCCAGCGTGGTCGGTATCTTGGACAACACGATCTCGCTGTCGGGGCGCGCCAGGATGAAGTCGGTGAAGGTTCCGCCGACGTCGACGCCGATTCGGAAGCCCACGCCTAGCCCCGCCGCTCGGCGCGCAGGCGGCGCGTCGCCTCGGCGTCAACCGCCAGGTCGAACTCCTCGAGGCTGCCGGTCAGCGCCACGCCGTAGTCGCGCCGGGCCGCCTCCAGCGAGATGTACTCGTCCAGGACGTCCTCCAGCACACGCAGCGGGTCGCGCTCGAGTGGGTCGCCCCAGCCGGCGCCTCCTCCGTAGACGTACTCGAAGGCCTCGCCGGCAGCGTGGGGCACCGCGTTGGCCACGTTGGGCACGAACTCCGGGTCGGTGTCGAAGCGGACGGTCAGCCGGTTCGGCGCGCCGTCCCCGCCGCCCTCGACCCCCGCCATGGGGTACTTCATGCCCACCATCCAGGTGGAGAGCGTGGCCGGGGCGAGCGCGCGCTTCACCACCCGGGAGCCGGGGCAGCCGCGCCATTGCCCGGGTCCGCCCGTGTCGGGCTGGTAGTCGCACCACTCGTGGCGCACCGGGAAGATCGATTCGTTCACTTCCGCGGTGGCGCGGATCAGGTTGCCGAACGAAGCGGGCATTGAGCCCCAGCCGTCCTGGCCCTTCACCGCGTTGCAGTACGCCGCCAGCACGTCGACACCGTGGTCGATGAACATCTGCCCCGTTTCGGGGTGCTGGCCCACGAAGACATTGGGGCCGCCGAGCTTGTAGATCTGCGGGCAGGAGCGCTCGGGGAGCACCTTCGCCATCGCCTTGGCGATCGCCTCGCCCACCTCGACGCCCGGGTGGTGGGTGCCCGCGGCCACCGTCTTGCCGGGCAGCGGGTTGAGCACGCACCCCTCCGGCACGATCAGGTCGATCGAGTCGAAGAAGCCTTCGTTCTTGGGAATCGACGGGTCCATCATGGTGGCGAGCTGCGCCACCACGTAGCCGCGGGTGTTCCCGAAGGTCGAATAGGCCTTGAGGTCCTGCCGCGTGTCGGAGCCGGTAAAGTCGACAGTGAGCCGGTCACCGTCGACGCGGATCTTGACGTGGACGTGGATGTCGGGGTTGCCGATCGGGTCGTGGTCGACGTAGCAGTCGGCCTCGTAGTCTCCGTCGGGCCACGAAGCCACCTCTTCCCGGAAGCGCCGTGCCGCGTACTCGATCGAGTGGTCGACGGCGGCCAGAACGGCCGAAATCCCGTAGCGGCCGACGATCTCCGCGAGACGGCGCACCCCGAGCTGCGCCGCGCCGACCTGGGCGCGCAGGTCCCCGATGAAGGTCGGCGTGCGATTGTTCACCTTCAGCATGTAGGTGACGTCTCGCCGCTCCACCCCCCGGTCGTAGAGCTTGATGGCGGGGAAACGCACGCCCTCGGCCCAGATGTCGATGGCCTCGGCGTTGTAGCCGCCGGGCATCCCGCCACCGGTGTCCGCGTGGTGGCACTGGATCGAGGCGATCAGCACCAGCTCGCGGTCGATCACGACCGGCGAGAAGACGTTGTAGTCGGGGAGGTGGCCGCCGCCGTGGTAGGGGTCGTTCGCCACCAGCACGTCGCCCTCGTTGAGCCCCTCCTCGGCAAAGAACTCCAGCGCGAAGCGAACGGGCAGCGTCGAGGAGAGCATGAACTGGGGGATGCCGACGGACAGCGCGCTCAGCGCGCCGCGGCCGTCGAGGATGGTCGCGTTGCGCTCGTTGGACTGGTTCAGGATGGGCGTCGTGGCGGTCAGCGAGACGTGGGTTGCCATCTCGTAGCAGACCGTCTCCATCGCGCCGCGGATCACCTCGGCGGTGACCGGGTCGATGCCGGCCTCCGCGAGGGACGGGGCCGGGACGGACGGACCGAGATCGCTCTGGATCGCCATGGCTGCGCCCCCCGCTTGCGGGATCTGACGGAGTGTCA
>JAZFWH010000349.1:0-3187 GCA_036482635.1 Myxococcota bacterium
TTCGTGTGGAGGGCAGCCGCGATTCTAGAGGAGATCGAGCGCTGTGCTCCGAAGCTACACCGCGCACTCGCGCCGCTGCGTGCGGCCCTTCGCCGGCAGCCGGGTCGCGTGCCGGCGGCGGCGATCGCTGCGGCGTATCGGCGGGCCCCGACGCTGCCGATCGATGTGGCCGTGATGGAGCACAGCCGCCGGGTGTGGACGCTGCCGGTCGACTTTCACTGGCGCGACGTCGGCACCTGGCAGTCCCTGGCCGACGAACTCCACGTGCGCGCGGGTCGATCGAAGCTGATTGCGGGCGAGCTGGCTTTCGACCAACCGGGAGGCAACCTGGTGTGGGGGAGTCGGCGCCCGATCGCGCTGCTCGGCGTGGAGGGTCTCGCGGTGATCGACACTGACGACGCGTTGCTGGTGGTTCGCTTGGACCGCAGCTCCGACGTGCGGCAGATCGTGGCCGGGCTAAAGGCGCAGGGACGCGCGGACGTCACGTAGGAGTGATGGAGCGAGCTCCCGGCCCAGCAGCCGGCAAGCGGAGGCCCGATGTCCAGCTCGCGGCACAACAATGAGGCGCTCGAATCGCTGCGCACGATTCCCCTGTTCTCTTCCGTCGGAGACGAAGATCTCGAGTCGATCGCGTCGTTGCTGATCGAGCGCCGCTTCCCAAAGAACAAGACCATCGTCGAAGAGGGCCTGCCCGGAGACTACATGTACGTGATCCGGGAGGGTCGCGTGAAGGTGGCGAAGCTCTCCGGCGACGGTCGCGAGAAGATCCTCGAATTCCTGGAGGCCGGCGCGTTCTTCGGCGAGATGTCACTGCTCGATAGCGCTCCGCGCTCCGCGACCGTGAAGGCGCTGACCGACACGCGCATCCTGGCTCTGGCGCGCAATGACTTCCTCAGCGTGCTGCGCAAGAACCCGGACGTCGCGCTGGCGGTCGTGCGCGAGCTGACGCGTCGCTTGCGGCAGGTGGACGAGCAGGCGAGCTCGCTGTCGTTTCAGCGGGTGAAGGAGCGGACCAAGGGACTGCTCGTGCGGTTGGCCCAGGAGGACGCCGGTGAGACGGGCTGGCGAGCGACGCCGAGCCTCACCCACCAGCAGATCGCCGACATGATCGGGACTTCACGCGAGACGGTCACCCGCGCCGTGAAGGGCCTCAAGGAAGAGCGCTGGCTCCAGCAGCGGGGCAAGCACTACCTGGTTCCCTTCGAAGACTGATTCGAGCACCTCAGGCGGTTCTTCCCGCCCGCCGATGAAACCCGCATGGATGCGACCTTCGCCAGGTTCGTCCTCGGCTCGATGAGCGCCGGGATCATCGCCATCGATACCGACGGAGCGGTCGTGTCGATCAACGCGGAAGCCCAGCGCGTTCTCGGCTGCCCGCAGGGCGACCTGTCCCAGGCGGTCGGGCGCGACTGCCGGGCCGTGATCGACGCACAACCCGCGGTGGCGCGAATGTTGATCGGAACGCTCGAGGCGGGCGCCGCCCCGTTGCGCGCAGAGCTGGTGCTGGCGCCGCTCGGCGGGCGACCGTCCGGCACGATCGGCTTCACGCTCTCTCCTGTTCGCGACCTGGAGGGCTGCCTGCGCGGGGCGACGTTGATGTTCCGACGCATGACCGGTCCGCGGCAGGGACACGCAGCCCCGGACGTTGCGGAGGAGATCGTGTGTCGGAGTCCAGCGTTGCGCTCTGTGCTGGACCTGGCCCGCCGCGTCGCTCCGACCCGATCGACGGTGCTGATCAGCGGGGAGACGGGTACTGGCAAGGAGTTGATCGCGGGCCTGATCCACACTGCGTCGCCGCGGGCGCGTCGTCCATTGGTCAAGGTGAACTGCGCCGCGCTCCCCGAAACGCTGCTCGAATCCGAGCTGTTCGGTCACGAACGGGGTGCGTTCACCGGCGCCGATCGCCAGCGGGTCGGCCGCTTCGAGGAGGCGAGCGGGGGGACGCTGTTTCTGGATGAAATCGGGGACATGTCCGCGGCGACCCAGGCGAAGCTGCTCCGCGTGCTCGAGAACCAGGAGTTTCACCGCCTGGGCGGCACCGTGATCCTGCGCACCGACGCGCGCATCGTGTCCGCCACCAATCAGGACCTGGAGGCCAAGATCCGCACGGGCCGCTTCCGCGAGGACCTCTTCTTTCGCCTCAACGTCATCCGCATCCACCTCGCCCCGCTGCGCGAGCGCCCCGAGGACCTGGCCGCCCTGGCCCAGCACATGCTGCGGCGCTCGGCGCGGGAGCTGCAGCGCCCGGTCCGCGACTTCAGCCGGCCCGCCCTGGAGCGAATCCACGCCCACCACTGGCCCGGCAATGTGCGCGAGCTCCAGAACGCGATCGAGAGGGCGGTCCTGATGGCGGAGGGGCCGGCGATCGCTGCCGAGGATCTCTCGCTCTTCGCCAACTCCCCCGACGATCCCGGCGCGTGGCGACCCGAGCTGCCCCCGGAGGGTGTCTCCCTGCCGGAGGTGGAGCGCAGGCTGGTGCTGGAAGCGCTGCGGCGCGCGGGTCACGTGCAGAAGGACGCGGCCCGGCGGCTGGGCGTCAGCCGCCGCAAGCTGAACTACATGATCGGGCGGATGGGCATCACCCACGCCAGCTGGCGTCGCAACCGCTCCGCGATGGCCCCCCGGCGCCGGACCCGCCGGGCGGGGGCCGCCGGCCGCCGCTGCCCCCCCCCTTGATTCCTCGGGCCCGAGGCCGGAAAGTAGTGGGCTGCAACCGCGCCGGGCGACCGGCCGGGCCGCGCCCGCTAGGCGCTTCGAAACGAGGTAGCTCCATGCGCAGTGGCTCAATTGGCCGCGCGATCGCCGTGCTCTGTGTGTTCGCGCTCTCCGCCTGTCAGGGCGACGAGGAGAAGCTCGCGGAGCACCTGAAGCGGGCCGAGGCCTATGTCGAGGAGAACCAGTTCCCCGAGGCCTTGATCGAGTACAAGAACGTCCTGCAGATCGATCCCAACCACTCCGAGGCGCACTACGGACTGGCGAGGGCCTACCTGCGTCTCAACAAGGCGCGCGAGGGGTTCTGGGAGCTGCGCGAGACCGTGCGCCTCGACCCGCAGAACCTCGAGGCCAAGAAGCAGTTCGGCAGCATGGCCTTCTTCGGGGGCGATCTCGACGAGGCCCTCAAGCAGGCCGAAGAGGTGATCGCCGCGGATCCCGAAGACGTGCCGGCGCGCCTGCTCAAGGCGCGCAC
>JAZFWH010000350.1:0-7677 GCA_036482635.1 Myxococcota bacterium
CGAGCGCAGCTTCACCGCCTCGAAGGCGCGCAGCGTCTTCCGGAACTCCACGGCCTTGACGCAGTGGCTGCCGAGGTCGAGCCCGAGGACGTTCTTCAGGATGGGCACGGGCGGCGCCCCCTCACCGTGGACGCCAGGATAGCAACAGGGGTTCCATCGGCTGGCTTCGATCGATCACCGCCTCGAACTCGCGGCGCACGTCTCCGACCTGCGCCTCGGCAGTGAGGGTGAAGACGTTCGAGCTGTAGGTGGCGGGCGGGTAGATCGGGTTCGGAATGAGGCTGTGCACCGGCACGCACCCGCGATCGTCGTCCTGCTTGGGGCAGATCAGCTCGCCGCCGGCGCGGACGTCCAGGATCCTGCGGACGGTGTCCTCCGGGGCCAGGCGGTGGCCCGAGCCGTCGTTGTAGAAGAGCAGGGCCAGCACGTGGGGCTCGGCGGTGTTCAGGTTCACGCCGTCGCCGCCCGCGTAAGGGTGCACCGTCAGGTACGGGCGCAGGGCGTTCACCAGCTTGGCGTCGAAGCCCTCCACCAGGCGCAGCTCCTCGAGGCTCAGCAGCGGCCGGTTGGCGGCGCGGTAGGGAGGCTCCTGCTGCTGGTAGTAGGCGTCTTCCGGGCCGCCCCGCAGGCGGTCTTGGTCCTGGTCGACGTAGTCGATCAGGTTGGCCGCGAGCTCGCGGACGTCGTAGACCTTCTCGCCGGGCGGCACCGGCATCTCGTCGATCACCTTCTCGAACAGCGCGTGGAGGAAGATCTCGGTGTTGTTCGGGTCGCGCACTTTGCCTTCGGCGAACAGCGCGTTCAGGTTGAGGTGCGCACCGGAGTCCTCGATGCGAACGCGCAGCACGGCGCCGTCCGGCGCGGGCAGTTCGATGCCGGCCGGCTCGAACCACGCGTCCGTGTATGCGTCGATCTGCTCCCCGCTATTCAGCTCCTGCAATCGATCCTCCAGCAGCAGCGCGGTGGCCAAGCGGATGCCGCCCCGCGCCAGCGCCTCGGCGCGGGAGACGGCGTCCCGGTTGCGGGCGATCATCGCATCCACCGTCGCGCGTCTGGTGAACGTCGCGATCGAGCTGAACAGGAGCAGTGCGAAGAACAGCACGACCAGCAGCACGACTCCGCTCTCGCGCTCACGGCGCCTCACTTGCACTGCTCCTTCACGTATTTGTCTGGAATGAGTCCGCGGTACGCGCTGAAGGGGATGCTGCGCAGCGCCTCCGTTGAGCCGTGCAGTTCGACAAAATGCGCGGTATCCGGGTCGGCGGCGACGGCCAGGAGGTCTACGCAGTCGTCCATGGAACGCGACCCCTCTGCCCCGTCTTCGTCTTCGCTCTCGTCGTCTCCGCCTGCCGCCGCAGCCAGCTCGGGATTGAGCAGCGCCTCCAGATCCAGCGGCCGGAGCGGCAACAGCACGCGCCGTCGGAAGCGCCGGGCGTCCTCGCCAGCGATGTCGTCGGGGTCCGACCAGGCGACCTCGATCTGCACCGCCAACGGAAGCTCGCTCGAGTGGACGAGCGTGGTCGAGTCCCACTCGTCGGACCAGTCGCCGGCTTCGGCCAGGAAGGTCACGTCGAAGGAGGCCAGCCCGCGCGCCAGCAGCAGCGCGCCGTCTTCCTCGTCGAGGGGAATCGAGAGGTCTTGTCCTTCCGGCAGCCGCGGCGACGACGAGCGCACCAGCTCGAAGTCGTCTTCCTCGCCCCGGCGCAGGGCGTAGGTCACCACGGCCAGGTCGGACTCGTGGGCGCTCGAGCGGCGCGGCCGGTGGCTGCGCGTCACGAACTTCAGCTGGTCCGCGCCCGGGTCCGCGTAGCGGTCCTCTGCGTAGAACAGCCACGGATGGGCGAGCGGATCCAGCTCCGGGGGCTTCTGCACCAGCAGGACGCCTTCGAGGTCGCGTGCGACGCGGTCGAGGATGGCCGCCGCGCGGCGCGCGTCGCGGGTGAAACCGATGGCGCGCTCGCTGGCCCGTGAGAGATCCACGTAGAAGTCGAGCGCGAGGCCCAGCACCAGGGCGGTGAGCAGTATCACGGCCATCACCTCGATCAGGGTGAAACCCGCCCGCCCCGCGCGTCCCATCAGCGCGTGGTCTCCGCGCCCGGCTGGCCCGGCAGCGCCCCGGCGGCTCCCAGCAGGTCGGCCACCACCAGCGGGTCGAACGCGTAGGTCGTGCGCGTCGTGCTGCGCTCCCCAACGCCTTCCCGCCAGCTCACGACTACCTCGATCAGGCTCACGGGTGACTCGTCGGCGCCCGAGAGCAGCGACTGGCCCTCGCCCTCGGCAGCGGCCGCGTCGCCGGGCAGCAGCAGGGCGAGGTCGACCGGGGCCACGTTCACCGAGACGAGGAAGAGATCGTGTTCGGACTCGCTGCGGCCCACGGGAGGAGCGCCTCCGCTGGCGATCACCGTCTCGATCTCCGCCAACTGCTCGTCGGCCAGCAGCGAGGCCTCCAGCAGGCGCTGGGCCTCGCCTTCCGCGCGCAGCCCCTGGATCGCGACCCCTGCCAGCGTCGTGTACAGGATGGAGAGAAGCGCCACTGCGGCCAGCACCTCCAGCAGCGTGAAGCCGCGCGAGCGGGGGCGACTCACGGGTTGGCCTCGGCGATTCGCACCGCGTCCGCCAGGGGCAGCAGCTCGAGCTCGACCGAGGCTCCGCCCTCGTCGTCGAGGACGAGGGTGGTGTAGCTGGCCGTGCCGTCGCGATCGAAGTCGATGAAGGTTTCGCCGCTCTCGATCCAGCCCTCGGGCGTCTCGACCGCCGCAAAGCCGAAGCCCTCCTCGAGGAACACGCGGTTTCCGAACAGGCCGGGCACGGGGTGGAAGTCCCGGAGCTCCTCGGGCGGCGCGCTCAGGCTGATGGGGGCGCCCGGGCTCGCCACCGGCTCGGTCGGCTCGAGCGCCTGCGGATTTCTCTGGGCCTCGCTGGCGAGCCATTCGAGGCGGTAGCTGCCGGCGTCCAGGTTGATCCACAGGCGATGGGGTGTTCCGGTCACGATCGCGCGCTGACGCGCGAGCTCGAGGCGGGCCGCGATCTGGTTCGCCTGCTGGCGCAGGGCGCGCGCGCGCACCGCCGGGAAGTTCGGCACCACGAAGGTCGCCATCAGCGCGAAGATCGCCACCACGGCGAGCAGCTCGAGCAGCGTGAAGGCCGCCCGGGGGGTGCTCGGCTGGCGCTGCACGGGCATCAGCCGCCGATCTCTTCGGGGGGCCAGTTGCCGATGTCGGCGTCGCCGCCTTCGCCCCCCGGCTGGCCGTCCCCGCCGAAGGACCAAAGGTCGTAGCTGTGGGTGTTGTGCTGGCCCGGGCTCTCGTACTGGTAGGCCTCGCCCCACGGGTCCGTGGGAAGGCGCCCTCCCCTGAGGTAGCCCCCGGCCGGGTAGTTGCGCGGCTCCGGCGGAATGGCGGGCGGCCTGGCCAGTGCTTCGAGGCCCTGTTCGTTGGTGGGGAAGCGCGCGTTGTCCATGCGGTAGAGCTCGAGGACCCCTTCGAGGTTGGAGATCTGTGCGCGCGTCGCGGTGATCCGCCCCTTGTCGACCTGCTGGAAGATCGCCACGCCGACGATGGTGCTCAGCAGTCCAATGATCAGCACCACCGCCATGATTTCGATCAGCGTGAAGCCGCGTACCCGGTCCGTCGGGGCGCCGGGCAGTCGCTCGTGTCGATGCATCGTTTCCCTCCGTCAGCCGATGGCGCTCGTTACCTGCAGCAGCGGGACGAGCGTCGCCAGGATGATGACCATCACGATCCCGACCATCATCAGGATCAGCAGGGGTTCGAGCAGTGCCGTGAGGCGAGCGACCGTGGTCTCGACCTGCTCGTCGTAGGTGTCCGCGACCTTGGAGAGCATGGCCTCGAGCTGTCCGCTCTGCTCTCCCACCTGGATCATGTGGGTCACCAGGGGCGGGAACTCTCCGCTCGCGCGCAGCGGCTGGGCCACGCTCGCGCCCTCGGTGATGCTGGCGCGCGCCTTGTCGATCGCGCGCCCGAGCACGACGTTGTCGGCCACGTCCTTCGCCGTGTCGAGCGCTCGCACGATCGGCAGGCCCCCGGCGAGGAGCGTGGAGAGGGTGCGCGTGAAGCGGGAGATGGCCAGCAGGCGGACGACGCGTCCCACCACGGGGGTCCGCAGCCGCAGCCGGTCGTAGGTGGCCCTCCCGCGGGGGGTGCGGATCGCGGCGCGCAGTGCGGCGAAGGCGGCCGCCGCGGCCAGGCCGAGCGACCACCAGGCCTCTCGCACGAACTCCGAGAGCGCGATGATCCAGCGCGTGTAGAAGGGCAGGGGCTGGTTCAGGCTCTCCAGCAGCGAGGTGATCTGGGGCAGTACGACCGTGACCAGCACGCCCACGACCAGCATCGCGAACAGGAACATCACGGTGGGGTAGATGAGGACGGAGCTCACCTTGTTCCGCAGCCGCACCTGGCTCTCCAGGTAGTCGGCCAGCCGTTCCAGTACCGTCTCGAGAGCGCCGCCGGCCTCGCCGGCCCGCACCATGCTCACGTAGAGGTCCGAGAAGATGCCGCCCTCGGCCAGGGCGTCGGCGAACGACGCGCCCTCGTTCACCCGGTCGCGGACCCGACCCAGCACCGACTTGAGCCGCGGATTCTCCACCTGCTCGGTCAGGGCGGCCAACGACTCCACCAGCGGAATGCCCGCGCCGATCAGCGTGGAGGCCTGGCGCGTGGCGAGGGCCATATCGAGGGCGGAGACGCGCCGCTGGAGCGTGGGCAGGGCGAAGTGGCGTCCGGCCTGGGCCCGGGGCTGCGCGACGGCGCTGTCCTCGGCGATCTCCATCGGGAAGACGCCGTCGCGGCGCAGCTTCGCCCGCGCCGTGCGCGGACTGTCCGCGTCCACGTGTCCGCGGATGGACTTGCCGGTGGCGGTGACGCCCTTGTACGCGAAGACGGGCACGGGTCGGCCAGGCCTCAGATTTGCGCGACGACGCCCTCTTCCTCGGTCGCGCGCAACACTTCGGCGACCGAGGTGGCGCCTCTCAGGACCTTGCGGGCGCCGTCGGCGCGCAGGGATCGCATTCCGTTGCGGGTCGCCTGCCGCCTGATCGTCTTGGAGTCGACGTTCTGCGAGACGAGCGCCCGAATGTCATCGTCGACGACCATCAGCTCGAAGATTCCCAGGCGGCCGTAGTAGCCGGTGTACTTGCAGGCCGCGCAGCCCTCGGCGCGGTAGATCTGTACGGGTCGGTCCGGCGGGCGGATGCCGATCTCCTGGAGCTCGCTGTGCGGCGCATCGTACGGGGCGCGGCACTCCTTGCACAGCACGCGTATGAGTCGCTGGGCCAGCACCGCGACCAGCGACGACCCGACCAGGAACGGCTCGACGCCCATGTCCACCAGCCGGGTGATGGCGCTCGGGGCGTCGTTGGTGTGCAGTGTCGAGAAGACCAGATGGCCCGTCAGCGACGCCTGGATCGCGATCTCTGCGGTCTCCAGGTCGCGGATCTCGCCCACCAGGATCACGTTGGGATCCTGGCGGAGCACGGAGCGCAGCCCCGCGGCAAAGGTGAGGCCGACCTTCGCGTTGACCTCGATCTGCCCGATGCCGGCGAGCTGGATCTCGACCGGCTCCTCGATGGTGATGATGTTCTTGTCCGTGGAGTTGATGCGGGCCAGCGCGGCGTAGAGCGTGGTGGTCTTGCCGCTGCCCGTCGGGCCGGTCACCAGGATGATGCCGTTGGGCCGCGAGATCAGCCGCTCCATGACCTGGAGCTGCTGTTCCCCGTATCCCAGCGCTTCCAGACTGAGCAGCTCCTGGGTGCGTGGCAACAGGCGCATCACCACCCGCTCGCCGTAGGCGACGGGGAGCGTAGAGAGGCGCACGTCGTAGTCGTGCCCGGCGATCTTCAAGCGGATGCGCCCGTCCTGGGGCAGGCGCTTCTCCGCGATGTTGAGGCCGCCCATGATCTTGATGCGCGAGACGATGCTCGCCTGCAGGGCGCGGGGCAGGGGCTTCATCGGCTCGTAGAGCACGTCGTCGATGCGGAAGCGCACGCGGATCTCGCGCTCGAAGGGCTCCAGGTGGATGTCGCTGGCCCGGTCCTTCACCGCGTGCTGGAGCATCGAGTTGACGAGCTTGATGATCGGGGCGTCGTCCGACGCGTCCAGCAGGTCTACAGGCTCCTGGCTGATCTCGGTGGCCAGGTGGTCCAGGTCCTCGGCGGCGTCCTCGGCGAGGGCGTCGGTCGAGCCCAGGCCCCGGTCGTAGACGTTGTTGATGGCGGACAGGATCACGCGCTGGGGTGCGAGCTCGAGGTGCAGCTCGCAGCCGTCGAAGAGCAGGCGCAGATCGTCGAGTGGGCCGGTCTCCAGGGGGTTGCTCACGGCCACCCGGACGGCCCCGTCTTCGCGGCGCAGCGGCAGGATGGCGTGGGCCTTGGCGAAGGAGATCGGCACGCGCTCGATCAGCGATTCGTCCACCTTGGAGGCGTCGATCTGCGGGCGCACCGCCACGCCGAGCTGCCGGCCGAGGGCCTCCAGCACCTCCTCCTGGCTTACGTAGCCCTCGGCCACCAGGCGGTCGGCGAGCCGCCCGCCGCCCTGGGTCTGCACCTGGCGCGCGCCCTCGAGCTGCTCCGCGGTCAGCTTGGTGGTGCGCAGCAGGATCTCGCCGAGATCCAGGCTTCCGTGTCGCGCCGGGGCTTCGCTCATGGCTCCTTCGGGGGCTCCAGCACGATAGCGGGCGTCAGGCCGTGGGACCGCTGCACCGTCTCGCTGGCCTGCTGGGCCTCGTCCAGGCTCTGGTAGGGGCCCAGGCGGATCTCGTAGATCACGCTGTCGCCGACCTGGCCGGAGACGAGCGTGCCGTCGTAGCCCGCGTCGAGCAGCTGGGTCAGCGTCTCGATGGCCACCGCCTCGTCGCCGAGCACCGCGGCCTGCACCACGTAGCGGGGGGCGGTCTTCGCCTTCTCGGCCCTGGCGCTTTCGAGCTGGCGCTCCTCTTCCTGCTTCATCTCGATCTGGCGCATGCGCTCGAGCGGGTAGCGCGCCTCGTGCTCCAGCAGCCGCCGGCGCGCCGGGTTGTCCCAGCCGCCCGGGTCGTAGGCGACGCCGGCGGCGCGGGCCTCGGCCATCTTCGTCAGCTCCTCCTCGTGATCCTCTTCCGTGAGCTGCATCGCGTCGCCGCCGTGGTCGCGGAACTCCTCGCGCTTGCGGATCGTCTGCTTCTCCAGGTCTTCTCCGGAGCGGATGATGTGGGGGGTCAGGAAGACCAGCAGGTTCGTCTTGCGCAGCCGGCGGTCGGTGGTCTTGAACAGCCAGCCGAGCACCGGGATGTCTCCCAGCCAGGGGACCTTGGTCACCACGTCCGCGTAGTCGTCGCTGATCAGCCCCCCGATCACCACGGTCTCCCCGTCGGAGACCACCACGGTGTTCTCGATGCGCCGGTTCGAGAGCGGCACGCCCACCTCGTTGGGGTTGCCCACGTCGTTCTGGATGCCCTCGTTGATGGCGCTGAGCTCCTGGAAGATTTCGAGGCGCACGGTGTCGCCCTCGGTGATCTGGGGCGTCACCCGCAGCGTGACGCCGATGTCCTGCCGCTCGACGTTGACCGAGGTGGAGAGCTGGGTCGCACCGGTCGGCTGCTGTACCCGGCTGGTGATGATCGGGATGTTGTCGCCGATGCGGATCTCGGCCTCCTCGTTGTCGGAGGTCAGGATGTGGGGCGCGG
>JAZFWH010000351.1:0-16487 GCA_036482635.1 Myxococcota bacterium
GCCGCAGCGCGCCCCGGCAGCGGAGGAGTCGCACCTTGGTCGTCTGCCACTGCGAAGGTGTCACCGATCGCGAGATCCGCAGGGCCGTGCGCGATGGAGCGCTGACGCGCCGGGGCGTGGCGCGCGCCTGCGCCGCGGGCCGCACCTGCGGTGGCTGCCTCCCGGTGATCGACAAGATCATCGGCGCCGAGATGCGCCGCGCGCCGGCGCCCGGCCTGTCGCGCGTCGGTGAGCTGGCAACGACAGGCTGATCGCTCCCGCCGAGTCGAATTCAGTTTTCAATTTCGTTTAGCTGGGCCGCCCGGCGCGGCCCAGTTAGCTTAGGCCGAACGCCCCCGCCCGACAGGAGGTAGTCCGTGCGAGGCGATCCCCAGGTCGTCGAGGCGCTCAACGAGGTGCTCACGGCGGAGCTGACCGCGATCAATCAGTACTTCATTCACCACAAGATGTGCGAGAACTGGGGCTACGCGCGCCTCTCCAAGAAGAAGCGCGAGGAGGCGATCGGCGAGATGAACGACGCCGACGCCGTGATCGCGCGCATCCTGTACTTCGATGGCGTGCCGAACATGCAGCGCCTCAGCCCGGTGCGCGTCGGCGAGGACCCGATCGAGCAGCACAAGCTGGACCTCGAGCTGGAGACGGAAGCCATCGACCGGCTCAACCGGGCCATCGCGCTGTGCCGCGAGAAGGGCGACAACGGCAGCCGGGAGCTGCTGGAGCACATCCTCGAGGGCGAGGAGGAGAGCGCCGACTGGCTCGAGGCCCAGCTCCACATCGTGGACGAGATCGGCAAAGAAGCCTATCTCGCCGAGCAGATCCACGACTGACCTCGCCGCCGCCGCGGCGTTACACTGAAGCCCCTGCGATTCAGGGAGAGAAGCCCGCCATGGCCGACGAGTTCCTCGGCGACCGCAAGAAGGCCCTCGAAGACTCGTTCTTCGCCAAGGAGAACGCCAAGCTCGTCGAGCGCTTGCGCACCCGCAAACTCGCCGAGCAGGCCGAGCAGAGCCTGATGCAGGCCTCCGGGATCCGGGACACGGAGATCCTGCGCAAGCTCGTCGAGCTCGGAATCGAGGCGGATACCTGGGCCGCGATCTCGCTGGTTCCGCTCATCGAGGTCGCCTGGGCCGACGGCCACATCGACCCGAAGGAGAGGCGCGCGGTCCTCTCGGCCGCCGAGGCCAGCGGCCTGCTGCCGGGCACTCCGGGCTACGAGCTGTTGGAGTCGTGGCTTGCCCACCGCCCCGACGGGCGCCTGATCGAGACGTGGGGTGAGTACATCGTCGCCCTCTGCGCCAACCTCGGAGAGGCCGAGAGACACGCCCTGGCCCAGGAGGTCCTGGGGCGGGCGCGATCCGTCGCCGAGTCCGCCGGCGGCATTCTCGGCATGGGCAACAAGGTGTCGCCGGAGGAAGAGGTGATGCTCTCCGAGCTGAAGAAGGCCTTCGAGAGCTAGGCCGACTCGAGAGTCGGTCTAGCCGGAGCGCTGGGCCGCGCCGCCGCCCAGCGCCCGGCGACGGCGCCGCGCCGCGACCTCGGGCGCCTCCATCAGACACGTGACCAGCAGCCGCAGCGAGGTGGCGAAGGCCCCGAAGCCCGAGCGGACCACCTCGGCCGGCACCTCTCCCACGTCGGCGAAGCCGCGCTCGTCCGGGGCGAGCCGCTCCCAGTTGGCGAACAGCCGGCCCCACTCGCTGTCGAGCGCCTCCTCGACCCGCCGCCTTCCGACGAGCGGGTACCAGAGCGAGTCGTGGTAGGCGACGCTGGCCAGGTACGCCCAGGGCGCGAGAAACGTCCTGAGGGACCACTCCAGCGGCCTCTTCAGGGGGCCCCAGTAGATCTTGTGCTGCATCCTCGCGGCGAAGGTCATGTTCTGGAAGGGCCCCTGGAAGTTCCAGCGCTGTGCCGCCGCTTCGGGGTCGCCCACGATCTCGATCTCGGCGGGGTCGCCGCAGCCGAGCCCGCGCTGGTGCGCCATCCGGATGTACTTGATCTGCATCGGGTCGAAGCCCATCATCCGCGCCGCCACCGCGTCGATGGCGACCTGATCCGCGCTGGCCAGGATCACGTTCTTCACGTGCGGCGTCATGCAGCGCGGGCCGGGCCCGTCTCCCGCGAACGTGCCGTCCATCACGGCGAAGATGCCCGGATGGATGCGCTTTTGGATCGCCAGCAGGTCGACCAGCGTCGCGTGGATGACGGGATGCGTCCAGTGGCGCCGCTCGTTCAGCAGCCCGCCGAACGCGTTCTTCATCGCACCGGTGGTGGTCGTGAAGACGTGCGTCTTCACGGTGGGCAGGTGGATCACGTTCTCGCCAACGAAGCGCTTCGGGATGGTGAAGCCGTCGGGAAACACGCTGTTCAGGCACAGAAAGTCGTCGGCGAGGTCCCCCACCGCATCGCGAACGTGGATCCACTCCTCGCCGTCCTCGTAGAGGTGGATGTTGCGCAGGCCGTGGGCCTCGACGACGTTGATCTGCTTGTTCTCGCGCTCACCGAGGCGCGCGTCGATCACGACGGTGCGGTTGTGGCACGCGTGCAGCTTGGCGAGGTCGTAACCGTCGCGCTGCATGGCCCGAATCACACCGTCGAGCTGCCACGGCGTCGTCGAGGACGCCGGGTAGAAGAAATGCCAGGAGATGTTGACCTTCAGGGCGGTGTCGACGTCCACGCCGATCACGTCCCGATAGCCGGCCAGGTTCATCAGCCGGTGGGTGTCCTCGAAGACCGTGCGCGGAGAGGTGGTGAGCACGGCGACCCGCGAACGGCTCATCCTGCGACTCCCCCCCGCGCTGGCCGCGCGCCGGTCACTCGACGAGGATGGTAGCAGCGCGGATCTCGAGGGCCTCGCTGGGCTGGCCGCCGCGGGAGCCGCGCTTCTCCAGCTTGCGCACGCTCTCCATGCCTTCCACT
The DNA here is from genome assembly GCA_036482635.1 of Myxococcota bacterium. Classification (GTDB taxonomy): domain Bacteria; phylum Myxococcota_A; class UBA9160; order UBA9160; family SMWR01; genus JAZFWH01. The sequence continues at coordinate 2,914 of JAZFWH010000351.1, forward strand.
ACCTCGCCGAAGACGGTGTGTTTGCCGTCGAGATGTGGCGTCGGCCGAAAGGTCAGGAAGAACTGGCTGCCGTCGGTGCCGGGACCCGCGTTCGCCATGCTGAGGATGCCCGGCTTGTCGTGCTTTGCCTTCGACGAGAACTCACCGTCGTACTTGTAGCCCGGACCGCCCCGGCCGGTCCCCGTCGGATCGCCGCCCTGGGCCATGAAGTCCACGATCACGCGGTGGAAGGGCGTCCCGTCGAAAAAGCCGAGCTTCGTCAGGTAGATCGTGCTCGAGACGTGCATGGGGGCCACTTCCGGCAGGAGCAGGACCTTGATGTCCCCCTGGCTGGTGCTCAGGAGCCAGAAGTACTTCTTCCCCGAATCGAACTTCACCTTCGGTGGCCGCTTCAGCGACTCCTTCCAGCGCGGCTTGCTCTTGTCGACCGACTGCTCGGCGATGAATGCGTCGATCGCGGCGCTGGCCCCGTCGGCGGCACCGGCCTGCACACTGCCCTCGCTCACCTTCTTTGCCCCCCCTTCGTGATGGTCCGCCCGGCCGTCCAGCGGGAGGAGCAGTGCAAACGCCACGCCGACGACGATACCCGAATGCTGCAACCGGTTGGGGACCATGGGCAGTCTCCTCCTCGAGCGGGTCGACCCCCGCAGCCGAGGGAGCCCGGTGCGGGGTGGAGAGGGTATCGTCACCGGGGGGGTTCACCAACGCGAGGGGAGCGAAGCGACGCCGTGCAGCTCTACTTCGCCTACGGCTCGAATCTGCTCTTCTCGCGCATGCGTGACCGCGTGCCGTCTGCCCGCCTCCTCGAGCGCGCGCGACTGCCGGGTGTTCGTCTCGTCTTCGACAAACGCGGTCGCGACGGCTCGGGCAAGGCGAATCTCCGCGAGGCCCTCGGCTCGAGCGTCTGGGGCGTCCTCTACGCCATCGAGCCCGCCGGCTGGGAGGCACTCGACCGGCACGAAGGGGGCTACGCGCGCGTGGCCGTGGAGGCCGTCGGCGAGGAAGGCGAGCTCCATGCAGCCGCCACCTACGTAGCGCAGGTCTTCACCGCCGACGCCGTGCCCTTCGATTGGTACCGGAAGCTCGTGATCGAAGGAGCGCGGGAGCACGGACTGCCGCCCGCGTACCTGGCGGCTCTCGAATCCGTGCCGCGCAGACCGGACCCGCGTCGCGTCAGCTGATCCGCACGGCCAGGCGCTGGACGGCCTTCTTCACCTGATCGGGCGGCGCCGAGGTGTAGCAGAGCCGGACCCAACCGCCGTAGGCCTCTCCGCAGGAGTGCCCCGGCGCCAGGGCCACACCGTCTTCGACGCAGTCCTCGAGGAAGCCCCAGATGCCGCGCTCGTCCAGGCGCTGGCTCACATCGACGAAGCAGAACATCGAGCCCTCGGGCCGCGGAAGCCCGAGCTCGCGCGCGGTCTCCTCTCCCGCAACCCGGTAGGCCTCGCGCGCCCGCTCCAGCCAGGCCGCCCCGTCGCGCAGCGCGCGCAGACCCGCCAGTTGGCCCGCAGTGGGCGCCGCGTAGACAGTATGGGTCGAGACCTTGCGCACCTGGGTCACCGCCTCCGGCGGCCCCACCAGGTAGCCGGTGCGGTTGCCCGCCATGCCGTAGGCCTTGGAGAAGGAGAACACCGTGAGGGTCCGCTCGGGTGCGAAGCGTCCGATCGAGACGTGCTCGCCGCGGTAGACGTAGTCTTCGTACACCTCGTCGGAGATGAGCCACAGGTCCTCGCTGCGTGCGAACTCCGCCAGGGCCTCCAACCACGCGCTGGGCAGGACGCGACCGGTGGGATTCGAGGGCGTGGAGACGTACAGGGCGACCGTCTGGGGGGAGAGGCGCTCGCGCACCGCCTCCACGGCGGACTCCGCCGAGTCGACCCGATCGTAGAAGGGCACCTCGCGCGGGACGCCCCGGAAGGCCTGCACGATGCCGCGAATCAGCGGCCAGAAGGGCGCGAGGATCAGCACCTCCTCGCCGGGCGCCGCCAGCATGCCGACGGCGGCTCCCAGGGCGCCCGTCGCCCCGGCGGTCGCCAGCACCGACTCGCGCTCGCAGACGAGGCCGTTGCGCAGGCGGGCCTTCTCCACGATCGCGTCGATCAGCTGCGCGACGCCCTGCGTGTCGCTGTAGCGATGGAGTCCGGGATGGTCCTCCTGGCGGAGATCCTGCATGCGCGCCCCGCTGAAGGGCTCGATCCAGGTGTCCCCCACGTGCAGGGGACAGGCCTCGGCCTGCAGCTCCGCGAGCCGGCCAGCGATGGGTGAGAAGACCGCGCCGGGCATCTGGGCTACTGCGGGCGCGCAGCGCGGGGGTCGCGGCAAGCTCGACTCCTGTCGGCAGCGGGGCGAGACCCGCGCCGTCAGCCGCTTGCGGCGAGCAGCGCGCGGTAGCCCTCGCGAAAGCTCGGATACCGGAACGTGTAGCCGGACGCGAGCAGCCGCGCATTTCGGCAGCGCTTGTTCGTCCGCGGACGCGGCCCCGGCCGCTCCGCGCCCCGCACCCGCCTCGGCTCCGGCGCGCCGAGCTCCGCGGCCAGCCAACGCAGCACGGCGCACTCCTCGGCGGGCTCGCAGTCGACCCCCAGGTAGAGCTCAGCGGGCCGTTCGAGGCCCATCAGGTGCTGGAGCGACCCCGCGCAGTCCGCTCGATGGATCCGGTTGCCGTAGCGCGGCGGACCCTCCCGGCAGACCGCGCGACCGGAGCGCACGCGCTCGATCAGCCGCTCCCTGCCCGGGCCGTAGACGCCGCCGAAGCGCACCGCGCAGCCGGGAAAGGGGCCGCGGCGGAGCAGCTCCTCGGCCTGCAGCAGGCGCACCCCGCCGAAGTGCGTCGGCGTGGCAGGCGACGTCTCGTCGACCCAGCCGGCGTCGTCCCCGGCGTAGACGGCGGTGCTGGACGCGAAGAACACGCGCGCCGGCCGCTGCTGCTGGCGTTCGAGCGCGCGCAGCAGATGGCGCAGGCCTTCTACGTACGCCGCCCGGTAGCGCGCGTCGTCGGCGCCGCCCGGCGACGCCAGGTAGAACACGAAGTCCAGGCCGGCGGGCAGGCCGGCGAGGCTCTCGGGCCGATTCAGGTCCGCCGCGATCGCGTGCGCACCGGCCGGAAGCGGCGCTGGGCTGCGGCGCAGACCCCAGACGTTGTGCGACGCCGCCACCAGCCGCTCCGCCAACGCGCAGCCGATGTACCCACAACCGGCGATCAATGCGTTCGCCACCACCGCACCCGAGTTGGTCAAAGCGGCGAAGGTATACTCGGCGGGATGCGTCCGCTCATCGGGATTCCCCTGTGCCTCGACGACCGCGGCCGCTGGAACCCAGAGCGCCGCTACCACTACATCGACAGCGCCTACGCGGAGGCGGTGGAAGCCTGCGGAGGGGACACCGTCTACCTGCCGATGCAGGCGCGCGCGGACGCGCTCACCGGGCGCGTCGACGGCCTGCTCCTGCCCGGCGGTGATGACTTCCTGCCGGCGCGCGTCTATCCCGAAGACGTCGCCTTCCGCCCCGCGCCCCGCGCGCAGATCGAGTTCGACGGAGAGCTGCTGGCCCGCTCGCTGGAGCGGAAGCTGCCCGTACTGGCGGTGTGCTACGGGATGCAGCTACTCGCCGTGCAGCACGGCGGGGCCCTCCATTACGACATCCCGACCGACCTGCCCCAGGCCGGACCGCACCGGCTCCCGGAGAGCGACGGCCGGCACCCGCTGCGCGTGGAAGCCGGCACCCAGCTGGCCGCCGCACTGGGCGACGCGCCGGAGCCCGTCAACAGCCTGCACCACCAGGGCGTCGCGGATCCGGGCAGCGGGCTGCGCGTCTGCGCCCGGGCCGACGACGGCGTGATCGAGGCCATCGAGCGCGTGGACGCGGCCTTTTGCATCGGAGTCCAGTGGCACCCGGAAAAGATGAGCGGTGCCCACCGGGAGCGGCTGTTCGGGAGCTTCGTGGCCGCCTGCGCGGCAGCGAGCGGACGCGCGCGTCAGCGTCGCTGGCGGTAGAGAGCGGGGTCGACCGCGGCCGCCATGGCGTCGCAGTCGAGGTTCCCGCCCAGGAAGCGGTTCACGCGCTCCGCCACCGGCCCGGGGTGCGAGACCGCGTCGTTGTAGTCGACGCGCAGCAGTGAAAAGTTGCGCTGCGCCGTCAGCCAGCGATCGACTTCGTCGAGCTGGGCGCGGAAGACGGCCGTCACGCGCTCGTCCGCCAGGTCGTCCGGCGGGGCCCCCGCGCGTTCCAACATCGCGCGCTGGGAGACAGCCACCTCCGCGAGTCTCCGACGCAACAGGATCACGCGGTAGGCGCGGTCGGCGGGCAACGCGGTGACGAGCGAGTGCACGATCTTCACGGCCGACCCCTCGGCGCCGTCGAGCCAGGCGGCGTCGCGGCGCAGCCCCCGCACCGCCGCGAACTCGAAGTAGCCGTTCGGATTGTCCGCATCCGCCGGGCGGGCTCCGTCGGTCAGCAGCTCGAGTCCACCGGCCCGGAGCATCTGCATCATGAGCGACGTCCCCGAGCGAGGAACGCCGGCCACGACGGTTACGAAGGGGGCGTCGGGCGGAGACATCGGGGCGAGATGGTACCCTGCGCGGCGTGCGGGATCCCCTCCCCACCGGGAAGCTCCCGGTCGAGCTGCTGCGCGAACTGCTCGGTGCAGCGGCGCCCTCGCGGCCGGAGGTGCGCCTGGGGCCCGCGCTCGGCGAAGACGCCTGCGCCATCGACGTACCGGCCGGCACGCTGATCGCCGCGACCGACCCGATCACGCTGACAGGAAGTGGTGTCGGCTCCCACGCGGTGCTGATCAACGCCAACGACGTCGCGGTGATGGGCGTGCGACCGCGCTGGTTCCTGGCCGTGGTGCTGCTTCCCCGTGGCGCCGCCGCCAGTGACGCCCGTGCCCTGTTCGCCGCGATGCGCACCGCACTCGACCAGGTGGGTGCCGTCCTGGTGGGAGGACACACGGAGGTGACGAGCGCGGTGACGCAAGCCCTCGTCGTCGGACAGATGCTGGGGCTGGCCGAGGACGGCCGCTTCGTGCGCACGGGAGGCGCGCGCCCGGGAGACGCGATCCTCCAGGTCGGCCCGGCGCCCGTGGAGGGCGCCGCCGTGCTGGCCGAGGAGGCCTCCGACCGGCTCGACGCGGTGGCGCCGGAAGCGCTCGCACTCGCCCGGCGGGCCCTGCTGCAACCCGGCGTGTCCATCGTCGAGCCCGCCCTGCTCGCCGCCGAGCTGGGCGCGGTGTCCCTGCACGACCCGACCGAGGGGGGACTCGCCGACGGCCTCCACGAGCTCGCCGAGGCCTCCGGCGTCGCTGTGCGCCTGGACGAGGACTCCGTGCTCTGGTTCGAGCCCGGCAGGGCCGTGTGCCGGGCGTTGGGCGCCGATCCGTGGGGAGTGCTGGCCTCGGGGACCCTGCTGGCGGCCTTCCCCGCCGAGAGCGCCGAGCGCGCCCGCGCGCAGCTCGAGGCGGAGGGCGCGCCCGCGCGCGTGATCGGGACCGCCCGCGAGGGCCGTGGCGTCGAGCTCTCCGATGGACGCGCCCTGCCCCGCTTCGGTCGCGACGAGGTAGCGCGCGTGCTGGGCGAAGCCGGGGCGGGCGGGCGGGTCAGCGCAGGAAGCGACCGCCCTCGCCGGGGCCGGGAACGCGGCACTCGCTGAGCTTCCCGAAGATCCGGTAGCGCACGCGCACGAACAGGCGGTAGACGGGGTCGGTCAACCAGCGCGGCAGCCGGCGCAGCGCGGCGAGTCTCCGCCAGCCGCCGTCGAGCTGGGCGCAGACGCGAAAGGCCGCCTCCGACCGCAGGTAGACCCGCTCGCTCCCAGCCCGGGACTCCACGTAGACCAGCGTCTCCAGCTCCGCGGGAATCTCGGGATGACGCCGTCGCAACGCGGCTGCGGTCTCGCCCTGGAGCGTGGCGAAGCTCAAGCTGCGCGAGCGCTCGAGCAGCCAGCGCACGGAATGGTCGCAGAAGTTGCAGACGCCGTCGAAGAGAACCAGGTGGGACGGCAGGGGCCCGGGGCTCGCCTCGCTCACCTGGGCAGTCTAGCGCGCAGCGGCGGACGCTCCGCGACCCGCGATCATCGCGGGCAACACCAGCAGGTTGCAGACCAGCGTCAGGGTCACGCCGATCAGGAGCAGCCGCCCCAGGCTGGCGAAGCCGGTGTGGGAGGCCAGGGCGAGGCTCCCAAAGCTCCCCATCGTCGTCAGCGCGCTGAAGAAGACCGCGCGCGCCGTGCTGGTCCCGAGCAGCTCGCGCGCCGCGGTGGCCCCCGCCTCCCGCGCTTCGAGCTCCCGGTAGCGGTGGACCAGGTGGATGCCGCTGTCGACGCCGATGCCGAGCAGCAGCGGCAGCACGACGATGTTCGCAAAGTTGAAGGGGATCCCCACGACCAGCGCGCAAGCGGCGGTGAGCAGGGCCGCCAGCGACAGGGGTGCCATCACCAGCCACACGTCGCCCAGCCTGCGCCAGAGCAGCCAGACGAACAGCCCGATGGCGACGAACGCGGAGACGAACGCCTGGCGGAGCGAGCGGACGGTGGCCCTGGCCCACTCCAGCAGGCTCACCGCGCTTCCCGTCGCTGCGGGCTCCAGCTCGCGCACGCCGTCGACGAAGCGGGCGAGCGCTTCGTTGTCGCTCAGGTCTTCGCTGGGCAGCACCTGGATCCGCGCCCGCCCGTCCTCGGCCAGCATGCGCCGCGCCACGTCGTCGGGTATGTCCGCGAGCTCGACGGGTCCGGGGTCGAGTGCGGCCCACAGGGTCGCCATCTGCTCCGGCAGCTCGCCGATCAGGCTGCGCTCGAAGCTCGCCAGCAGCTCCTCTTCTCGGCGGCCCTCGAGTGCCTCGAGCCGGCCCAGCAGGTCCTCCAGACGACGCTCCGCCCGCCGCGCGCTGGCGCCGCGTCGCGCGTCGCTGTCTTCGAGCCAGAAGCTGCGGAGCGATTCCTGGAGCGCGCGCAGCGCGGCAACCTGGTCCGCGACACTCGCCGGCTCGGCCGGCTCCGGGAACGTCGGCGGCGTCGGGAAGAACAGCGAGACATCGGCCAGGATCTCGAGCTTCTCCTGCTGGTCCTCGGGGACGTAGTCCGCCAGGGTCACGGCGCGCTCGACCACCCCGAGCGCGGCGAGACGGCGGGCCTGGCGACCGGCCGCATCGAGGTCCGCGGCCAGCACGTCGATCGTCCAGGGCGACATCTCGCTGTCGGCGAGCAGGTCCTCGAACGCGCGCACCGATTCGGCGCCGGGGTCGCGCATGCGCGCCACGTTGTGGTCGAAGCGCAGGAAGGGCAGCGCGCCGAGCGCTGCGAGACCCAGTGCCATCGCCGCGAGGCGCACCGCCCGGGCGCGCCGGAAGGCCAGCGCGGTGAGGCCCTGCGAGAACCAGCGCGGAGCCGCCGGCGCCGGGCGCAGGCGAAGCTCGTCCATGCGGCTCACCGTGAGCAACGCGGGCAGCACGGTGAGGCTGCAGAACAGGCTGATGACCATCCCCGTGCCCGAGATCAGGCCGAGCTCCGCCACGGCGCGATAGTCGGTGGGCACGAAGGCGTAGAAGCCGATGGCGGTGGTCGTCGCACACAGCGCCAGCGAGCCCCCCACGCCGCGGGCCGTCTCCGCCAGCGCGGCGGTGTGCTCCACCCGGCCGCGCATCAGCTCCGCGTAGCGCATGGCCAGATGGATGCCGAAGTCCACGCCGAGACCGATGAAGAGCACGGCGAAGGCGACGGAGACGACGTTCACGTGGCCCACGGCCGCAGCCGCGAACGCCGCGGTCCATACCAGCCCCACCAGCAGTGTGGCGAGTACCGCCCCCACCAGGCGCTTGGAGCCCAGGGCCACGAACAGGAGGAGCGTCACCAGGGCGAGCGAGCCCAACGTCGCGAGGACTGCCTGGCGCGCGAGGCTGGTCATCTCCTCGTAGTTGAGCGCCACGTTTCCCGTCACGCGCACGCTGGCGCCGTAGATGTCGGCGAGGTGCAGCTCACGGGCCGCCTGCCGCACGACGCGGATGGGCTCGCGCGCCGGCAGGAATTGCTCGTAGTCGAGCCTTGGCTGGAGGACGATCAGACGGCGCGACGTGTCTCCCGGAAAGGAGCGGCGCAGCAGGGCCTCGCTCCAGGAGATCGGCCGGGGTTGCTCCTCGAGCACGGCCCGAGCCGCGAGGCTCACCGAGTCGAACACCGCGCTCAGGTTCATCGGCGCGGTCGGGTCGCTCTGCGCGTGCTCCATGCCCAGCCGGATGGTGCGGGCGAGCCCTTGGAGGCTGCGATCGCGGGAGAGCTCCGCGACCAACGGCTGGGCGGTCGCCAGGTGATCGGCCAGGTCTTCGATCTCGTCCGTGTCCAGGTAGAGCAGGCCGTAGCGCTCGAAGAAGGTTCCGCCACCCGGGACGTACACGCTCTCGAAGGTCTCGCTGCGCTGGCGAAGCCGTGTGGCCAGTGCCTGGGTCGCCTTGCGCACCCGCGAGGGCGATTCGCCGTCCACCACCACCAGCAGCGCCTCGTCGAGGATCGGAAAGACCTGGGCGAATTCGTTGTAGGCCCGCCAGAAGGGAAGGTCCTCGGAGAGCAGCGCCCGGTGGCTCATGTTGAGCCCGAGCTGGGTGAGGCCGTAGCCGAGCAGTCCGGTGGTGACGATGGCGGTGAGCGCCAGCACCGCCCGCGGGCGGCGGCCCACCGCGTTCACCCACGCCGCGAGTGCACGCCCGAGGAGCTGGTCGAATCGAGCTCCCCGGCGGCCCGCCCCCCGCGCCCACACTTCCCGTACCGCTACGAGGCGTCGCCGATGCGGAACGCGGCGCGCGCCCGCTGTTCCCACTGGGCGATGGGCAGCTTGTCGCGCGCCTCGCGCACCCGGTCGAGCAGGGCGCCGGCGGTCTCCTGCTGGTTCGACCACTCCTCCGCGAAGCGGCCCGAGCGGATCTCCTCGAGGATCTCCCCCATCTTCTCCTTGAGCGGCCCGCCCAGGTCGGCGTAGCGGGCGCTGCGCGTCACCGTGCCGTACTGGCTCGTGCGCGAGTGGAAGTCCATCTGCCGCACCATCCCGACCTCGCGGATCTTCTGGAACGTGTAGGCCAGCTCTCCCGACAGGTAGAGCTCGAGCAGCACCGCCTCGGGCGGGTAGCCAGCTTCCACCAGCAGGTCGACCGCGGTCATCATCACGCGCCCGAAGGCCGGGCCGAAGCCCTGCTCGGTGAAGAGATCGAGCGTCGCCTCGTCGTGCATCGACATCTCGATGCAGCCCGCGCGAGTCGATCCGATGCCCCGGGCCAGGGCCAGCATGCGGGCGAGCGCCTTGCCGGTCGCATCGCGATGGACGCCGACGAAGCTCGGGAAGCCCTTGCCGTCCACGTAGGCGTCGCGCACGCCCACGCCGATCATGCGCGGCGCGACGAGCACCACGTCCACGTCTTCCGGAGGCTCGATCAAACGGAACGCCACGTTGTAGCCCGACGCGAAGTCGATGAGCTTTCCGGGGGCGAGCTGTGGCGCCACCTGCTCCGCGTAGACCGACGGCATGATCTCGTCGGGCACGAGCAGCATCAGGACGTCGGCGCGGGCGCAGGCTTCGGCGATCGAGAGGGCATCGAAGCCGTCGCTGCGGGCCTGGTCGGCCGCCGCGTCCCGCCGGTTGCCGACGACCACGTCGAGCCCCGAGTCGCGCAGGTTGAGCGCCTGGGAGCGCCCCTGGTTGCCGTAGCCGATTACCGCGATGGTCTGCCCGGCCAGCGTGCCCAGGTCCGCATCCGCGTCGTGATAGACATTCGCCATCTCGTCTTCCTCGCTGCTGGGCAGCCGACCGCGGCCGCCGCTGCCATGCTACCCCAGTGGTCAATCGCGCAGCAGCTCGGCGAAGCGCCGCAACACGGCGTCGCCGTCCGGGCTGTCCGAGGTCCCGCGCAGCAGAGCGTCCACGTCGATTCCCTCGTCGCGGATGGTCTCGCGGCGCTCTTCCAGGTAGGCGCGGATGACCTGGGCGTCGAACTCGGGGTGGAATTGCACGCCCCAGGCGGCGCGGCCGAACGCGAAGGCGTGCGTCGGGTCGCCCGCGCTCGACGCCAGCAGCCGGGCGGCGGGCGGCGGCTCGAGCACGGACTCCACGTGGGTGGCCTGCACCGTGAGCTCGGGCCCGAGCCCAGCGAACAGCGGATCTTCGCTCGCTCCGTCGCGCAGTCGCACGCGCACGGTACCGATCTCGCGGCCGCGCGGATTGGGGCCTACGCGTCCGCCCAGCGCGTGGGCCAACAGCTGGTGGCCGTAGCAGATGCCCAGCACCGGACAGCCCGAATCGACCACCTGGACGAGCCACGCGCCCGCTCGCTCGCTCCACGCCTCACGCGCGCTCACCATCGCGCTCGAGCCGGTGACCACCACGCCACCCAGCCCCTCGGGGTCCGGGAGCGAGTCGCCTTCCCGCACCCGCGCCAGCAGAACCCGCGAAGCCGGCAGGCCCATGCCCTCGGCGATCCAGTCCTCGTAGTCGCCGCTTCGCGCATCCGCCGAGGGCAGCTTCGAGCCAGTCTTGGCGACGAGCAGCGGACGCATCGCTCCGTCAGGCGCGCAGGGCGCGCAGGGCGCGTTGGACCAGCTCATCGAGCTTCGACAGAAAGCGCGAGCGATCCCTGGCCGAAAGAGCGCGCGGCCCCCCGGAGTCGATGCCCACCTCGCGCAGCTGGGACTTCAAGTCGCGAGTCGCCAGCGCCCCGCCGATCGAGTCCTCGGTGAACGGGCGCCCATCGTTTCCCAACACGAGCGCGCCAGCGGCGAGACAGCGAGCCGCCAGCGGGATGTCGGCGGTCACGACCAGATCGCCCCGTCCGGCGTTCTCGGCGATCCAATCGTCTGCCGCGTCGGGGGTGCCATCCACCACGACCATCTCGACGCCGAAACCGGCCGGAACGTGGAGTCGCGCGTTGGCCACCAGCGCCACCGAGAGGCCGTAGCGCGTGGCCACCACGTACACCTCGTCCTTCACCGGGCAGGCATCGCCATCTACGAAAAGTCTGGTCAAGCACTCCCTCCGCGGGAGCCCGGCGGGACTATTCAGGCTCCTGAATCTCGACGAGCCGATTCGTCTCGATCGGCCCCTCGACCCGCGGCTCGGCTCCCGAGGGCCAGCGCACCCGGATCTCGTCCTCGCGCGCCACCGCGTTCAGGTCGTCGATCAGCGACGGGATTCCCTCGGGCTCGAGTGCGGGGTAGTAGCCGCGGATGCGACCCTGCCGATCGACGAGGACGAACCGGTCGCTGTGGAAGAGTGGCTGGTCGGCATCACCCGCCTGGCTGCCCACCGGCAGCTTGAAGCCGTCCACGCTGAGCCCCCAGATCTCCTCGCGCGTGCCGGTAGCGAAGGTCCAGTGCACGCGATCGGCTTCGTATCTTTCGGCGTACTCGGCGAGCACGTCGGGTCGGTCGTGCTCGGGGTCGACGCTGAAGCTCACCAGGCGGACCTGGTCCCACAGCGGTTTTCCGCTCAGCTCCCCCTGGAGCTTCGCCATCGCCGCCGTGAGCCGCGGACACATGCTCGTGCAGCGCGTGAAGACGAAGTCGGCGACCCAGAGCTTCCCGCGCAGGTCGGCGCTGCGGAACTCGTCACCCTGCTGATCGAGCAGGGCGAATTCCGGCGCCTCTCCGAGCACCGACACCGCCCCGCCCTCGCGCGCCGGTGCGCCGGGTCGATCCTCTCCGCAGGCGAAGACGCCCGCCAGCAGCGCGATCGCGAACCCGTGCACGCGTCTCACCGGGTGCGACCCCGAACGGGCGGGGGGCCTGAGGGATGTCATCTAGGCGGGCGGCTTCACGTCCTTGGGCGCCACGTCTCGGACGTGCACGGCGAAGCTCCAGCGGTGCCCTTCCAGGTCCTCCGCCACGTAGGTGCGGTCGCCCCAGAACATGTCCTCGGGCTCGGAGAGGATCTTCGCGCCGGCGCTCCGGGCCACGGCGCAGTGGGCGTCCACGTCGTCGACGTACACATACAGGCTCTGCGTCACCGAACCGCCCAGCGACTTGGGACTCTTCCACGCCTCCGCGCCCGCGGTCGGCGACAGCATGACGACGCCGTCGGCGAGCTGCATCTCGGCGTGGATGACGCCTCCGTCGGGGCCGGGCATCGACATCCGGGTCTCGAATCCGAAGGCCTTGGCCAGCCAGTCGAGGGCGGCCGCCGGGTCGTCGTAGAAGACGTTCGGGGTGATTCGAAGCATGTCGTGCGGGGGGTTCGCGGGCATGGACTTCCTCCTGGTGCAGGCTCGCGCAGGCGGATGCTAGCACCCGCGGCAGCGGGCCATGCGCCGGGGTCAGGCCCGCTTCGACTCGGGAGTGAAGACGATCGGCAGGTGCACGATGCCGCGCACGAAGGCCGAGGGGGCGTACTCCGGACCCGCGCCCGGTGCGAAGTCCACGTCGGGCAGCAGGCGCAGCAGCTCGTTCAGCATGATGCGGATCTCCAGCCGCGCCAGGTTGGCGCCCAGGCAGAAGTGGTTGCCGATGCCGAAGGCCACGTGGGGATTGGGCCGACGGTCGGCGACGAAGCGGTGGGCCTCGCAGAACTGGGCCTCGTCGCGGTTGGCCGAGGGGTAGAGCAACAGGACCTGATCTCCCTCGCGCAGCCGCCGACCGCGCAGCTCGGTGTCCCGGGTCAGGGTGCGGGCGAAGTTCGTCACCGGGGAGACCCAGCGCAGGATCTCCTCGGTCAGCAGGGGTGCGAGGTCCGGGTTCTCCACGAACTTGCGGCGCTCCTCGGGGTGCTCGATCAGGGCGATCATCGCGCCGCTCAGCGCGTTGCGCGTGGTCTCGTTGCCCGCCACCAGCAACAGCGTCATGAACTGGAGCAGCTCGTCGTTGGCGGCCTCCTCGCCGCCGGCCTCCAGCAGGCCCTCGTCGAAGGCGGCGACCAGGGCGCTCACCAGGTCGTCCCGCGGATGCCGGCGCCGGTCCTGGAACACGTCGGAGAGGTAGGCCGCGTACTCGCCGAAGGCGGTCGCCGCGCGGACCATGACCTCCGGGCCGGTGATGCCGCCGCCCGCCGCGATCATGGTGTCCGACCACTCGTGGAAGCGCGCCCGATCCTCCCGGCGGATCCCGATCATGTCGGCGATCACCATCAGCGGCAGGTCGAGGGCCAGGTCCTCGACGAAATCGCACTCGCCGCGCTCCGCCACGGCGTCGACGCTGCGCTTGGCGTACTCGCGGATGCGCGGCTCGAGGCGGGAGACCATGCGCGGCGTGAAGCCGCGGTTCACCAGGTGGCGCAGCGCCCCGTGGCGGGGCTCGTCCACCGTGGCGATCGAGATCATGCGCTCGCCGTGGGTGGTGCGGGGCAGCACGCCCCGGCCCGAGCAGAAGGTCTGGGGGTTCTTCGAGACGTGGACGACGTCCTCGTAGCGCGAGACGACCCAGATCTTGTAGTCGTCGTCCCAGGCCACCGGATCGTGTCGGCGCAGCCAGCTGAAGGTTGGGTGGGGATCACCTCGGTAGAGCTCCGGATCGAGAACGCTGCCTTCCAAGGAGCCCTCGCTGACTAGAACACGTTTCAACCTCTAAGTAGAACAAGTTTCACGTTTTTTGGCAACAAAAGCCAAGGATCGGTCCAG
>JAZFWH010000352.1:0-5520 GCA_036482635.1 Myxococcota bacterium
GCGAAGTGGGAGCGCGGCTCGTAGGGGTAGCCCGGCGGCTTGCGCTCCCCCAGCAGCTCGTCGATCAGCACCCGGGTTCCGCTCCCGCGGTTGCGGCTGACCATGCGGACGGCGGGATCGTCCAGCAGCTCCCCGATCTCGCGGGTCTCGTCGGCCCGGGTCACGATCCCCTGGACGCGGCGGTAGCCCGGCAGCAGGCGCAGCGAGCCATCCAGGAACGGCGCGTTGTAGACCCCTGTCGCCGGATCCAGCAGGTGGATGGGCGCCGCGTCGCACTCGCCGCGGCGGGCGGCGGAGAGCCCCCCCTGGCTTCCCACCGCCAGCACCTTCACGCCGAAGCCCTGGCGCGCCAGGGCGCTGGCGATCAGGTCGAGGCCCACGCAGTGGCTGCCGATCACGACCAGGTCCGCGACCGCGCCCCCCCGTCCCACCAGGGTCACGTCCACGTCGGTGTCCACGTCGACGATCTCGGTATTGCGCGGGATGCGCACGAAGCCGTCGGCGCGGCTGAAGGCCGTGACGCTCCCGCTCCCCTTCCCCATGGGATAGGCGGCCAGGCCCCCGTCGGGGCGGCGCACGAGGCCCACCAGCAGGTACTCCAGACGGCCGCGCTCGGAGACCGTCTTGAGGGCCAGGCGGGCCGCCACGCTCTCGCGAGGGTCCGGCCCGAGCCCGGCGAGCTCGCGCAGTACGGGCGCCACGAACTCGTGGAAGGTGAACACGGCCGAGGTCGGAAAGCCCGGCAGCACCACCACGGGACGCCGACCGCTGGCCGCCAGGCAGATCGGTTTGCCGGGCTTGAGCGCCACGCCGTGCACGACGATCCCCGGCTCGAGCTCGCTCACCACGCGCCCGTTGAGGTCGCCCGGCCCCTTGGAGGTGCCGCCCGAGAGCAGCACCAGGTCCGCGCTCTCCAGTGCGGCGGCCAGGGCGCGGCGCAGGGCCGCTTCGTCGTCGCGGAAGGCGCCGAGGAAGCGGGGCTCGCCGCCCAGCTCGGCGACCGCGTCGGCCAGGATGCGCCCGTTGCTGTCGTAGACCAGACCGGGCCGCATGGCCTCGCCGGGCTGCACGATCTCGTCGCCGGTCGAGAGGATCGCGACCCGCGGGCGGCGCACCACGGCGACCTCGCGGCGGCCGATGGCCGCGAGCACGCCGGTCTCGCGGGAGCTGAGGCGGGTGCCCGCGAAGAGCACCGTCTCGCCGTGGCCGATGTCGGTGCCAGCGAACGAGACCGCGGCGCCGGGCACGGCCGCCCGCCGCACCACGAGCGTGCCCTGCTCTTCGACGTCGGTGTACTCGACGGGAACGATGGCGTCCGCACCGCGCGGCAACATCCCGCCGGTGGCGATAGGCGTGGCCGTACCCGGCCCCACCTCCCCCAGCGGGGCGACGCCGGTGGGTATCTCCCCGGGGTTGAGCCGCAGGCGCACCGGCTTCTCCTCGGTGGCGCCGAAGCTGTCCTCGGCTCGCACGGCGAAGCCGTCCATGTTCGAGCGGTCGAAGCCGGGGACGTCGACCTCGGCGCGCACGTCCTCGGCCAGCACGCGCCCCAGGGCAGCGTCGAGGCCGACGGTCTCCGCGGCGAGCGGTCCCGTGTCGATGGCGGCCCGCCAGCGGCGGTCCGCCTCGTCGCGGTCGACGACCTCGAGGAACTGCTCCTGCCTCACGCGCCGGACCCCTCGGGCTCAGGCGCCTCGTCGTAGAGGCGCACCTCCACCTCGGCGCCCTCGGGCATGCCCTCCAGCTCCCGGGGGACGATCACGCAGCCGGCAGCGCGAACCGTGGACGACAAGATGGATGCGCCGGAGATGCCGAGCGGAGCGACGGCGGCGTCCTCGATCGCCACGCGGACGTAGTCGGTACGCCCCACCGCGGAGCTGATCTTGCGCGCCAGCGGGAGGCGCACGCGACGGTGGGGCCAGGCTCGCGAGCGCCCGCCCAGGGCGCGCAGCGTCGGACCTGCGAAGAACTCGTAGGCACATAGGCAGCTCACCGGATTGCCGGGGAGCAGGAACACCCAGCGTTCCCGGACCCGGCCGACGCCGGCGGGGCTCGAAGGCCGCATGGAGATACCGTGGAAATCGAGGCTGCCGAGCTCGGCCACCAGGCGCGGTGCGTGATCCTCCGTACCCACCGAGCTCGCGCCGGACACCAGGACCAGGTCGGCGCGGTCGCTCGACAGGACCTCGCGGACACGCTCGGCGTCGTCGGGCAGGATCTCGAAGGGGAGCAGCTCACCGCCGTCGCGGGCCACCAGTCCGCGCAGTACCACCGAGTTGCTGTCGACGATGCGCACGCCTTCGGGCCGTGCCCCCGCCGGCAGCAGCTCGTCCCCGGTGATGACGAGCTGCACGCGCGGACGCCGCACGCAGCGCGGCCGCGCGATGCCGATCGAGGCCAGCAGCCCGGCGTCCTGTGGGCGCAGCCGGCGACCCACGCGCAGGACCACGTCGCCCGCGCGGATGTCCTCGCCGACGGCCCCGACGTTCTTGCGCGGCGCCACCGGTTCGGTCAGCTCCACCGACCCCTCGCGCTCGTCGCACACCTCGGCCATCAGCACCGCGTCGGCGCCCTTCGGCAGCGGGGCGCCGGTCATGATGCGCACCGCCGTGCCGGGCTCGACGACGCCATCGAAGACTTCGCCGGGGAGCGCCTGCCCGATCAGTCTGAGCGCGATCGGGTCGTAGGCGCTGGCTCCGAAGGTGTCCTCGCCGCGGACGGCGTAGCCGTCCATCGCCGCCCGCGCAAAGCCCGGCACGTGCAGGTCGGCCTGCACGTCCTCGGCCAGGACGCGGCCGGTGCACTCCAGCAGATCGACCTCTTCGGCCTCGAGCGCGCTGCTGTGCTCGCGAAGGAAGCGATCCACCTCCTCCACGTCGGCGCGCTCTGCGAAACCCCGCATGCGGACGTCGCGCACGCTCGGCTCCCTGAAAACACGCGGGCAGGAAGGCGACGCCTCCCTGCCCGCGCGAGCGATCCCGCTGGACTCGCGCTCAGCCGGTCGCCTTCATCGTGAAGAGTTCCTCGCGAGCCTCGAGCCGTTCGTAAGCCTGGCGGACCAGATCCGGCGACACGTCCCAGACGACCTTGGCCGGACCGATCGCGTCCTGCTTCATGCAGTCGGGCATCGAATCGTCCTTCTCCGTGAAGCCCGCCCGGCGGTTGAACTCCCACTCGTCGGCGAGGCACTGCCAGGCCTGGTCCCCGATCTGCTCGCGCGTGACCTCTTCCCCGTAGAGATGGCCGTAGAACTGGCGGATCTCGTCGAGGTTGGGCTGGAGGAACTGGCAGAAGCCCGACGAGTCGCACACGGCGTTCACCATCTGGGCCTCCTGGGACGCCTGCACCCACTGGTCCTCGGGCAGGCCCGGATTCACGATCAGGCCCGCCGTGTGGTCCGCGCCCATCGGACTCGTGCAGTAGGTCACGCCCGTGGCCTTGAGGGGGCGGGGGTCCCAGGCGGGGATCGCCTGTCCCTTGACCGCCGGCACGCGGTGGTGCTTGGTCTTCTTGCCGATGGCCACCGCGCCGTTGCCGATTGCCACACCCAGCTCGGTGCCCTCCGCGATCTCCTTCAGGATGCGCTTGGCGCCCTCGGCGTCGCCGAACTCCATCGCACCCGAGTCCATGTAGATCGCGATCGCGGCGCCGGTCTCGATGGTGTCGAGGCCGAGCTCGTCGCACAGGCGGTCGAGGTCCGCCACGTCCTCCCAGCTCGCGATGCCACAGTTCGAGCCGAGCAACGTGAGCGTCTCGAACTCGAGGGCCGACGTCTTGTAGTTGCCCTCGGCATCGTGGACGATGTTGCTACAGCGCACGATGCAGCCCGTCATGCAGTTGTGCATCCCGCCGCCGCGCTCCTCGAAGCTCTCGATGATGCGGGCCCCGTCCAGGGTCTTGGCGTCCGGCGATTGACCCTCGACTCGGTTCTTGTAGGGGAAGGTCTGGAGCATGTTCGCAACGGGCACGACCGCGGCCGTTCCGTTCTTGAAGACCGGCCACTTCGGTCCGCCGAGGTAGTCCTTGGAGTACGCCTTGCAGAGGGTGTTGAACTCCTTCTTCCGAGCCGGCTGTCGGACGGGGCGCTTCTCGTTGTCGATGGCCACGTACTTGAGCCCCTTGCTGCCCATCACGGCGCCGAGGCCGCCGCGCGCGGCGTGGCGGGCCGGGCGCAGCTTCTCGTCGCTGCACGCCACCGAGGCGCCCGTGAGCTGCATCTCGCCGGCGGGACCGATGCTGATGAACGAGGTGGTGTCCGAGTACTTCTTCGCCAGCGCTTCGCAGAGCGCGTAGTTCCAGTAGCCCTTGTAGTCGTCCGCGCCGACGACGCGGGCTCCCTCGGAGTTGACCTCCAGGGCGTAGCGCCGGTCGGGGTCCGCCGGCCGGCCCTTCACCAGGATCACCCGGTAACCGAGCTTCATCAGGTCCTGGCCCGGCTCCCCGCCGGCGTTCGCCTCCTTGATCCCACCGGTGAGCGGGCTCTTGCCGCCGATCGAGATGCGACCCGAAGTGGGCGCCGAGGTGCCGGCCAGCACGCCGGGCGCCATGACCAGCAGGTTGTCCGGCCCCAGGGGGTCGCAGGTCGGGTCGCACTCGCCCAGCAGGATGTGGGCCGAGAGCGCGCGACCTCCGAGTAGCTTCCACTCGTCGGGGAACGGCTCGACCGTCACCACCTGCTTCGTCATGTCGACCCGGATCATGCGGTCGTCGGTCGGTCCGCCCATGGGAGGTCCTCCGTGAACTGGGTCCCCCAGAGTACCAAAGAGCCCGCCTGGCGGGGCGTCAGCCGCCCGCGATGGCCGCCAGGATCTCGATGCGATCGCCGGCGTCGACGGGCGTGTCCAGCGCCGAGCGGCCGATCTCGTCCCCGTTTACGAAGAGCTGAACGAAACCGTGGACCTTCCCCTCGGGATCGAAGATCTGGTCGCGGAACCCGGGGAAGCGGGATCCCACCGCATCGATGCACTCCCGCACCGTCTTCCCGCGGACCTCGATCTCCGCCAGGCCGCGGGTGGGGCCCTGGTAGGGCGGCGGAACGCAAACCTGCGGCATGGCGCGGATCCCTCGGGACGACGGGTTGCACTCTCCCTCGGATGGCACGAGTGTAGCGAGGCAGAGCCGGCTCCGAAGGCGGCACGGCCGGGTCGGGGGATCCAGTGAACGACGCGCCCACCCGCACGATCCACGCCTTCCACACCTACGGCGAGGCGCTGCGCGAGCCCTGCGCGGCCGCGTTCCCCGAGCGCGAGTTCGTCGTCTGGACGCGCGAGGAGGAGTTCGTCGCCGGCCTCGCAGACGTCGAGATCCTGCTGGCGTTCCGGGCGCCGCGCGATCACTGGCACCGCGCGCGGCGGCTCCGCCTGATCCAGACCACGGGCGCGGGCGTCGACGCCGTCCTGCCGGCGCCGGACCTGGCGGATGCGGTGCAGCTCGCCAACGCGCGCGGGATCCACGAGCCCGAGATGAGCGAGTTCGTGCTCGCACTCATCCTGGCGCTGGCCAAGCGGATCCCCAGGGCGC
>JAZFWH010000353.1:0-2563 GCA_036482635.1 Myxococcota bacterium
TCCGCTGTGAAGGCCGGCGACGACCTCAGCGGTGCTCGCACCCAGGCCGTTCACCGTCGTCCAGGCCGTGACGGGATAGCCGCTGCGCCCACCTTTACTCAACGCCTAGCTCCCTCGACCTCCAGCACGGCGACGACCGCTTCATAGCCGCACCACGGATTGTAGATCTCGACGCGCGGTCCCGCCGAGGTGCCGGCCGTCGCCGCCGTGTAGCGGATCACGACGCGTGCCGACGCGGGGTCGCTCCCGTGGCGCGTGAACTCTCGCCAGCCTCCGCCCCCTTCCCTCACATCCGTCACGCGCTCGTTCTCCCAGTCCCAGTTTACCACTGCACCGGGCTCGATGTCCGGCGGTGGTTGGATCCAGAAGGCCCGGTGCAATACATCCAGTGTCCACAGTGCGAGGTGCTCGAACCTCCGGGAGAGCGCGCCTTCCACCGAGATCTCGCGGCCGCGTTGGTGAACGGCGAAGAGTCGAACTCCGTACTGGGCGATCCCCACCACGACGAGGTCGTCGGGGGTCCCACCCGTCACGGCTTCGAGGTACGCCTCGTCGCCGCTCATCGTGAACTGCATCCGGGCTCGCAGCTGCCGCGGGCCGGGCAGGTCCGAACTCGAGATCGGGACGACGGGACAGCCCGGATTCCGGATCGACCAGCTCACGCCGGTGCAGGACACGAAGAGCGACGCTGCGGCTGCCAGCAGACCGGGTCGTGACAGGCTTCCGGAGGCCATTTCGCTCACGCTCGCCGCGCCAGCACGAAGATCGCCGGCGACAGCGCGAGTGCCAGCAGGACCCCGATGCCGGTGGTGAGACCGATGGATCTCAGCACCGGCTGCTCCGAGAGCGCCAGTGTTCCGAAGACGAAGACGGAGGTGAGACACGAGACGAGAAGGCTCGACAGGGTGGCCCCGAGGCGCTCGGGATGACGAGCCCCGTCCACCGTGAAAACTCCGTAGTCGACCCCCATACCCAGCACCACGAGCAGACTGACCGCCGATACTACGTTGACGGGGTAGTCCATCAGTCCGAAGAGGCCGTAGGTGGCGAGGGCCGGAAGCGCAGACGAGGCGAAGGCGAGAAGTCCGCGGCGCAGGCTCCGGTAGCGCAGCTGGAGAACGGCGAAGGCGATGGCGCAGCCGATCGCGATGATGCGAACCGTGGAGCGCCGGTAGCGCTGGTAGACGTCGGCGACGATCTCGCGCTGGTCCAGGTAGTCCGCGCCTGGGAGATCCGAGAGCGCAGCGCGAAGCGCCCCGCCGCTGGCGACACCCCGCAGGTAGGTCACGACGGCCCAGCGCTCGTCGAGCTCGACGAGTGAATCGAGGACGCGCTCCAGGGGCGAGCCCACGAAGTCATCGGGCCGCAGCGGGGGCACGGCCGGAGCCGCGACCGCGGCGTCGAAGCTGCGAAAGGCCTCGGGGCGAAAACCGCTGAGCGAGTAGGCCCGGTCAATCCGGTCGCCGAGATCCGGAACCGAGCGCAGGGCCTCGAGGTTCTCGCGCTGGAGCGCCTGGGACCACAGGAAGGAATGGAGCGAGTTCACGCCCTCCAGGTGGCCCGCCGAGATCGCCCGCTCGAGCCGATCGTAGATGCGATCGTTTAGCGCGAGCGCGGATTCGGCGTCCGGCGCGAGCCCCACGACGAAGCGCCCGCCGTCAACGGCGGGAATGCGCGGGCGGACGCGCTCGCTCTCGGGGATCACGATCAGCGTCGCCGGGTCGTCCTCCCACCGCAGTTGAGGGAGCCCGACCGCGGCGATCGCCGCGTAGCCCGCGAATAGGGCCGCGATGAGACCGCGATGCGCGGCGAGCCAACCGACCAGTCGCACCGAGCCCTGGTTCAAGACCCGCTGCGTCGGGGTGGGCGACGCGCTCGCGGGCATGAATGAAGGCACCAAAAAGAGCGTGACGGCGAGAGCCGTCGGGACGCCGATGGCTGCGAACGTCCCCATCTCTTCGAGTCCCGGGAAGTCGCTCAGGGCGAGCGCGATGAAGGCGAGCGTCGTCGTGAGTCCGCTCAGCAGCAGCGACGATCGGATGCGCGCGGCGGTCTCCCGCGGTCGCGTGTCCGGCGGAGAGAGGGCGTGGTGGTTGATCAGGTGGATAGGGTAGTCGATCGCGACGCCGACCAGCACGAAGCCGAAGCCGAGAGTGATGCCGTGAACGGGGCCCGATGAGAGCGCCACGGCCAGCGCGACTGCAAAGCCGCTGAGCGGCGTGAGGATCGCGATCGCGAGGTGGCGGAGCGAGCGGAAGACCAGCATGAAGAGCGTGCAGACGACGCCGATCGAGACCGCCGAGATAAAGTTGGCGTCGCCGCGAACGGTCTGCTCCGAGGCGATGGCGATCCGGTTGACGCCGCTCTGCTCGAGCTCCAGTCCTCCACCGGCGTTCAGCCGCTCAAACTCGATCCCGATGTCGCGCAGGAGCACCGCCTGCCGCTCCGAGTCGAAGGGAGACGATCGCAACCCCAGCAGGACGATGGCGTAGCGGCCGTCCGTGCTCTCGAAGCTTCCGCGTCCGCTCGAAAGTGCCGGCTGCGCGCCGCGGATCCGCTCGAG
>JAZFWH010000354.1:0-2776 GCA_036482635.1 Myxococcota bacterium
ACCGCCCTGCGCATCCCGCTGGATGCGGGTGTGCTGGCCGTGGCCGATGGCGTGGTCCGAGACGGCGACGGACCGCTGTCCTTCGTCCCCGATCCGCTGCTCGGCGAGGAGCCCGAGCGCATCAAGCGGGGGCTTCGTGCGGCTTGGGCACGGCTGCTCGCGCTGGACTTCGACCATCTGCTGCTCGCGCATGGCGATCCCTGGATCGGCGGAGCCAGGGAGGCGCTGCGCCGCTTTGCGGAGAGTGGGACCCCCGGATGACCAAGGGCCCGGGCCTCGGGCCGGAGCCGGATAGAGCCGGGAGCCAGTGCCGCCGCCGCCACGCTCTACCTCAAGCTTACATGGCATGTAAAGTGCCCTTCGCGCTCCGGGGCGACGGAGTCTCACGAGCCCGACTCGGCTCCGAGGGCCTCCTCCAATCCGTCGAAGATCGGCTGCCACCGCTCCGGCGCCGCCCCCTCGGCGGCCAGCGACGCGGCGACCCGCGCCAGTGCCGCCCGCTGCACGACCCGCTTCCCCGCGCCGAGAGCTCGAGATCTCCGAGCAACGCATGCGCCGCAGTCTGGGCCCGCTCTCGCTGGAGCTGGGCCAGGACTGGACCTGCTGCAGCGCCACCGGGCCGGCAGCCGCGCATCCGGGAGGGGCCTCCGTGGCGGATCCCCGCCGGGATCTAGCCTCAAGTCGACAGAAGACTTCGAGCCTCAGACGCTGAGGCGGCGCTGCTTTCCGTGAAGGACGGCACCCGCCGCCAGCAGGAGCAGGCCCAGGAGTAACTGACTCTGCCTCGAAGTGGTGGGGACCGGCGTCGCGCACCCCTCGATCGGTTCGTTCACGCAGCCGAGAATCTCAACACAGCTGTCGGCAGTGCAGCTCACGCCGTCGCTGCAGGCCACGGGCGTGCCGGCCTGGCAGTCGAGCACCGCGTCGCAGGTCTCCGCGCCGTCGCAGAAGAGGCCGTTGTCGCAGGGGCTGTCGTCCGCGACCTGGTCGCAGCTGTCGGTCGCCTCGTTGCAGGAGTCGAGGGTGCAGCTCACGCCGTCGCTGCAGGCCACGGGCGCGCCGGCCTGGCAGATTCCGCCCGTACAGGTCTCCGGCCCGTTGCAGAAGAGCCCGTCGTCGCAGTCGCCGTCGACGCTGCAGCCTAGCAGAGCGGAGTCAACATCAGAGCGGGTAAACGAAAGCCCATTGTCGGGATTGGTAACCAGCGGACCGTGCGCGCTGAGGAGCGTGCGGATCTGCTCAGGCGTGAGCGTCCCGTCGTCTTGGACCAGTATCGCCCCTTCCCCCGCCGCATAGGGGCTCGAGGCGGAGGTCCCGCCGAAGTTTCTGGTCCCTCCCCCGAGCGCTGAGGTGCGAGTCTTCCAGTTCGGCGCGAGGACGTCGAGGATCTCGTCGCTGTTGGAATGGCAGACGAACACGTCCGCAGCGGTCGAGCTGTCGGTGCAGACACTCCAAGAGACGGAGCCGAGCGCCGCATCATAAACGCCTCCGACGGAAATAGCCTCCGCGACGCACGCGGGGAAGGAGATGCCGTCGTCGTGACCATCGTTCCCGGACGAGGCGAATACGGCAACGCCCGCAGCGTGAAGATCCTGGATCGCATTGGCGGTGTTGGTCCCGGTGCACGGAGAGACCGAGGGATCGTTGTACTCCCCGCTGTCGCCGAGGCTCATGTTGACAATCCGAATCCCCAACGCCACTCGGTTCGTGAGGACCCAGTCGAGCGCGGCGGCGATGTCCGAGAACGTACCTCCGCCCCCGCTATTGAGAACCTTAACGGCGACGACGCCCGCATCCGGGGCCACGCCCAGCGAGGCCTTCACGCCGCCCGAAGTGATGATTCCGGCCACGCTGGTGCCGTGACCGGCATCGTCCTCGGCGCTTCCGGATCCGGACTGGGCCGCGCTCCCGTTGGGACAGCACGCAAATCTGGGAGAGGGGTGGGTGTCGCAGAAGCACTGCTCAGCGACGAGATCATCCGAGAGGTCGGGATGATCCGTGTCGATGCCGGTGTCGAGCACCGCGACATTTACGCCCGATCCCGTGAAGCCCTGTGCGTGTGCTGAGTCGGCGCCGACGAGCGCAATACCCTGCGCTAGCGTTGCGCGGACGACTCCGTCGACGTAGATGTGCACGACCTCCGGATGCCGAGTCAGAGCCTCAAGCGCGGGGCGCTGCGCCCACCCGGAAAATCCGCTCAAGGACTCATAGCGCCGCTTCAAGCGGAAGGTGCCGGCAGACAAGACATCGAGGACGCGCTGTTGTCGCGCCTGGACAAGGGCACGGCGTGCTGAACCGAAGGGAGGCAAGTCTTCGCGGCGCAGCGCGACCCCGATGGCAATCCCCTCTGGGGGAAGACGGCTCTTGAGCGCGCGCTTGAGCCCCTTGTCGAGACCCGCGGCTTGAATCGGACTCTCCGTCATCTCGACGAGCCTCGGGGTCTGACTGGCCGCTGGGCCTGCGAGCCCGAGGAAGAGGAGCAACAAAGCGAAGCACCAAATCGCAACCCGCCACACGCCGCATTCCTTCACAGCCGCGCCAAAACGCGATTATCGCAGGAAACGGGAAAGCGAGAAACGGAGTCTCGGCGGGCGCTCCGACGGGGAACTCAACCGGCCGGGGGGGCCGCACTGGTCGGCGCGGACCGCGAACCTTCCTCGCGCCCACGCGTGGCGCCGAGCCATCGTGACCGCTCCTGTCACGTCACGGCCTCCACCAGGGCCGCGCTTGGACCGGCGCGTGACCGCCCCTGTCACGCCGCGGCCCGTTGGGAGGA
>JAZFWH010000355.1:0-14011 GCA_036482635.1 Myxococcota bacterium
CGCGCACGACCTCCATGCTGTCCCAGTGCAGCACCTCGGCGCGGTTGCGTTCGCGGAGCGTGCGCGCCAGCCCGCCGACGACCAGCAGCGCGAGGGCGCTGGCGGCGAACGCCGACAACTCCCCGGCGGTCGCCAGGCCGGGGGTGAGCGGCGCGGCCCCGGCATCCCACAAGCCGAAGGCGGCGCGCAGGGCCAGGAACCCGCAAGCGAGCATGAGCAGACCGGCGCGCGCTTCGGCGCTGCGGACCATGACGAACATGGCCCAAGCCATCGCCAGGGTCAGAAGGCCGACCGAAACGAGCAGCACGGCCGTCAAACGGGCGGTCTCCGCGACGCAGCAGTGGCAGGGGGGTGAAGGGGCTCCCAAACCAGCTTAGCCGATCGGCACCGGCAGGGGCTAGATGAATGTGGCGCCGCGACTGACGAAAACGGGCGCTCGGCGGCTCGCCGGGGGCCCGCCGGGAGGAGGAGCCCATGGCCAGCGACTGGCCACCGGCCCGAATTCCGTCGGCGGTGGGGTAAAGCGCGCCCGCGGGCGAGCGATAACGATGGGTGGAAGTCCTCCCGCACCAGCAGGTCGTCCATGCCCGACCCGGACAGCGCACTGGTTTTCGACTGCGAGGAGAACAGCCTCGGCGTCGTCGTGATGCGCCTCTTGCGGCTGGGGATCGACGTCTTCTACGCCAAGGGTCGCGACGAAGCCTGGCTGCTGGCCCAGCAGGAGGCCAAGCGCATCAAGGCGGTGCTCTTCGCGGTCGACGTCGAGGACGGTGAGATTGGCCCCGTCCTCGAGTGCCTCGACTCCTGCGCTCCGGACATTGCCCGGGGACTGGTGGTGGTCGGGCAGCGACCGGACGATACGACGCGCGAGAGCCTGCGTGCGCGCGGGGTCGCCTGGGCCCTGTGGGAGCCCTACGACGAGGGCGCCCTGCGCTCCGTGGTGTCGGCGGCGATGAACATCCAGGACATCTCCCACACGCGGAAGGAACCGCGACTCCCCACCACGCTGCTCGGCCGGGCCTTCGTGGGCGTCCGCCGCACCGACGTCGTCGTCTCCACGCTCTCCACGGACGGCGCCTTCCTCGAGACGCCCTCGCCGTTTCTCGAGGGCACCCAGATCACGCTGGAGGTGGGGCTGCCGGGCGGCTCGATGATGGCCAAGGCGAACGTCGTCCACACCCGGCACACCGGCGAGCCCGGCGTCCCGGGTCAGCCGGTCGGCATGGGCGTGGCCTTCAGCAAGCTCGATCCGGGCAGCGAGCAGCGACTCAATCAGTTTCTCGCGGACCAGGTGAACCGCTTCGCCGTCTGAGCGGCTCTACTCCTCATCGCCGAACTCGCGTTCGATCAGGCGCGCGGCCCACGGATCGATGCGGACGAAGTGGAGTGCGACCTCCGTGGTGACGGAGTCGACGGTCTTGGTGCGCACCACCCGGCCCACGGCCTCGATCGTCTCGCCGCTGACCTGAAAGCTCACCTGAAGCAGGTCGCCGGGCACCAGCTTGAGGCCGGAGGCCTCGAAGCGGATGCCGCTCAGCGAGATGTCGCGGGCCTGGCCCAGGCGAGACTTCTCCGCAAAGGCCGTGAAGGAGACGACCTGCTCGGTCGGGATCCTCGAGTTCTTGCGTCGCTCGTCGCCCATGCACTCGTTCCCATCGCGAAATCGGTCGGTCCGGCCGCGCGCTTGAGTGAATCAGCCAGGCGCGCGAGAGCACGGTAACGTGGCTTTTTCACTACGAAAACAGCGCTGCGCAACTCTCAAGACCTCGCTCGCGCCGGCCGTAGAGAAAAGGGCGATGCGCAGAAGGCCCGTGACGCAACTGGTAGCCCTGCTCGGGCTGTTCGCCCTGGGCTGCATCGATCCCTTTGCCGGGAAAGTGTGGGCGAAGGGCAACAAGAGCTACGCCGCCCCGGGCGAGTTCGAGCGGGCGGCCACCACCTGCCGCAGGGAGGGGGGCAGGCCCGAGGTCGCCGCGGGCCCCCCCGGTGCGAACCACTTCATCCGCTGCATGCGCCACCGGGGCTGGGTCCTGGTCGACGCGCTGTAACGCGCGCCGGACCCCCAGCGTCTACTGACCGCCGTTGCGGCGGGACGGCTCCGCTCCGAACCTCCTCAGCTGGCCCAGTAGCTTCGAGGTGCGCTGCTCGAAGAACGCGGTGCGCGTCCTCGGGTTGTGCTGCTTGGGCGCCGGAAGCGTGGCCGCCAGCTCCGCCGCCTGGCGCAGATCGAGCCCGGCCGCGCTGATTCCCCAGTAGGCCCGCGCAGCGCCCTCGACTCCGTAGATCCCCAGCCCGAACTCGGCGGTGTTCAGGTAGAGCTCCAGGATGCGGTCCTTGTCGAGGCGGAACTCCATCTCCCAGGTGAGCAGAAGCTCGTGCCACTTGCGCAGCGGATTGCGCGTGGGTCGGAAGAACAGGTTCTTCACGGTCTGCTGCGAGATGGTGCTGGCGCCGTAGACCAGCCGGCGCCGGCTGAGGTTGTACTCCATGGCCTCTTCGAAGGCGGCCTGGTCGAAGCCCTTGTGCGAGTAGAAGCGGCTGTCCTCGGCGACCACCACCGCGCGAAGCACGTAGGGGGAGACGCTCTCCAGGGCCACCGGCCTCCAGCGCAGGGGTGGCCACGCGTTGCGCCCGCGCTCGTGCTCGTAGTCGCGCATGAAGCTCGTCTTGAAGACCGGCCCGGTTGCGTAGAGGTCCCAGTCCGGAGACATGCCGGCCACGTAGACCAGGTCGGCCAGCAGGAGCAGGACGAAGGCGCACAGGGCGAAACGCAGCCTGTGCAGGAACGTGCTCGCGGAGGCGAAGAATCCGCGCCGCCGGTATCTCCACTTCCTTCGGAACATGCGCCTCCGCCGCGGCTCGGGAGCGCGCGCGTTTCCCACTGATCGGAAGGCCGCGGGTGGCCCTGGAGGGGCCCGCCGCCGCTTCGCCGGGTGGGATGCCGGTGGCTCAAGCGTCGCGGTTCAGGCCCTCGAGGCGCTCGACCGCGTCCAGGTAGTCTTCGACGAGCTGCACGATCACCTCGCGCACCGGGCGGACCTCGTTCATGGTGCCGACGATCTGCCCGACCGGGTTGAACGCCACCGACTGCGCCTTGCTGGCGTAGCGGTGGGTGCGCGACACGGCGTCGGCCGTCACCATGAACTGGAGCGGCATGCCCAGCGGATCGGGCGCCTCGGGACTCGCCCAGGCGTCCGTCCACTCGCTGCGCAGCATGCGGCACGGCTTCCCGGTCCAGGAACGCGAGCGAACGGTGTCCCGGCTGGTCGCCTTCAAGAGGGGCTCCATCTGGGCGGGCGGCACTTCGGCCTCCTGGACCGTCAGCCAGATCGATCCGGTCCACGCACCCTGGGCGCCCAGGGCCAGGGCCGCGGCGATCTGGCGGCCGGTGCCGATGCCGCCCGCCGCGAGCACCGGGGTCGGTGCGACGGCTTCGATCACCTCCGGCCACAGCACGACGCTGCCGATCTCCCCCGTGTGACCGCCGCCCTCGGTGCCCTGGGCGATGATGAAATCGACGCCGGCCGCCTTGTGGGCCAGCGCTTGCTTGCGGCTGCCGCACAGCGCCCCGACCAGGCGGCCCGACTCCTCGATCTCTTTGATCACGTCGGGCGGGGGCGTTCCCAGGGCGTTCGCAACGACCTTGACCTTCGGGTGCTTGAGGATGGTCTCGATCTGGGGGCCCGCGGTTGCCGCCGTCCAGCCCAGCAGCTCGCGCGCCTGCTCACCCTTGGGCAGCTCGGGCACGCCGTGGTCGGCCAGCAGCTTGGCGGCGAACTCGCGGTGGCCGTGGGGGATGGCGGCGCGCAGCTGGGCCTCGAGCTTCTCGGCGTCGAGCTCGCCCTGGCCCTCGTAAACGCCCGGGACCACGATGTCGACGCCGTAGGGCTTGTCGCCCACGTGCTCGTCGATCCACTTGAGCTCGACCTCGAGCTGCTCGGCGGAGAAGCCGACCGCCCCCAGCACGCCGAGGCCGCCGGCCTGGCTGACCGCCGCCGCCACGTCGCGGCAATGGGTGAAGGCGAAGATGGGGAACTCGATGCCCAGCCGGTTGCAGATCTCGGTATGCATGGGGGTGTGCTCGACTCCGTCGCTGGGGGTGTGCCGCGGGCGCGAACCGGGAAGTATAGCCGCCGCCCGCGCCGACGCGGCTATCCTGCCCCCTGGGTCGGTGAGCCCCGGCCCCCCGGAGTGTTCCAGATGGGTCGCGCGCGATGACGCGTAGGGCGAGCTAGCGGCGCATGGCGCAGACCGGCGCCGGGCGGCCCCCCGCCGCGCCCTGGAGCTTCCGGCTCTTCGAGGTGGTGCCGCTCCCCCCGGTCTGGGTGGGGATCGGTCTCGCCGCGGCGCTCTTCGCCGTCTACTACGGAGTCGAGTACGCGACCGGCCAGATCCACCGGGTGAGGGCAGGCACGGCCGAGCCCCACATCGCCGGTCATCTGCGCAGCGCCGCCATCAACGCGCTGCTGTTCGCCTACCTCCCCACTGCCCAGATCTACCTGACGCGCTGGACGCGCCGGCACGTGGCGGAGCTGCAGCCGCTGCTGCGGCCCCAGAGAGGCGCCGACGCCCAGCGACCCGAGGCGGGCTCGCTCGCGTCGCCCGCGAGTCGGATGGCCGGCGCCGCCGGCGTCGCCATGGTGCTCGCGATCTTCGTGGTGCCCAGCGGCTTGGGTAAATTGACGGATACCGGCTACTGGGTCTTCGAACACCTCTGGGACAACGGGCTCGCCGTTCTCATCGGCTGGCTCGTGGGTCGCTTCCTGTACGCGATGGTGGCCGACGCGCTGTACGTATCGCGTCTCGCCGAGCGCCTCGCGACGGTCGACCTGCTCGACCCCGCTCCCCTCCAGCCGTTCGTCCGCCAGGGCACGCGGGGCGCGCTCCTCACGGTCGTCTTCCTGACGATCAATGCGGGCCACCTCGGCAACTTCGTGATCTCCGCCCCCGCGCTGGCGGTCACGCTGCCCGCTCTGCTGGCCCTGGCGGGAGCGGCTCTGGTGCTCCCGTTGGGCGGGGTGCACCGTCGCATCCGCGAGGAGAAGCGCGTGCGGCTCGCGAAGCTGCGCGATGCGATCCGCGCCGGCGAGCGGGCGGCGCTCGCCGGGGGCGCGAAGGCGCAGCGCGCCGCGGCGGACCTGCCCGGATTGCTCGCTCTCGAGGCGCGCCTCGAAGCGGTTCGCGAATGGCCGATCGACGCGACGAGCGTGCTGCGCGTTGCGCTATACGTGGCGATCGGCCTGGGCTCCTGGGTGGGAGCGGCGGGCGTCGAGCGGCTGCTGGACCGCGCGCTCGCGTAGAGCGGACGCGCGCCGGCGGCTCAGCGAGGTCGAAGCATGCAGAAGGTCGAGGTCGTGCGCAGCTTTCCGGCCCCGCCGCAGGCCGTGTGGGATGCCTACACGGATCACGCGCGCTGGAGCGAGTGGGCCGGCTTTCCGAAGTCCTGGCTCGAGGTGGCGGGTCAGCCGGACCGCAACGGGACGGGCGCGGTCCGCGGCTTCGGGGCCGGCGGCGTGAAGGTGCTCGAGGAGGTGCTCGACTTCGAGCCCCCCAAACGCATGACCTACCGGCTCATCAAGGGCCCGATGCCCATCGCGAACCACCTCGGGGAGGTTCGCTTCGAGCCCGAGAAGGGTGGCACCCGGGTCGTGTGGGGCTGCCAGTTCGATTCGAAGATCCCCGGCCTCGGCGGGCTGCTGCGGCTGTTCATCACGCGCACCTTCCGCACGGCGCTCGAGGGCCTCGCGCGCCACTCGTTCTCCTAGCGAAGAGGTTCGGCACCGCGGCTCAGGGCCGGATGCCCCGTCGGCGCACCGGCTCGGCCCCGAGGGCCGTGCGACGCGAAGCGAGCTGCAGCCCGCCGAGCAGCGCATTGCGCAGCTCCCTCGGGTCGATGACCTCGTCGAAGGCCAGCGCGTCGGCGGCCGCCCACGGCCCGCCGGACTCCGCGCTCTCGATCCGCTCCCGAAGCTTCGCATCCAACCCCGCGGCCGAGGCCCCGCCGCCGGCGGGCATCGCACCGAGGGTCGCGCCCGGGAAGGCGAGGCTGAGCGTCTGCCGATCGAAGGGGTTCATCGCCATGACCGAGCTGCCGAAGCCGAAGGCCTTGCGCAGTGTGACGTGGAGCTTCGGCACGCGCAGCTGCGCCTGGGCGAAGAACAGCCGCGCCCCGGCTCGCAGCGCGCCGGCGCGCTCGGCCGCGGAGCCCGCCATCACGCCCGGGTTGTCGGCCAGGAACACGACGGGCAGGTGGAAGGCGTCGGCGACCTCGAGGAAGTGGGCCGCCTTGTCGGCGGCGGGTCGATCGATCGCTCCCGCCCGCACCAGCGGCTGGTTCGCCAGGATGGCGACGGGCGTTCCGGCCAGGCGAGCCAGCAGCGTGAGGATCGAGTCCCCGTAGGCGGGCTGGATCTCCAGCGCGCTGTCGCGGTCGGCGACGAGCTCGACCACGCGGCGCATGTCGTAGGGCTTGCGCGAGTCGGCGGGCACGACGTCGAGCAGCTCTTCGATGCGCCGCGGGCCCTCGTCCTGCGCCGGCCGCTGCGGTGGCCGTTCCCAGGCGTTCGAAGGGAAGTAGCTCAGGTAGCGTCTGGCCAGCTGCAGCGCTTCCCGCTCGCTGGCCACCGCGTTGTGCACGACTCCGCTCTCGGCGGCGTGCATGCGGGCCCCGCCGAGCTCCTGCGCGTCGACCCGTTCGCCGGTCGAGGCCGCCACCAGCGGCGGGCCCGCCGAGAAGATGGCCGCGCCCTCGACGATGGCGACGAAGTCCATGAGCGGGGCGGTGAGCGCACCGTGGCCCGCCGAGGGTCCCATCACCAGGCAGACCGTCGGCACCAGCCCGGACAGGTCGGCCAGCGCCTGGAGGTCGTTGGGCGCGTAGGCATGGCGCTCGAGCGCGTTCGTCACGCGCTCGCCCGCGCCCTCCAGCATCATCACCAGCGGCACGCGCTCCTGCGCCGCGAGCTGCGCGACCCGCACGCGCTTGGCGTGGGTCCCCGGTCCGATCGACCCTCCCTTCGAGGTAAAGTCCTCCGAGCCCACCAGCACCGCGCGCCCCTCGATCGTTCCCGTGCCGCACACGAGTGCGTCGGCCGCCACCGCGCCGGGTTCCCGGCTGCCGACCAGGCTGCCGAGCTCGCGAAAGCTGTCGGGGTCGAGCAGGGCGTCGATCCGCGCTCGCGCATCCAGCAGCCCGCGCGCGCGCCGGCTCTCGAGCTTGTCGGCTCCGCCCATCGCGCGCGCCTCGGCCACGCGCCGCTCGAGGTCCTCGATCAGCGCCTTCCACTCTCCGCTGTCGCGCTTGCGGTTCGCCATGGGGCCCTAATCCCGCGCTCGGAGCACGCAGTCTATCAGGGCAGCGGGCTCGGCGAGGCGGCGCGGCGCAGCGCTCCGGCGCGGCGAACACTGGCGCCCGCGCCACGGCCCGCGTGGTAGAGTGGTGTCGGCCGCTGGCCGGAGGTGGATGTGTTCGAGGTCGGGCTCTTCGCCCTGCTCGTCGCCGTCGGTCTCTTCAGCGTCATCGCCGTGCGCAGCTGGAGCCTCGGGCCGAACACCTACTGGGTGTGGGCCTGCGTGGCCCTGTTCGGCAACGGCGCCTCCAACTTCGCGTTCGCGGAGGCGCCGGCCCTGGCGCCCGTGGGCTACGCCTTCGGCACCGCCTACCCGGCCCTGCTCCTGGCCGGCGCGCTGGCCTACGCCGAGCGCCGCGTCCCCTCCTGGCTGGTGGCCGCGGCCCTGGCCGCCGGGGCGCTGCGCGGGGCCCTGGGCCTGGTCGGCGAGATCGGGCTCTCGCAGGGGGTCTCCCTGGTGAGCGAGCCGACCGCCTCGCTGCTGGCGGCCGCCGTGGTCCTGCGCGCCGACCGGGGCCGGGCGGTCTCGTGGGCGCAGCGGGGTCTGGTTCCCGGACTCGTCGTGATCGCCGCCCTGGACGCGGCCACGACGCTGGCGTCGCCGCCGGGCGTCACCTTGCCCGGGGCGTTGCTCGCGCTCTGGGCCCTGTTCACGCCGTTCCTGCTGGCCCTGCAGATCTCCGCCACCAGCCAGCAGACGCAGGCCGTCCTGCAGCGCGCTCGCGACCAGCTCGAACAACGGGTGCAGGAGCGCACGGCGGAGCTGGGGCGCTCGGTCGCCGATCTCGAGGCGGAGATCGCGGAGCGGCGCGCCGCGGAAAGCGCCCTGCGCGAGAGCGAGGAGCGCTATCGGACCGTCTCGGAGCTGAGTTCGGACTACAGCTTCGCCATGCGGGTGGACCGCGATCTCTCGATGCGGGTCGAGTGGGTGACCGACGCGTTCTTTCGCATCACCGGCTACGGCCCCGAAGAGCTGCAGGAGAGAGGCTGGCTCGCGATCGTCGACCCCGGCGATCGGGGGGAGTACCAGGCGCACTTCAAGAAGGTGCTGGCGGGGCAGTCGGACGTCCTGAGGACGCGGATCCTGACCAAGTCGGGCGACGAGCGGTGGCTCGAGGTCCGCTTCGGCACGCGCCACGACGAGGCGGACGGCGCGGTGAGGATCGTCGGAGCGGCGAGCGACGTCACCGAGCGCGTCGCGGCCGAACGCGAGCGGCGCCGGCTCGACCAGCACATGCAGGAGGTCCAGCGCTTCGAGAGCCTCGGGGTGATGGCCGGCGGGATCGCCCACGACTTCAACAACGTGCTGACGGTCATCCTCGGCAACGCCCGCCTCTCGCTGGCGGAGCTCGGCTCCGGCTCGCCGCTGCGAAGGCGGCTCTCGCGCATCCAGGCGGCGGCGGAGTACGCCTCGGGTCTCACCGGGCAGATGTTGACCTACTCGGGCAAAGGCTCGCTCGAGCTGCACCCCATGGATCTCTCGCAGGTAGCGCGCGACATGCTGGACCTGCTGCGCGCCTCTTCGGCCAAGAAGAGCAGCCTGGACGTGGAGCTCGCCACTGACCTGCCCGCGGTAGAGGGCGACGAGACGCAGATTCGACAGGTGATCCTCAACCTGGTCTCCAACGCGTCCCAGGCGCTCGCGGAACCGGGAGGTCGCATCGATCTGCGCACGGGCGTCGCCCACCTGAAGGTGCGAGACCTGGCTGACGCGTTCGGGACGCTGGACCCCGCCCCCGGCGAGTACGTCTACCTGGAGGTGGCGGATACGGGCGAGGGGATCGGGGTGGAGCAGCAGGCGCGGGTCTTCGAGCCCTTCTTCACCACCAAGCGCGGCGGCCGCGGTCTCGGCCTGGCGTCGGTGCTCGGGATCGTGACCGCCCACCGCGGTGTGATCACGCTCGAGAGCCGGCCGGGCAAAGGGGCGACCTTCCGGGTGCTGCTGCCGCGCTCGTCGCGCGCGGCCGAATCCAAGCCCGCTGTCGCCAGGCCCGACCGGGAGGTCCGCCGCAGCGGCACGATCCTGGTGGTCGACGACGACGAGTGGGTGCTCGATCTGGCGCGCGAGTTCCTGCAACGCGCCGGCTTCACGGTGCTCACCGCGCCGGGTGGCCGCGCCGGCGTCGACCTGGTGCGCGCCCGCGGGGACGAGATCGACGCGGTGGTCCTCGACCTGATCATGCCCGAGATGAACGGCGAGGAGGCCTTCGAGGAGATGCGCCGGATCCGCCCGGACTTGCAGGTGGTGCTCGCCAGCGGCTACGGCAAGGAGATGTCGCCGGAGCGCTTCTTCGCCCGCGGTGTGGCGGGCGTGCTCTTCAAGCCCTACGAGCCCGAGGAGCTGGTGCAGCGCGTGGTCGATGCGCTCACGCGCTCGCCGGTCTCGTAGCTTCGCGCGATCACGTGGCTCGGGGCGCCCGATCTGCGGGTCCGGCCTGGGCGCCGCGCACGAGTCGGCCGGGCAGGGCGCCCGTCGCCTCCCCGTTTTCGAAGACGACCTCGCCGCTCACCAGCGTGGCGCGGTAGCCCTCGGCCCGCTGGATGAGGCGCCGGCCCCGGGCCGGCAGGTCGAAGGCCATCTGCGGCGCCTGCAGCCGCAGATTCGCGAGGTCGATCAGGTTCAGGTCGGCCTTCATGCCCGGCTCGAGGCTGCCGCGGTCGCGCAAACCGTACAGC
The DNA here is from genome assembly GCA_036482635.1 of Myxococcota bacterium. Lineage (GTDB taxonomy): Bacteria > Myxococcota_A > UBA9160 > UBA9160 > SMWR01 > JAZFWH01. The sequence goes on from JAZFWH010000355.1 coordinate 10,026, forward strand.
TCCGCCGTGTCGCGCGTCTGGCGCTTCACCACCCACTCGAGTGGGAGGCGCTCTCCGCGCGAGCGATCGCGCACCCAGTGGGTGAGCATGTAGGTGGGCGTGCTGGCGTCGCAGATCACCCCGCAGTGGGCGCCACCGTCGCCGAGACCCAGCGCTGCGCGCGGGTGGAGCAACATCTCGCGCGTCGCTTCGAGGTCTCCGGCGCTGTAGTTGAACAGAGGGAAGTACAGCAGCTCGCAGCCCTCGCGCTGGAGCAGCAGGTCGTAGGCCACCTCGTTGGCAGGCCTGCCCTCGCGCGCGGCGATCGCCTGCACGCTCTTCTCGGGTGCGGGCTCGTAGTCCGGCGGATCGCCCAGCGGGAAGAGCTTGTGGAAGCTCGAGGTGATGAAGGCGACCAGCGGCTCCGAGTAGGTGACCTCTTCGGTCAGGATCCGGCGCCGCAGCTCCGGGTCGCGCAGACGGGCCAGGCGCTCGTCGAAGGGGAGCTCGGCGATCGCTCGGTAGCTCGGGTGTTCCACGAAGGGATGGGCCGTGCACTGCCAGCCCATCAGCATGCCGGTGGGCCGGCCGGCCACCTGCGGGACCACGTTCGCACCCTCGTCGACGGCGGCGCAGGAGAGGTCGAGCAGGCGGCGGTACTGGGCGGGATCCGTGTCGTGCTGGATCAGGGCGAAGGTGACGGGCCGGCGAATGGCGGCGGACAGCCGCTGCATCCAGGCCATCTCCTTCTCGGGTGCGGCCAGGTCCTCTCCGGCCGCGCCCGCCGGGGCCAGCTCGAAGACGCCCTCGCCGAGCTCCGCGAGGGCCGCCCCGATGCCGAAGAGCTCGTCCTCGGCGGCGAAGGTGCCCGGCACCGGCTCGCCGTCGACGGCGCGGTGGACGAGGGTGCGCGACGTGGAGAATCCCAGCGCGCCGGCCGCGATCGCCTCCTTCACGATGGCCGCCATGCGCGCGATGTCGTCGGGCGTGGCCGGCTCGTTCTTCGCACCCCGGTCGCCCATCACGTAGGCGCGCACGGCGCCGTGGGGGACCTGCGCCCCCACGTCGATCGCGCGCGGCATGCGCTCGATGGCGTCGAGGTATTCCGGGAAGCTCTCCCACTGCCAGCGGATGCCCTCGGCGAGCGCCGTGCCGGGAATGTCCTCGACGCCCTCCATCAGCCCGATCAGCCAGTCGTGTCGGTCCTTCGCAGCGGGGGCGAAGCCGACCCCGCAGTTGCCCATCACCACCGTGGTCACACCGTGCCAGCTCGAAGGCGTGAGGAAGGGGTCCCAGGTAGCCTGGCCGTCGTAGTGGGTATGGATGTCGACCCAGCCGGGCGTCACGTGCAGGCCCGACGCGTCGATCTCGCGCCGCCCCCGGCCGATCTCGCCGCCCACGGCGGCGACGCGGCCCGCGTCGACCGCCAGGTCCCCCCGAGCGGCGGGTCGTCCCGTCCCGTCGACGATCGTCCCGCCTCGGATCACCAGGTCGTGCATGGATTCCCCGCGCGTGTTGCGGGAGCAGGGTGCGCGCGGCGGGTGACGCCGTCAAGCGCGCGGTCGGTGGCGAGTCCGGCGGGCGCCCCGACGGGTGGAGCGGACTGGAGGCGCGGGGGCGTCAGTCCCGCCGCGCTTCCTCGTAGATCTGCGAGTGACGCGGCTGGCGGGTCGTGGCGGTATGCTCGGGCGGTGAGCAGGAGTACGGCGTGAAGAGACCGGGCAGGGCGATGCGGGGGGTGGCGGTGACCGCGCTGTGGGGTGCGCTGCTGCTCGCGCCGGCTTCGGGCTGTGGTGGCGGTGGCGACCTGGATGGCGACGGCCTGGCCGACCGCAGCGACAACTGTCCGTCGCTCGCCAACCCGGACCAGACCGACGTCAACGCCGACGGTTTCGGCGACGCCTGCGTTCCGCTCAGTGCCACGATTGCCCCGGATGCGCGGCTGGGCGAGAACTTCGTGATCGGTCCCCAGGGCATCGTGAAGCAGGGCGTCTCGGTGGGAGACAACGCCCGGCTCGGTTCGAGGGCGAAGCTGGCCAAGCAGGTCACGGCCGGCGACGACCTGCGCATGGGGGATCGCAGCCAGGTCCGTGCGAACGTGAGGCTCGGGGACGGAGTCGCGCTCGGCGCGGGCGTGCGTGTGGGCCACAGCTCGCGGATCGGAGACCGGACCTCCGTCGGCGCGGGAACACTGATGCGGAGTGCCACGATCGGTGAGGACGTCCAACTGGGGAAGCGCGTGGACATTCGCGCGGGCACCCAGGTCGGCGACCGCGCGGTGGTCGGCGACCAGAGCCTGCTTCGGGGCAAGAGCGTGCTGGGCGAGGGCGTCGCGCTCGGTTCGGGCGTGCGGGTCGGATCCGGTGTGACGGTCGGGCCGCGGGTGCGGATCGGCGACCGCACACAGGTAGGGAAGGGCAGCGTCATCGGGCCCGACGCGTCGATCGGAGCCGACGTTTCGATCGGCCAGAACGTCGAGGTGGCGGAGGGCGCGGAGATCGCAGACGGCAGCCAGATCCCGGCCGGCTCGCGGGTTCCCTGAGTCGGCCTCCTAGCCCGGCCGGGCCTCGCGCTCGCTCATCGCTCGCGCTCGGGCTCCGGCACTTCGCTCGCCTGTCTTGCAGGGGCCCGCCTCCGCTCGGCTTCGCCTCGCTGCGCGCCCTTCGGGCTTGCGGGCTCGCTGCGCGGAGGCCGACTCTCGAGTCGGCCTCCTAGCTCCCCGACGCGGCCAGCTGGGCCGGGCCGTGCCACGGGTACAGCGCGTACGGGTAGGCCCGGCAGCCCGCAGCGCCGGCCTGCGCGTACTCCTCCTCGCTCATCAGGCGGGACCAGCGCGTCAGCTCCCAGTAGATGCGGCAGCGCTCCCGCTGTGTGGCCAGGCGCGGGTCCCGGTCCACGGCCTCCAGCAGCTCCGCCACCGTGATCGCCTCCGCAGACATGCGCAGCCCGCCGCCGGCAGGCGTGTCGAGCTGCATGAAGCGGGGAGACGTCGGGCTCGAGTCGTCCCACGCGCTCCACTCCGGCAGCTCGCCGCGCCGACCCCTGCCGGGGGCGCCCGCGTACGCGAACTCGCTCCAGTAGGACATCATCTGCCTCGACAAGGCGTCGCGGCCTTCGGCGTTCCAGGGTCCGAACAGGATCCCGCTCTGGGGTCCCAGATCCCAGTGGCCGAAGACGAAGGGAATCTCGAAGCCGTGGGCGGCGCCGAGCACCTTCGAGAGGTCGACGATCCACGGGAGCGCGGGCTGTTCGTCCCAGTCGAAGCGGTAGACGTAGACGCTCGGCCCCTGCACGGAGCGCAGCAGCGCGGCCGGCTCGTCCGCTCCAGTCGCCTTCCACGCCTTGCTGCGGTACTCGGCCGAGATCTCGTAGCGCGCCTCGTCGAGGGGCCGCGGCACCACGCCGAGCCACAGCTCGGCCCACGTGGGGTCGAAGGCCATGAAGACCTTGTTCTCGTCGCGGTTGGTGCCGAGCATCAACGGCACGCGGTTGTAGCCGTCGGCGCGGGAGAGGCGCGCCAGCATCGGCTCGCGGGGCAGCACCGTGCCGTCGCGGAAGACGTCCGGCACGTCGCTGAGCGCTTCCTCGGGCTCCGCCCTGTAGGCGGCGAGGATCTCCCAGGGGCTCTTCGCGCGCAGCCTGGCGGCCAGAGTGTCGCCGTCGATCCGCGCGAGTTGGGCGCGCGCCGCGGCGCGATCGGCAGCCGATCCGTCCCGAACCCGCAGCGTGGCGATGACCTCGTTGGAGCTGAATTCGTGGCCGGGATCCGCGTCGTCGCTGAAGTGCTCCGCTTCGGCGATCGAGACAGCGCCCGTGCTTCCGCTCTGGACGATGGCGCGGTGGAAGAGGCCGCGCGCGAGCGGCGAGACCAGCAGCGCGACCACGTTCTTGCCGCCGGCCGACTCCCCGAAAATCGTGACGTTGCCGGGATCGCCGCCGAAGGCCGAGATGTTCCGCGCCACCCACTCGAGCGCCTGGATCTGGTCGAGGCTGCCGAAGTTGCCCGA
>JAZFWH010000356.1:0-19807 GCA_036482635.1 Myxococcota bacterium
GTCGCCGTCGAGGTGCTGTGGCCCGGGGACGAGGGGGGCAACGGCCTGCTGCGGCGCGTGATCTATCAGCTCCCCCTCGGGCGCAGGGGGTCCGCGCTGGAGCTCGTCAGCGAAGTCGAGCCCGCTCGCGGTTACCGGTACACCATGATCAGCCGGCGTGCAGGCAACGACCAGACCGGGCGTCTGCGGCTCGAGCGGCTCGGACCCAACCGCACGAGGTTGCACTTCGAGGAGCGCTACCACCTGGTGCAGACGCCTTGGAAGTGGTTCGAGGGGCCGATCTACCGCTTCATCAACAAACAGAACGAGGCGTCGATGCGCCGGCTGTCGGAGTGGTTGACCCGGCATCCGGAGTACCGACCCGACCTGGTCGAGGCCGCGAGCTAGGCGGAAGCCGAGCCGGGCTGGCTGCCGAAGCGGTTCCAGTGCGTCACCGCCGTCGCCGGCATGCGCAGCGGCCGGCCCCAGCGGCCGCTCGGGTGACCCACCGGAATCAGGGCGATGGTCTCGTACTCGTCGGGGATGCCCAGCAGGCGTTTGATCTCGCCCTCGCGCGCCTTGTGGAGCGTGGTGAGCGTCGTTCCCAGCCCGCGCGCCCGGGCGGCCAGCATGAGGTTCTGGATCGCCGGATAGATGGAACCGTAGTACGCACTCGCGCGCGCGGCGTCGGCGGGGGGCGCGCCGCGCATGGCGACCAGCACGAGCGCCGGGGCGTCGCCCATGTGCTCCACGAGGATCATGGCGTTGCGGTAGACGCGGCGGGCCGCCTCGTCGAGCTTTCCGCTGGCCAGCGCGCCGTCGCGCACCACGGCGTAGCCGATCTGCCGGTAGACCTCGCCGACCTCCCGCCGGCGCTCGGGATCGGTCACCACCACGAAGGCCCAGTCCTGCCGGTTGGAAGCGCTCGGCGCCTGGATGGCGGCCTCGACCATGTAGCGCAGGTCGTCCTCGCGGATGGGATCGGGCTCGAGCCGCCTCATCGAGCGCAGGCTGTGGATCGCTTCGTGCAGGCTCAGCTCGGACATCCCGGCCTCCGTCGCGGTGTGGCGCGGAGACGCTATGGGGCATGGAAGTCCAGGACAAGCCGGCGGCGGGGGGTTGCCAGGGGGCCTGCCGTCTCAGGAGGCGGTTCTCGTCTCGAGAGGCGGCCGTTCCAGTCTGCGGATCCGCTGGCGGCGGATGCGCAACGGCCGAGAGGGTCGCTAGAAGCGTACCTCCACGCCGAGGCCGTATCGCCGTTTGCGGATCACGGGGCCCTGCACGCTCACCGTCACGTCGTGCCGACCGAAGCTCAGCGATCGCGTGTACGCGAACCCTGCGCCCTTCTTGATGTGGAAGTGCGAACTGAGCCATCTCCCTTCCTGGCTCGGTTGAGCCAGCGGGAAGACGATCTGACGCGGGCGCTTCATCTCCCCGATGACGCGCTCCTCGTCCGCCTTCGCCACACTTCCCAGTATCGGCGTCGACAAGAGGGCAACCGTGAGGACTGATCGGAGCGGGAGCGTAAAGCTCGCTTTCCCGTGCATCCTTCGATCTCCTCGTCCCTCCCTTGCAGCCTTGGGAAGTGCAACCGCTATGCCACGCCCGGCCCGGTGCCGAGGGGCCAAGCTCCTGGAACTGTGAGCTTTTTCACCCGTTGGCAAGTCTGGCCCCAGGGGGGTAGGAAGAGTCTTTCCCAGAATGGGAGTTCGACCGGTCGGTCTTGCACACGAGCTGCCGATCCGGTCGCTGGAGGGGGCTGAAGCTCGGCTGGACCATGGCAGCCAAAGATGTTTCTATACTCACTCGATGGAAGAGCGGGCCCGCCGCATCGTCGACACGGCCGTGGAGCTCGCGGAGCGCGGCGGCTTCGAGGCCGTCCGGCTGCGCGACGTCGCGTCCAACGCGGGAGTCGCGCTCGGCACCCTCTACCGGCGCTTCCGCAGCAAGGAAGACCTGCTGCTCGCCGCTCTCGAGCGCGAGATCGAGGAGCACGAGCAGCGCGTCCTGGAGCACCCGCCCCCGGGCGATTCGGCGCTGGAGCGCCTGACCTCCTTCTTCGAGGTGACGACCGAGGCGATCTGCCGGCGCCCCAACCTGGCCCGCGCGCTCGTGCGCTCCGTCTCGCGGGGGGAGCCGGAGCTCGCCCAGAAGGTGGCGGCGTTCCACCTGAGGATCGAGAAGCTGATCACGGCTGCGCTGCGCGGCGAGACCTCGCCGGCCAGCGAGCCCAGTGAAGCGGAGCGCTCGCTGGGCTACGTGCTCCAGCTCGTGTGGTTCGCGTCTCTGGTCGGCTGGGCCGGTGGGCTCCACGGGCAGGACGAAATCGTGAGCCAGACGCGCACCGCTGCCGAACTCATGCTGCGCGCCCCAGAGCCGCCCGCCATCGCCTGACCCGCCGAGCCGCGAGCTCAGCCTCCCGTCTTGCGCTCCATCGCCTGCGCCTTCGCCCACGGGTAGTCGGGCTTTCCGCTCGGGCTGCGCTCGATGCGGTCGATCAGCACCAGCGAGCGCGGCACCTTGTAGCTCGCGATCTTCGCGCGGCAGTGCGTGCTCAGTGCTTCCAGCGTGGGCGTGCGCCCCTCGCGCGCTTGCACGACGGCCGTGACGCGCTCTCCCCAGCGTTCGTCGGGAACGCCCACCACCACGGCGTCGAACACGTCGGCGTGGGCCTTGAGCGCTGACTCGACCTCTTCGGGGAAGATCTTCTCTCCGCCCGAGTTGATGCAGACGGAGCCCCGACCCAGCAACGTGATCGAGCCGTCGTCCTCGACGAGCGCCAAGTCTCCGGGGACCGCAAAACGCTTTCCGTCCACCTCGATGAAGGTCTCGGCCGACTTCACCGGGTCCTTGTAGTAGCCGATCGGGACGTTGCCGCCCCGCGCCAGGCGCCCCACCACGCCGGAGCCGGGCGCGACGGGCCGGCCCGCCTCGTCCACCACCAGGGTGTCGCGGCTCGGGGCGACGCTTACCAGGCCACGGCTTCCCACGGTGGCGGGGTCGTATACGGAGCTCCCGTGGAAGCCGGTCTCCGTCGACCCGACCGAGTCGACGATGACCAGGTTGGGAAGGAGCTCCTTGAACTGCTGCTTCAAGACCGGCGAGAAGACCGCCGCCGTGCTGGCCACCACCAGGAGCGAAGAGAGATCGTACGAGGCCCCGGGTGCGGCCAGGGCCTCCACCAGCGGCCGCGCCATGGCGTCGCCGGTGATCGAGATCGTCTGCACCTTGTCCCGCTCGACGAGGCTCCAGATCGCGTCCGGGTCGAACGAGCGCCCGCAGTAGAGGGCGACCCGGTTGCCGACGAAGAGACCTCCAAACGTCCCCCACTGCGCGGCGCCGTGCATGAGGGGGGCCGTGGCCATCATCGTCATCGGCGGGTCGGACATCTTCGCGGACAGGTCTTCCGGGCGCTGGCACGGCACGCCGGTGACAAAGTCGATGCCGCCACCCAAGGTGAAGAGCACGTCCTGCTGGCGCCACATCACGCCCTTGGGCATGCCTGTCGTGCCACCCGTGTACAGGATGTAGAGGTCGTCGGGCGAGCGCGGCCCGAAGTCGCGCTTGGCCGAAGAGGAGGCGAGCGCTTCTTCGTAGGCGACCGAGTCCGGGCCAGATTCATCGCCACTGTCGTCTTCCACCCGGATCAGGTGGCGGAGCTTCGGCATCTCGTCTTTCACCGCCGCGATGCGCGGGCCGAAGCGGCGGTGGTAGATGACGGAGACGAGATCGGCGTTGTCGAACAGGTAGCGGAGCTCGTCCTCGACGTAGCGGTAGTTGACGTTGATGGGCACGGCCCGCAGCTTGTACGCCGCGAGCATCGACTCGACGAATTCCGCGCAGTTGAACGCGTAGATCCCGACGTGGTCGCCCGACCCGACGCCCGCCGAAGCCAGGTGATGCGCCAGGCGGTTGGCTCGCTCCTCCAGGCCCGCGTACGTCCGCCTGGCGTCGCCGCAGACCAACGCCTCGCGATCGGGCGCCAGGTCGACCACCTTCTCGAACAGGTCGGCGATGTTCCACTCCACGGAAAACCTCCCGATCGGGTCTCGCCGCGGGGCGGAGACTCAGCCTTCGTATTCTACGGGTTCCCGCGCCATGCGGGCGCCGATTCGCGCCAGCTGGACGCTCGCCGAGCCGAGCGTGAGCTCGATCTGCTTGGACCACAGGTAGTAGCGGTGCAGGGGGTAGTCGATGTCCACCCCGATCCCGCCGTGCAGGTGCTGGGCCGCGTACCCGACGAACTGGCCTCCTTCGGCCGCCCAGAACTTGGCCACGGCGACGTCGTCTTCGGCGGGCAGCCCCTGGTCCAGGCGCCAGACGGCGCGCTGGGTGGTGAGTCGCATGCCCTCCACTTGGATGTAGGCGTCGCCGGCTCGGGTGTGGACCGCCTGGAAGCTGCCCACCGGTCGCTTGAATTGCTCGCGCGTCGACGTGTACTCGGCTGTCATCCGCAGCGCCTTCTCGGAAACGCCGAGCTGCACAGCGCAGTACGCCGCGGTCGCGCGTTCGGTGAGCCACTGGACCCGCTCGGCGCCGCGCAGCGGATCGCCCAGCACGTCGTCGCCCGCGACGGCCACGCCGGACAGCGTCAGCTGGAAGTGCGGCTCGCGGTTGGTCGTCTTCTGGGGAGCCAGCTCGACTCCGTCGGCGCGCGGGTCGACCAGGAAGACGCCGACCGCTGCGTCGTCGCTGCGTGCGGGGACCAGAATGCGCTCCGCCACGTGGGCGGCCGGCACGCAGATCTTGACCCCGTCGAGGTGCCAGCCCGAGCCCTGGCGGCGCGCCGTCGTGGCGGGGCGGGCCGGGTCGTCGCTGCCTGCCTCCTGGAGGGCCGCCGTGAGGATGAGATCGCCGTTCACCACGCCGGGCAGCAGGCGGCTGCGCTGTGCGGCGCTTCCGAACTCGGCGATCGGGAGGGCGCCGAGCACGAGGGTCGCGAGGGCGGGCACCGGCGCCACGGTCCGCCCGATCTCCTCGAGCAGCACGCAGACCGTGAGGTAGCCCAGCTCGCTGCCGCCGAACTCGGCCGGCAATCCCAGGCCCAGCAGGTTGGCCTTCGCCAGCTCCTTCCAGAGCTGGCGGTCGATGCCGTCGGCGCTCGCCTCGATCTCGTTGAGGCGTTCGTGGGTGGCGAGATCTTCCAGGATCTTGCGAGCGAGGTTGCGGACCTCTTCTTGCTCTTCGCTGAACGAGAAATCCATGCGATTCTCCGGGGACGCGGCTGCGCCGCCGCGGCGATGCGCAGCGCGGGGCTCGGTCAGTTCTTGTAGTGGGGCATGCCGAGGCCGGCCATCGCGATGATGTCGCGCTGCACCTCGTTGGTTCCACCGCCAAAGGTCAGGATCAGGGCGTTGCGGTACATCATCTCGACCCGTCCGCGCAGCACCGCGCCGGGGGAGTCCGCCTGGATGGCGCCCAGCGGCCCCATCACCTCGAGAATCAGCCGGTAGGCCTCGACGTAGAACTCGCTCCCGAACACCTTGATGGCGGAAGCGTCCGCGGGGTGCAGGTTGCTGTTCTGCATGGCCCACGCCTGCTTCCAGTTCATCAGCTCGAGGACCTCGAGGTTGGCGTGCAGCCTGGCCAGGTTCGCCTGGACCCAGGGTTGATCGATCACGTGGCCCCCGTCGGCGCGCTTCGTCTGCTGGGCCCAGGCCCGCGTGTCGTTGAGCAGGCGTCGCATCGGCCCGACGTTCATCAGGGACACGCGCTCGTGGTTGAGCTGTCCCGTGATCAGCGACCAGCCGTTGTTCTCGCCACCGATCAGGTTCTCCTCGGGTACGCGCACGTTCTCGTAGTAGGTGGCGTTCGTCCGCACGCCCCCCACGGTGGCGATGGGCGTGCACTTGAAGCCGGGCGATGAGGTCGGGACCAGGAACATCGAGATGCCGCGGTGCTTCGGAGCGTCGGGATCCGTGCGGGCCGCCAGCCAGATGTAGTCGGCGAAGTTGGCCAGGCTCGTCCACATCTTGGCGCCGTTGATCACCCAGCCGTCGCCGTCGCGAACTGCCTTGGTCTTCAGCGACGCCAGATCGGTCCCGGCCTCCGCCTCGGAGTAGCCGATCGCGAAGCTGAGCTCACCCTTGAGGATCTTGGGCAGGAACTCTCGCTTCTGTTTCTCGTTGGCGTAACGAGCGAGCGTCGGTCCGACCGTGTTGAGCGTGAGGAAGGGCAGGGGGAAGCCGGTGCGCTGCACCTCGTCGGAGAAGATGTACTGCTCGATCGGCCCGCGGCCCTGGCCGCCGTACTCCACCGGCCAGCCGATGCCGAGCAAGCCGTCGGCGCCCATCTGTTGCAGCGCCTTCGTGTAGAGCGGACCGCCGCCTTCGCCGCCTCCGCGAACCTCGTCGATGAGTTCGGGCGTGATCAGCTTCGCGAAGTACTCGCGCAACTCGTCGCGGAAGGCCCTCTGCTCCGGGCTGAGATCGACGTGCATGCTGCTCCCCCTCGTCGGGCCGCACGGCGGCGAATCGCCAGGGTACCGCGGCACCCGGCCCGGCTGGAGCCCGTGCGAACGCGCAAAGTGAAACGTGTTCTAGTATGCCTTCGGCGGGGGAAGTTGTCCAGTTCGGCCTCGAGGGAAGCGGCGCGACGGGTACATCGGGCCTTGCCGCCCCTCGAGGAAGTTGCTCTCATGGGCCCCCGGCCCCAGCCGCCGCCCGCCGTGCCGTGACGGCTGGCGCTTCCGGAGCAGCCGCAATGAAGATCGTCGTCGACTACGACCTGTGCGAAGCCAACGCGGTGTGCATGGACGTCTGTCCGGAGTGCTTCCGCGTCGAGGAGGACGATACGCTGACCATCCTCGTCGAGAAGCCGCCCGAGGACCTTCGCGGCAAGGTCGAGGAGGCCGTTCGCCTGTGTCCGAGGCAGGCGATCTCCCTGGTCGAGGACTGAGCCTCCTCGGCTCCTCCGCCGCGGTGCGCTGATGGATCTCCGCGACTCCGACGGTGAAGCCGCTTTTCGCGCCGAGGCCCGCGTCTTTCTCGAAGCGCACGCGCCGGCCGACCTGCCCGACTACTTCGACGACGACGACGACGAGAGCTTCGTCGAGAGGTGGCGGGCCTGGCACGAGGTGGTGGTCGAGCACGGCTGGGCCGCGCTGACCTGGCCCGCAGAGTACGGCGGGCGCGGCCTGGGTCCCGTCGAGCAGATCGTTTGGAACCAGGAGCTCGCGCGCCAGGGGATCGGCGAGTCGCTGTACGTGGTGGGCATCGGCATGGCGGGGCCGACGATCATCGCGCACGGCAGCGACGAGCAGAAACGGCGCTACCTCGATCCCATGCGCAGGGGCGAGGAGATCTGGTGCCAGCTGTTCAGCGAGCCGGGAGCGGGCTCGGACCTGGCGGCCCTGGCCACCCGGGCCGTGCGCGATGGCGACGACTGGGTCGTCACCGGCCAGAAGACCTGGTGCTCGGGCGCCCACTACGGCGACTTCGGCATCCTGCTGGCGAGGACCGATCCCTCGCTGCCCAAGCACGATGGGATCACTTACTTCCTGACCGAGATGCGCGCGCCGGGCGTGGAGGTGCGTCCGCTGCGCCAGATGACGGGCGGATCGCATTTCAACGAGGTCTTCTTGAACGAGGTGCGCATTCCCGACGAACGCCGGCTGGGCCCCGTCGGCGGCGGCTGGGGCGTGGCCATGACCACGCTGATGAACGAGCGCATGGCCATGGGCGGCCTCGAGCGGATGTTCTCCTTCGACACCCTGCTCGAGCACGCCAGAGCCCACCGCGAGCGCGTCGACGAGCCGACCCGCGACGAGATCGCGCGGCTCTACACGTGGACGCGGACCCTGGAGCTGCTGAACGCCCGGATCATCACCAAGCTGGGGCGCGGGGAGATCCCGGACGCGGAGAGCTCGGTGATGAAGCTCGCGCTGGCGCGCGTGGTCACCAAGTACGCCGAGCTCGGCCTGCGCCTGCTGGGTCCGGAGGCGCTGCTGCGCCGCGGCTACTGGCAGAACCAGTTCCTCGGCGCGCCCTCCCTGCACATCGCGGGCGGCACCGACGAGATCCAGAAGAACATCGCGGCGGAGCGGGTGCTGGGGCTCCCGCGCGAGCCCCGCGCGGACCGCGGCATCCCCTTCAGCGACCTGTCCCGCAGCTAGCCCAGAACGGGCCCAAAAACCCTCAAATCGGCCTCACCGCTGGCCACACCTGTGGGGGTGCCCCCCCGCGGCGGGGCCCGCGGCCTTATCCACATGGCGACGGGGCGGTCCGAGACCCCCTGCGCGTGAAATTCCGCTCAATGTTGGCCCCCGAATCCCGATCGAAAGCTTTCAGGGCCCTTCCACGCGCGGGCCCTGCTGGAGGTGTCCGATGGCGAACGGCGGTGGGACCTGGCTCGTGACCGGCGGGGCGGGATTCCTCGGCATCCACCTGTGTCGCAGCCTGCTCGAGCAGGCGGACAAGGTGATCTCGTACGACATCGCCGCGATCCCGCCCGAGGAGGGGTTGTCCGGTGTGGTCGAGGTGGTCGGCGACATCCGCGACGGCGCCGCGCTGGCCCGCGCCCTGGAGGGCGTCGACACCGTGGTCCACGCCGCGGCGGCCCTGGCCCTGGCGTCGCCGGAGGAGATCGACGCCGTCAACGCCGAGGGCACGCGCCGGGTACTCGAAGCCAGCCGTGCCGCCGGCGTGAGGCGCCTGGTCTACGTGAGCACGACGGCGGTCTACGGCATGCCAACCGCCCATCCCATCACCGAGGACTGCGCGCTCGACCCCATGGGCAGCTACGGGATCGCGAAGGCCAAGGCCGAGCAGTACGTCCTCGAACAGCAAGGACTTTCGACGGTCATCATCCGGCCCAAGAGCTTCATCGGAACCGGGCGGCTCGGCATCTTCCAGGTCCTGTTCGACTGGATCGAGTCGGGTTGCCGGATCTACATCCTGGGTGACGGCACCAATCGCTTCCAGCTGCTCAGCGTGCTGGATCTGGTGGAGGCGATTCGCCTGGCCGGCGTCGCGGAGCGCCCTTCCGAGGTCTACAACCTGGGCGCCGGCGAGTTCGGCACGGTGAACGAGGACGTCGGCGCGCTGCTGGCGACCGCGGCCACCGGAAGTCGGCTCGTCCACATTCCCTCGCGGCCGGCCAAGGCGATCCTCAACCTGCTCGAACGGCTGCACCTCAGTCCCATCTACCGCTGGGTGTACGACACCGCGGACCAGGACTCCTTCGTCGGCATCGAGAAGGCCCAGCGCGAGCTGGGCTGGCACCCGAAGTACAGCAACCGCGACGCGCTCATTTCGACCTACCAGTGGTACCTCGCGGAGGGCAAGGAGATGGCCGAGCAGGAAGGCACTTCGCATCGCACCGCCTGGAAGCAGGGCGCGCTCAAGCTCTTGAAGGCGATCTCCTGAGGAAGCCAATGCCGATCTCTCTCTCGCTTGCGGCGCCTGCCTACAACGAGCAGGAACAGATCGCCGAGGTCGTCGGTGACTGGGTGAACTACCTGCGCAAGTGCCCCGAGCTCTCCGTCTTCGAGATCGTGATCTGCAACGACGGAAGCACGGATCGCACCGGTGAGATCCTGAAGGGCCTCAGCCAGGAGGTCGAGGAGCTGCGGGTGGTCCAGCTGCCGACCAACCGGGGCGCCGCCGCTGCGCTGGCAGCGGCGATCGAAGCGACGCGGTACGACTGGGTGCTGCTGATCGACTCGGACGGGCAGTTCCCCATCGAAAACCTCACCCGCCTGCTCCGGGCGAGGCGCGATTCCTCGTGCCGGGCCTTCGTCGGCTGCCGGGCGCAAAAGCAGAGCGGGGCCTTCCTGCGGGTCGGCTCCTTCCTGAGCGGCGCGATTTGCAACCTTCTGCACGGCTCGTCCCTGCGCGACTTCAACTCGGCATTCAAGCTCGTCGAAGGTGGACTGCTCCGCTCGATCCGATTCGAGGCTCGGGGGCTCAACTACTCGACCGAGCAGACTTCGCGGCTCCTCGAGAAGGGCGTGGCGCTGGAAGAGGTCCTCGTGGACCACACGGAGCGGGCAGGCGGTGTGTCGAGCCTCGCGCTGGTGCGGGACGCGACCCACCGCTTCTTGTTCGTGCTCTACATCGCCCTCCGGAGGTTGCTGATCAGCCAGGGGGTGATCCGCGTCCGATGAGGCGACAGCGCGCCGATCCCCGCAGTCGAACGCGCATCTCCGTCTTCTGCGGGGGCCGGGGCAGTGCGGCCCTGATCCACGAGCTGATGCGGCGCTCCGACGTGGAGGTGAACCTGCTGGTCAACGCCTACGACGACGGCCTGTCCACCGGGGAGCTGCGTGACTTCGTGCCCGGCATGCTCGGGCCGTCGGACTTCCGCAAGAACCTGTCCAGGCTGCTGGACCTGTTCTCCAGCCATCAGTTCGTCCTCTCCAGGCTGCTCGAGTACCGGCTGCCGGTGGGCTTCGACGATGGGGATGCGCTCTTCGACTACTTCCACTCACGGGGACAGCGCGGGCGCGTGCCCGAGGCGCTCGGCGAGATGCTGCAGATGCTCGAAGAGTCCATGCGCGGCCACGTGCTCGGCTACCTGAGTTCTTTCGCGGAGTACAGCGACGAATCCGTCAAGCAACTCGAGCTGTCGGACTGCTCGATCGGGAACCTGATCTTCGCCGGTGCCTATTTGCAAAACGGCGAGGACTTCAACCGCACGAATTACGAACTGTCGACGGCCTTTCACTCCAGGGCGAGTCTCATCAATGTCACCCGCGGCGACAACCGGATTCTGGTGGCCCTCAAGCGGGATGGGGAGCTGCTGGAGCGCGAGGCGCGCGTGGTCGGGGAGCAGAGTCCAATCCCGATCGAGCAGATCTTCCTGCTGCCGGAGCCCCTCGGCCCCGACGAGATCGACGAGCTCAAGCCGCTCGACCTCGAGGGCCGCGTTCGCTTCCTGGAGCGGCTGTCGATGCCGGTGGGCATCTCGCCCGAGGCCAAGGTGGCGCTGGAGTCGTCCGACATCATCGTTTTCGGCTCCGGCACCCAGCACTCCTCTCTCTATCCCAGCTACATGACCTCCGGTGTCAGCGAAGCGATCTCGCGCAGCCGAGCCACCATCAAGGCGCTGCTGGTCAACATCGGACCGGACCACGACATTCAATCGTTGAAGGCCACCGAGATCGTGGACGGGGCGTTGCGCTACCTGGGTGACGAGCAGAACCAAAAAGACCTGGTCAGCCACGTGCTGTGCGCGAGCGCCATCGAGGGCGAGAGCTGCGCCGACCGCATTCCGATCGACTGCGAGGCAGCGCAGTACAAGGGCGCCCGCTGGCTGGTCGAGGACCTGCAGAATCGGAACCGGCCGGGAATGCACTCGGGCGTGGCCGTGGCCGAGAAGTTGATCTCGCTGTACGGCCGCGAGCGATTCAGCGGCCGCAATCGCATCGACGTCTTCGCCTCCATGAACGAGCGTTCCTTCGCGGCCAACCTGATGCTCCAGGAGTACCTGGATCTGCCCTGGCTCAACGTGACGGACGAGGTCCACCTCTCCATCGACGCTCCGGACATCGTCTCCCCCGAGCTGCCCGACCACATGCAGGTGCAGAGCCGGGAGATCGGCGGGACCTTCGCGGAGGTCTCGGTCTTCCGGGACTGGCTCGCGAACGGGGACTCGGAGTACCTGGTCACCTTGACCGGAGACGGCGTCTATCGGCTCAAGGACATCTTCCTCGGCATTCGCTTCCTGGACGGGAACGGCTTCGGGGCCGTCTTCGGCTCGCGCAACCAGAAGCGCAAGCAGTTCTTCTCGTCCCTGCACGCCGCGTACGGCGAATCGAAGCCGCTCTTCCTGCTGAGCTGGCTGGCCGCGTTCGTGCTGGGATCCCTGTTCAGCCTCCGATACAAGCTTTTCTTCTCGGACCCCCTCACCGGCTTCCGGATCTACAAACGGGCGAAGATCGTGGAGAGGCTGCCCGCGGGCGGGTGCGAGGCCCCCCTCAGGACCCCTTCCGACATCACCAAGCTGTTGATCCACTCGGCGGTGGACATCGCTGAGGTTCCGGTCGAGTACAGGACCTTCAAGGGCTTTACCAACGTGCGGTGGCGGATCGTGCGCGGGGCGCGGAATGCGTGGAGCATCGTCTTCTGATTCCCGCGGCTGCCGGCTGGGTCGCGTGCAGAACATCCTGTTCGACCTCGACGGGACGCTGGTGGACTCGTCGCGGGCGCACGAGCTGGCCTTTCTGGAGGTTCTGGAAGTCTGGGCCGTTCACCGGGTGGCCGAGTTCTCCTACGAATCCGTCAAGGGCATGGGCACGCGCGACGCGCTGGCGGGGCTGGTCGACGCCGAGCCCGAGACGCTGTGCGAGATGGCGCGCGACAAGCAGCGCGCCTACCTGCGGCTGCTGGAGCGGGGCGAGGTCGGGCTGTTCCCGTTCGCGGTGGAGTTGTTGGACGGCATCGCGCGTGCGGGCAAGCGGTCGTTCCTGGTGACGAGCGCGGGCGAGCAATCGGTCAGCAGGGTGTTCGAGCGCTTCGACCTGGCTCGCCACTTCGTCGACGTGGTGACCTCGGCCATGGTGGAGCGCCCGAAGCCGGCGCCGGATGTGTTTCGCCTGGTGCTCGACCGCAACGGCCTGGAGGCCGGGCGCTGCCTCACGGTCGAGGACTCGCCGAACGGCGTGCGGGCGTCGCGGGCGGCGGGGGTGGAGGCCGTGGTGGTCCACGGCGCGGACGGCGCAGCAGGGATCCGGCACTACGCGGACCTGGGTGTCCTGCTGCGGGCCCTGGTGGCCGCGGAGAACGAGGGCGATGACGCCGCGTGAATCGACCATCGCGCTGGTTCCGGCGGCGGGCCGAGGCACGCGCCTCGGGATCGACGGGCCGAAGGTCCTCGCGCCGATCAGCGACGACAAGACCATCTGGGACGTCCTCTACGCCGCCCTCCATCCCCGCGTGGATCGGATCCACGTCGTGCTGGCGCCCTCGGCCCAGCCGCTGTTCGAGAGCCAGTTGGAGCAGACGGGCCGCTGCGCCCGCGTCTCCACCAGCGTCCAGACCCGACCGATCGGCATGGGGGACGCGATCTTCTCCAGCCACGCCGCGTGGAGCCACTACCAGCGGATGCTGGTCATCTGGGGTGACCAGGTGCTGGTGTCCGACCAGACGCTTCGCGAGGTGATCGCGGTCCAGGCCCGGTCCGGCGCGAGCTCCTTCACGCTGCCCGTGGTGCAGCCCAAGGCCCCCTACGTCGAGTACTGCTTCGACGGGTCCGGCCGCCTCGAGCGCGTGCTGCAATCGAGGGAAGGGGAGGCCTGTCGCGAGGGCGGCTACGCGGACATCGGGCTCTTCGTTCTCGGTACCGAGTCCCTGAAGGAGTGCTGGGAGCAGTACGCAGTCCAGGCGGCCCGGGGGAGCGCTACGGGAGAGCTGAACTTCCTGCCCTTCCTGCCGTACCTCTCGACCCGCTGTGGCTGGCGCGTGCAACGAGTCGAGGTCGATGACGTGGACGAGGCGAGAGGCGTGAACACACCCGAGGACCTCGCCTACTGCCGACGGCGGCTGGCCGCCTCGGGCAGGCTCTGAGGAGAGGAGGCGGGAGGCCGTGGAGCGATTCCTCGTCACCGGAGGCGCGGGCTTCATCGGAAGCCATCTCTGCCAGGTCCTGCTCGAACGCGGTCATTCCGTGCGCGTGCTCGACGATCTCAGTCAGGGCGAGCGGGCCTGGGTCCCCGACGGCTGCGACTTCGTGGAGGGCTCGGTCGTGGACGCCGAGCTGTGCCGCCAGGTCTGCGAGGGGATCGACGGCGTCTTTCACGTGGCGGCGATGTCGAGGGTGGCGCCTTCCATCGAGAAGATCGAGTTCTGTACTGCGCAGAACATCATCGGAACCCAGAACGTCCTGGTCGCCGCGCGTGATTCCGGCGTGCAGAAGCTGATCTACAGCGCGTCTTCGACCTGCTACGGGAATCAACCGCCGCCGCACACCACGGACCTCTTGCCCCAGTGCCTGAACCCCTACGCGCTCTCGAAGTACGTGGGCGAGCAGTTCTGCGAGCTCTTCACGCGGCTCTACGGATTGCCGACCGTCTCGCTGCGCTACTTCAACGTCTACGGGCCCAGGCAGCCGCGCAGCGGCGCCTACGCCCTGGTGCTGGGCATCTTCCTGGAGCAGCACAGCCAGGGGAAGCATCTCACGATCCACGGCGATGGCAGCCAGGAGCGGGACTTCGTCCACGTTCGCGACGTCGTGGACGCAAACCTGCGCGCCTACCACTCCGACGCCGCAGGCGTCGCGCTCAACGTCGGGAGCGGTGTGTGCCATTCGATCAAGTACATCGCCGACGCGATCTCCTCCGCGCAGGCATTCGAGCCGCGCCGACGCGGCGACGCGGAGGTGACCCTCGCGAGCATCGAACGCACGGCGGAGCTGATCGGCTGGGAGCCCCGCATCCCCTTCGACCAGGGCCTGCGGGCCCTGATCGAGGGCGGGAGCTGAGGGCGCACCCGTGGAGTCGGTCAACCCGGGCGGCGGCGACGCCACGTTCTCCGGAGCGATCCAGCGGGGCGAGGTCGCCGAGCGTGCCGGTAGCTACCTGCTCTGGACGCTCTTCAGCCTGGGCATGGGCTACGTGCTGTATCAGTTGCTCCAATACCCGTTCGGTCGCGACCAGGGCTCATACTCGATGGTCGGCCACACCATCGCCACGGGCGGCGTGCCCTATCGCGACGTCTGGGAACAGAAGCCGCCCGGCCTGTACTACATCTACGCCCTCGCCGAGTGGCTGTTCGGGCGCCGCATGCTCGCCATCCGCGTGCTCGAGGCCACCGGGCTGCTGGTCTCCTCGCTGATCCTGGTGCTCTACACCCGCAAGTTCATCAAGCACGACTTTCCGGCGCTGCTGGGTGGACTGCTGGCGGCGCTGATGTACGTGCAGCTCGAGTTCTGGTACACGGCCCAGGCCGAGGGCTTCGCGTACTTCTTCATCGTGGCCGCCACCTACTTCTCGCTCGACGTGGGGAAGCGGAGGTCCCCCCTCCTCACGACCGTCGCACTCGGTGCGATCCACGGCGTCATCTTTTCGTTGAAACCCAATCTGGCCATCGGCATCCTGGTCACGATTGGCCTGCTGTGGAGCGACGTCCGCTCTCGGCTGGGAGCGGAGGGCAGCAGGGCAGTGTTCGTGGCCCTCGCCAAGCACGGCACCTGCCTGTCTCTCGGCTTCGTCGCCGTCTTCGCGGCCTGGTTCTCCTACATCTACATCCACGCCTTCGAGGGCTTCATGGATGCGGTGGTTTGGTTCAATGCGAACTACCTCAGGGAGAACGGCGGTGCCGACTTCGACACCGTGCACTGGACGCTCGAGAAGGCGATTACCATGACGCCGCCGGGGATCCTGGCGGGGGCCTGCTGCCTGCTCTTCTTCTTCAACCGGAAGGACAATCCGCGTCGCGGGGCGGCCATCCTCGTCGCCCAGGCGGGGCTGCAGACCTTCGCGGTCGTCGTGCAGGGCAAGCTCTTCAACTACCACTTCACCCCGGTGATTCCCTTCCTGGGCGTGCTGGCGAGCTGGGGCTTCTGGACCTTCTACCGCGCCACGAACGCGCATCCGGTCCTGGTCGTCGCCACGGCGCTGCTGCTGCTGGTGAAGCTGCCGGTCGCCATGCCCTGGTGGATCGAGCGAAGCCGGGCGCGGCAGTTCCTGCTGGACAATCCCGACTTCCAGCGCGGCTACTACCGCGCTCTCTACAGACACTACGAGTACGATCTGGTCGACAACACCGATGCGTCGTACTGGATCGCCCAGAATACGCATCCCGACGACAAGATCTTCGTCTGGGGCTTCGAGCCGACGATCTACTATCAGGCGCAGAGAGAGCCGGCCAGTCGCTACATCTTCAACCTGCCGTTCCGGGTGAAATGGGATCAGGGCTGGAGGCGAGCGGAGCTGATGGGCGAGCTGCGGCAGAACCGCCCGGCGGTGATCGTCGTCTCCGGCGTCGACTCGATTCGCTGGGGAACCGGCAACCCAAACAGCAGCCTCACCGAGCTCCGCCGCTTCCCCGCGCTGGGAATGCTGATCAACCGGCACTACGAGTTCGCCACGCAGATCGGGGGCCTGCTGCTCTTCAAGCGGATCAATCCGGAATCGACGTCGCCAGCGGCGTCGCGGGGGGCCGCGCTCGACGAGGCTTCCGCCCAGCTGAGCGAGCTCAAGCGGGACGCGATGCGGCGGGCCAGGGCGCGCTGGACACCGCGAGGGTTCACCGACGTGCGAGACGCCGCGGAAGCCCGGGAGCGCGAGCTGGAGAAGGCGGGCGGCCCGGCGGCGCCCGCGCCGCTCGAGGCGGGTGGCTGAGCCGCGGCTCCGGTGCCCGCTTCAGAAGCCCAGCAGCTCGGCGATGCGGCGGCGGTGGAAGGCGGGCGTGCCGAACAGCGCTTCGTTCGCCTTGGCGCGCTTGTAGTACAGGTGGGCGTCCGACTCCCAGGTGAATCCGACGCCCCCGTGGATGTGGATGTTCTCGGCGGCGGCTCTCAGGAAGGCGTCGCCGCAGCAGGCCTTGGCCAGGCTCGCAGCGAGGGGCAGCTCGCCGCTGTCTTCGGAGGCCATGCAGCTGGCGTAGTACGCGGCCGAGCGGGCGCTCTCGAGCTCCAGCAACACCTCCGCGCACTTGTGTTTGACGGCCTGGAAGGAGCCGATCGGGCGGCCGAACTGGACGCGTTGCTTTGCGTAGTCCACCGCGGAGCGCAGGCAGCGCTCCGCGCCGCCGGTGCTCTCCAGGGCGAGACACGCGCAGGCCTGGTCGAGGGTCTTCGCCAGGGCCGCCAGCGCCTCGCCCTCCACCCCGAGAAGCTCTGCGCGCACGCCGGAGAACTCCAGGCTGGCGAGCTTGCGCGTGGCGTCCAGGGGGTCGACGGGCGCCGCCGCGAGCCCCTTGGCGTCTCCGCGTACCGTGAAGAGCGTGACGCCGTCCGCGGCCCGGCTGCCGGGGCGGCGCGCGGCGACGACGAGCAGGTCGGCCGTGGCGCCGTCGGTGACGCAGCTCTTGCTGCCGCTCAGCAGGAACTGGTCGCCGTCGCGGGCGTACGCGAGCGCCACGCCGGCGGGATCCCAGTCTCCGCCGGGCTCGAGCAGCGCCAGGGTGCCGATCGTCTCTCCCGAGGCCAGCCCCGGTAGCAGCGCGGCCCGCTGCTCCTCGCTGCCCGCGTTCAGCACGGCGTTCGTCGCCAGACAGGCGCTGGAGAAGTAGGGGGTGCAGACCAGGGTGCGGCCCATCTCCTCGAGGACGATGCCCAGCTCGAGGAAGCCGAAGCCCTGGCCGCCGTAGGCCTCGGGCACGTGCACGCCCTGGAGCCCGAGCTCCTCGGCCATCTGCTTCCAGGCCGCCGGGTCGTAGCCCTCGGCCGTCTCCATCAGGCGGAACACCTCCGCGCTGGGAGACTTCTCCTCGAGGAAGCGGCGAAGCGTCTCGCGGAACGCCTCCTGCTCTTCGCTGAAGGCGAAGTTCATGCTCGACCCTTCAGATCGCGCGCTCCTGCTTCTCCCAGTACGGGTCGCGGAGCTTGCGCTTGTAGAGCTTGCCGTTCGGGTCGCGCGGCATCTCGGCGATGAAATCGATGCTGCGCGGTGTCTTGTACTTGGCCAGCTTGTCCCGGCAGAAGTCCAGGATCTCGTCCGCCAGCGCAGCGCCCGACCCGGTGCCCTGCTCGGGCTCGATCACCGCCTTCACCTCTTCTCCCCAGTCGGCGTGGGGGATGCCGAAGACCGCCGCGTCGCGCACCTTCGGATGCGTCACCAACACGCTCTCGATCTCCGCAGGGTAGATGTTCACGCCACCGGAGATGATCATGTCGCTCTTCCGGTCACACAGGAAGAGGTAGCCCTCCTCGTCCAGGTAGCCGATGTCGCCCACGGTGAAGAAGCCGGCGCGTCGGCTCTCTGCCGTCTTCTTCTTGTCGCCCTTGTACTCGAAGTCGGCCGCCCCCAGCTTCATGTAGACGGTGCCCGGCTGCCCGACCGGACAGTCCTCACCGGCCTCGTCGAGCACGCGGACCTCGGCGTTGGCCCACGCTCGTCCGACCGTGCCCGGGTGAGCGCGCCACTCCTGGGGGGTGACCACCGTCCCGCCGCCTTCGGTCGCGGCGTAGTACTCGTAGATCGAATCTCCCCACCACTCGAGCATCTTCCATTTGGTCTCGACGGGGCAGGGCGCGGCCGCGTGGACCATGTAACGCAGCGACGAGACGTCGTACTTGCGGCGCACGTCCTCGGGCAGGCCGAGCAGGCGGTGGAACTGGGTGGGCACCATGTGGCTCGTCGTCGCGCGGTACTTGTCGATGAGTTCGAGCATGGTCTCCGGCGTCCACTTGTCCATCAGGACGACCGGGTGGCCCAGGTGCATCGACGCCGAGGCGAACACCAGCACCGCGGTGTGGTAGAGCGGCGAGCCGCACAGGTGCACGTTCTCGTCCTCGGCCTTGGCTCCGAACAGGCCGAGGAAGCCGCTCAACAGGGTCGCGACCGTATCTGGATCGAGGGGGGCGAGGCCGCGCCGCACGCCTTTGGGCCGGCCCGTGGTGCCCGATGTGTAGTTCATGACCTGGCCCGCGGCGCGCTCGTCGGGCAGCGAGTCGGGCTGACCGGCGCTGAGTTCCGCATACGGGCGGAAGCCGGCCACCTCGCCGACGGCGAAGCGCCCGTCGGCGGGGAAGTCGAGCTCCTGGGCGGCGCTGCGGCACGCCTCGGCGAAGCGCTCGTGTCCCACGAAGACCTTGGCCTCGCAATCGCCGACGATGTACGCGATCTCGGGCGCGGTCAGATGATGGTTGATGGGTGTCATGTACCAGCCGGCCTGGGCGACGGCGAGGTAGAGCTCGATCATCGCCGCGCCGTTGGGAAGCACGGTCGCCACGCAGTCGCCCTTCTCCAGCCCCAGCGCGCGCAGGCCGTGCACGATCCGATTGCACGAGGCCAGCAGCTCGCCGCGCGTCCAGTCGCGCCCGTCGGGATCGGCCAGGGCGAGTCGTTGCGGGTCCCGCTGCGCGAAGTTCCAGAATCCGAGCTGAGACATGGGCGAGGGCTCCTTCCCCGGTGCGCCGGTGCGCGACCGAGGCCGCGATCGCCGCCCCGGCCGACGCTGCGGCAGGCCTCCGCGCGTGCGAGCATGATGGAGCGGGCTATAGTCGGCCCGCCAGTAGAACATGTTTCATCCATCCCCGCAACGACCGCCGTCGAGCGGAGGCATCCGTGAGCGAAGCAGCCCCCCACCTCCTCGTCGAGCGCGAGGGCCCCGTCGTCATCGTCACCCTGAACCGGCCCGAACGGCGCAACGCGTTGAGCGCCGAGATGCTGGTTCGCATGTACGACGCCTGGGTGATGATCAGCGAGGACCCGACCGTGCGGGTCGGCATCGTGACGGGAGCCGACGGCAACTTCTGTTCGGGGGCCGACCTCAAGGCGATGGCCGCGGGACAGCAGGCGGACGCCCGCTGGGCCGAGCGAATGGGGGACGAGGCGGACCTCGCCTGGAAGGCGCTGCTGCGCCACTACCGCCCGACCAAGCCGCTGATCGCCGCCGTCGAGGGCTACGCCATCGCGGGCGGGACCGAGATCCTCCAGGCGATGGACATTCGCGTCGCGGCGGAGACCGCGACCTTCGGGATCGCCGAGGTGCGCCGGGGGCTGTTCCCGCTGGGCGGCTCCACCGTGCGTCTGCGCCGCCAGATCCCGTACACGGTCGCGGCTGAGCTGCTGCTCACCGGCCGCTTCGTCCCGGCCAAAGAAGCCCTGGAGATCGGGCTGATCGGACACCTGGTGCCCGAGGGACAGGCCCTGGCGAAGGCCAAGGAGATCGCGGAGCAGATCGCGGAGAACGGTCCGCTGGCGGTCCAGGCCGTGCTGCGCTCG
>JAZFWH010000357.1:0-6916 GCA_036482635.1 Myxococcota bacterium
TGCGCACCCTGCTATCCGTCGGGAACCTCATCACCGCAAACGTCGCCGTCAGGTTCCTCTTCGCGCTGCGCACGCGGCTGGGCCGGATCTTCGGGTGGGACCACGAGCCTCCTGAGGCGGATCGGGCGAGCTTTCTCCACCGACTCTCGGAGACCGATCGAGCGTCCTCCCTCGTTGCCCCCGGAACCCGGGATGGCCCGTTCCGACTGCTCTACGTATCTCCCCGCGAGTCGATCTCAGAGATCCAGAACGCTACGGTGCACGCGTTCTCGGTCTTCGCGCTGACCGAGCACGCGGTCGGTTACCGCCTCTACTGGGCCATCTACGTGCAACCAGTGGGTCGCACGACGCGGTGGTACATGCGCCTCATCGACCCGTTCCGGCGGCTGGTCATCTATCCCGCCGTGTTGCGGTACATCCGCGCGTCCTGGGCACGCGACACCTGAGCGTCCAGTCCGCGAGCCAGCCCGCGATCTTCTATGGGGACGACTTCGTCGGCCGGATCTGCTGATCAGGCGGTGGCTGCTCCTGGAACTGCGGAAGGTCGTCGCTGATGCGATCCCACGGTGCCCCCTGGTCTACGAAGACGTGGCGAAACGGCCTGGTGCCCGGATCGTCGTCGAGTACGCCCGCGAGCAACACGACGAAATCCGTCCCTTCGAGGGGCACGGGCAGGGGCGACCCGCAGACCCGACAAAAGGCCCGTCGAAGCGGCGGCGGCTCGCGGAGGAGAGGCGCCTCGTACAGCCTGACCAGCTCGTCCCCGCGTAGCCACCGAAAGCGGGACTGCTTCGCTGCCAGCTCCGGTGAGAAGGCCGAACCTGTGAACTTCTGGCATCTCCGCGCATGGCAGAGCTGAATCGGCGTCAGCCTCCCGTCGATCGCAAACGCCACGCCGCCGCACAGGCAGCTCCCTGTCACCATGATGGGTCCTCCCTTCTGCAAGCTGCCCCAGGGTCGGCCGCGCAACAAGGGTGCTGCATCGAAGCGACACGCCGCGCTGGGAACGTGGTACCGTTCTGGGCGTCCGGTCCGGCGGACGACGGCCAGCGCGAGGTCGAGCGAGATGCCCAAGCGTGAATCCCTGTATCACAAGTATCCGGATTACCGAGTCGAGCTGGAGCGAGACCCAAACCAGGTCCGCGTCAGGTTCAACGGCGAGGTGATCGCCGAGAGCGGGCGAACCTTGGTCGTCCGCGAGACCAAGCACGAACCGGTCGTCTACTTTCCCCGGGAAGACGTCCGCCGCGAGCTCTTCGAGCGCAGCGACCACGAGTCCTTCTGTCCCTTCAAGGGCGAGGCCTCGTACTGGACACTTCGGGTCGGTGACCGCGCAGAAGACAACGTCGCGTGGAGCTATGACGATCCCTTCGAACAGGTGGACGGAATCAAGGGCTACTTCGCCTTCTATCCGGACCGCGTGGAAATCGAGCGCTGAGTCGTACGACGGAGTTGCCATGAGCAGCGCGAACACGACCACAGACAAGCCCTCGGCCGATGACGGCCTGAACCTCCCCGAGCTGATTCCCGAGCTCTTCGAGCGCTACTTCGCGTTCTTCAGGCCCGGCCACCAGGAGGGAATCGTGCCCTGCCGGGTCAAGGAGCTGGCGCGCTTGAAGATCGCGGCCCTCAACGAGTGCGACACCTGACTGTTCGCCCGGTACGCGTCGGCGACGCGTCAGGGGCTCGACGAAGAGACGATCCGCCAGGTTCATCTCCCCGAGTCTGAACGAAAGCTCGAGCCGCGTGAGGCGCTGGCCGTGCGCTTCGCCGAGAGGCTCGCCACGGACTTTCGCTCGGTCGATTCGGCCTTCGTGGCGGAGCTCCGCGGGCACTTCGCCGAAGCGGAGATCGCGGAGCTCGGGATGATGATCGGCCAATACATCGCGCTCGGCCGTCTGCTCGTGATCGCCGGGGGACACAAGGCGGCCTGCGAGATCTACGTTCCCGACTACTAGGGCGCGCTGCTTGGAGGCGAGATCACTCGGAGCACTGAACCGAGAGCGGCCGGGTATTGTTGCACTGAATGCCGTCGGTGACGCCGGCAGATAGCTGGGCGCAAGCTGACGTCGTCGCGTGCATCATGGCCTGAGCGCGGTCGGCTGAGACCGCCTGTTCGCAGATCTGGCGACCGCGATACATCATGCAGACCTCACACGTCACACGGATCTGATCCCAGGTCGCGAGTCCGACGGCCGCCGCGAAGGCGATCCCGACCAGGATTCCTACGACGGCTCGCCGCATGCAGCGCAGCCTAGCAACCGTGATAGCCTTCTGGCGTGGCGGAACATGCTGATTCGGACCAAACGGATCTATGAAGAACCCGCGCGGTCAGACGGGCGCCGCATCCTGATCGACCGGCTCTGGCCGCGGGGGCTCTCCAAGGACAACGCCCGGGTGGATTTCTGGGCAAGGTCCGTGGATCCCGCGAAGTGGAACGAATTTCGTCGACGCCATTTCGCAGAGCTCGACACGAATCCAGCCGGTCTGGCCGAGCTGAGGGCTCGGCTGGGCCGCGGCACCCTGACCCTTCTGTTCGGGTCGAAGGAGCGGCGTCTCAACAACGCCACGGCTCTGTGCGAGTACCTCGAGTCTGCCTCGTAACGCGGCCTTCGAGACAATGCAGGGGGAAGCTGAAATGGTCGAAATCGCCTACGTCAACGTCTTCGTCAACGATCTCAGTCGAGCCATAGAGTTCTACCAGTCCAAGCTGGGCCTCGGTTTGACGCACTCCGACGCCGAGCACGGCTACGCGTCCTTTTCGGCCGGGCCCGTCAGCCTCGGCCTCGCGGTTGCGGGAGAGGAGCGCCAGGCCCTGGTCGGGCGTCTGACGGGGGTTGGCCTGGCCGTTCCCGATCTGGAGGCGGAGCATTCCCGCCTTTCCAAGCTTGGCGTGGCGTTCGCCATGCCCCCGACCAGGCAGCCGTGGGGTGGCTTCATGGCTCTCGTCACCGACCCCGACGGCAACACCCTCTACCTCGACGAGGTCTCGGCCGCACACTCCTGAGTCGCGAAGTCTTCCATGAGTGCAGCTCCCTTCGACCTCAACGGGCACGTCGCCCTGGTCACCGGCGCGAACAGCGGCATCGGCGCGGCGACCGCACGTTCGCTCGCCGCCTGCGGCGCGCGCGTGCTCGTCTCCTATCTCCGACTCGAGGACGCGCCCGATCCGGGGATTCCCGAGACGTACCGGGAGAACCGCGCCTCCGACGCCGAGCACGTCATCACGGCGATCCGGGCATCCGGTGGCGAGGCGGCCGGCCTGGAAGCCGATCTCGCCGACCCGACCGCGCCGCGTCGGCTGTTCGACGCAGCGGAGGCCGAGCTCGGCCCGGTCGACATCCTGGTGAACAATGCGAGCGGCTGGCTGGCTGACACCTTCAGCGCGAAGACTCGCGACAGGTTCGGCCGCACTCTCGAGCGTGTCTCCGCCGAGACGTTCGAGCGGCAGTTCTCGGTGGACACGCGAGGCGCGGCGACACTCATCGCCGAGTTCGCCCACCGCCACGCAGAGCGAGGGGCCACCTGGGGCCGCATCATCGGGCTCACCTCGGGCGGCCCGAGCGGGTTTCCCGGTGAAGTGTCGTACGGTGCGGCCAAGGCCGCTCTGGAGAACTACACGATGTCGGCGGCATTCGAGCTCGCGCACCTGGGGATCACGGCGAACATCGTGTACCCGCCTGTGACGGACACGGGGTGGGTGACCGACGCGGTGCGACGCAACGTGCAGCGGCGCCCGGATCTGATCCACATCGCCGAGCCGGACGACGTGGCTCGCGTGATCGCCTACCTGGCCTCTGACGAGGCGCGCTTGATCACGGGGAACGTCGTCCACCTGCGTTGAGGGTTCTAGCGCAGCAGGCGTTCGGGGAGGAAGGCCTCGGCGTCGGCGGGCAGCCCCTTGCCCAGCACGGCGTCGGCCACGAGGCGGCCGGTGATGGGGCTGAGCAGCACCCCGTTCCGGAAATGGCCGGCGGCGAGCAGCAGGCCTTCGCGACCCGGGACCGGCCCGATGGCGGGCAGGCGGTCCGGGGTCGCCGGGCGCAGGCCCGCCCAGGCGTAGCGGAACGTGCAGCGCGCCAGCGCGGGGACCAGGCTGGGGCCGGCGGTCAGCAGCTCCTGCATGCCCTCGGCAGTGACGCGGCAGTCGAAGCCGACCCGCTCCTCGGTGGCGCCGACCACGACACTCCCGTCGCGCTTGGGCACGAGGTAGGCGTCCTCGCCCACGACGATCGAGTGGAGCGGCGGCTCGGGGGAGTCGAGCGCCAGGATCTGGCCGCGCACCGGCTCGACCGCAAGCGACCACGGGGCGCCGAGCCACGCCGCAACCTCGGGGGACCAGGCCCCCGTGCACACGACGACGTGGGCGGCGCTGCGCTCGCCCGCCGGGGTGCGCACGCCGCAGACGCGCTCGCCTTCACAGCGCAGCCCCACCACGGGCACGCCGGTCTCGATGCGCGCGCCGAGCTGGGCGGCGGCCCGGGCGAGCGCACGCGCCAGCAGCGGACTGCGCACGTGGCCCTCACGGGGAGACCAGAGTGCGCCGCGCAGATCGGGCGAGAGCTGGGGCTCCGCGGCTCGCGCCGCTGCCGAGTCGAGCCATTCGGCATCCCAGTCGGCGAACTCGCGCGCCGCGGCCCGCAGCCGCACCTCGCCCGGCTCGGAGAGCGCCGCGTAGACGGCCCCCGAGCCCACGTACTCGGGATCCACACCCGAGCGCTCGCGCAGCTCTTCTGCGAGCTCTGGAAACATCGCCAGGCTGCGCAACGCCCAACTGCGGAAGGGACCCCGTTCGGGAGCCTCGCCGAGGGGCAGCAGCATACCGGTGGCGGCGCCCGACGCGTGCACGGCCAGGTCGTCGCGCTCGAGCAGCGTCACGTCGAGACGCTCGCGCGACAGGAAGTACGCCACGGCGCAGCCGACCACGCCGCCGCCCACCACGATCGCGTCCGGGTGACCCACCTGCGATCCGGCGGTCTAGCTCAGCTCCGCCACGAAGCGCGCCTCGAGCTCGGCCAGGTCGGCCCGATAGGCGCGCCGCAGGGCGCGGTCGAGGTCGCGGCGGTGCACCAGATCGCGGCAGAAGTCGCGCAGGGAACGCTCTCCGTAGCGGCGAACGAGGAACTCGACCATCGCGTACGACTGAAGATAGGCGAGCCTCGCCGAGTCCGGACCCAGGCGGGCGAAGCTCCGCCCGCTCAGGTAGGAGAGCGGGTAGAGCTCCCCCGTCCGCTGGGCGTGGCTCAGCAGCTCGAGCTCCCGGCCGTAGAGGTGCCGTTTGCCGAGCGCGCGCGCCTCGAACCACTCGGCCAGGCCTTCGTTGAGCCAGCCCGGGAAGAAGGCGGACGGGGCCGCCGCGTCGAGTGCCGCGTGCACCAGCTCGTGGTGCAGCACCCGCACCAACCCGACGTGTACCTTGGTGGCACCGCGCACGCTGATCTCGCCGGCGTAGAAGCCGGCCGCGCTGAAGCGGAACAGGCCGGAGAACTGCCGTTCGAAGATCGCCGGGTCGTACACCACGACCTGGATCTTGCGAGACGGGCGCAGGCCCAGGAAGCGGTCGAGGGCATCGTACGCCCGTTCCAGCGTGTCGAGCACCTGCTGCTCGAAGCGGCGCGAACCGTACAGGCCCCCGACGTCGTCGATGTCCACGTCCTGGTAGAGGTCGAAGTGGGGCGAGGAGCGCCGCTCGAACGTCCCGTCGGCGCCCCGGTCCCTCGCCGCCCCGCCCGACGCCAACAGCAGCGCGCCGAGCAGCAGCGCGCTGCGGCTAACCCATCGGATAGCGAATCCTCTATGCAGTCGATTCTGCTCCGAATTCCTTAGTGATTTCAAAAGGTTGAGGATTTGCATTGCGCAACGCGTGTGGGCACAGCGGACACATCCAGCCTGAGCGGACATTGCCCTTGAGGTAGCAAATCCGATGGCTAGAAAAGAACCTCGGCTTCCGTCGGCTCCTGGAACGCGCCCAGGTACACCAGGTCGCCATTCAGGGTCATGCGGACGCGATACTGCGGGCGCGGTGCGCCTAGCGGGATGACCAGGGGCATCGGGCCGGCGTGGAAACCCTCCTGCTCATGGCGATGTGTCCAGCCCTGGCCGTCCTCCCACGTGGCGAGCAGCTGGAAGGGTCCGCGCCAGTCAGGTCCTTGAGTGAGGGTGTAAAAGGTGAAAGACCTGGTGGTGCCTGAGGTAGGGGCGTATCGAGATCCCGCCTCCTTGGGCAACCTGCGTTGCCTAGTCGTGAGGGGCGCCCGGTTTGGATCCGGTCCGCCGCGCCGGCGCTTCGCTCGACCATCTTCCTATGTGTCCCTCGCCGAACTCCCCGCGTCCGGACATCGGCAGCTGACGCCGTAAGCCCCCGCGCTGCTGGGGAAAGTCGATTTTCCGGCAGTCGTCGAACGTGTCCGAGAAAGTGTCCCCCCGGACACGTCGGGACACCATCAGCCCTGCTCGGCTACCCTGCCGGGACACCGGCAGCTTCGTGCACCTCGGGCCGCAAGCCGTCGTGCCTGCTGGGGAAAGTCGATTCGCGCGCGAGGGGTGACCGCGCCCCTGGAGACGTCCCCCGGACACGTCGGACTGGCCCGTTGACCCCGCTCAGTGGGCGCCTCGGCCTCGGCCCTCTGGATCTCCACGCGGACCGCGGCACCCTCCGGAGCGCCGAGTGAGGGCTTCCTCACCAGTCGTCGGTGGCCCGCCCGCGCACATCGCCACCGTGCGATCCCCACCGCGAGACGCGGACGTAACTCCGCCGTGAGCGCGGACCGCGAACCCACTACGCGCGCGCGCGAGGGTCGCTGCAGGATGCGGACGCAAGGCCTCTGTCCGACGCGAAGGGGGGCCCATACTGTCGGTCGCATGGGGGACGCCCGGCGTGACCGCATCCGTCGTCGCGGGCGTGCGCGCGTGGGTC
>JAZFWH010000358.1:0-3856 GCA_036482635.1 Myxococcota bacterium
AGTGTCATTTGCGGGGACTCCCCCGCCATTCCCACCACCCGTCAAGTCCCGGCTCCCACGCGCCTGGGCCCCAGTCGGCGGCCCTTAGGCGCGCACGCCGGCTCCCCGGACGGCCAGCACCCCTCATTGTCCCAGGACCGGTCAATCCCGCGAGATCCCCACGCAGCAGAAGTGCACAGGGCGAAAAGAAGGTGAAGTGGGAGGCCACGACAGGGGAATCCCGGGAGTTATGCACAGGCTGAGCGAGCAAAAGTGTGTCCAGATCACCGCACCTTGTCTAGGCGAGCGGGAGGGGCGTAGACTGGCCGCGTGGAGTGGGGGGCGGCCGCAGCGAGTTGGATCGCGTTCGCAGCCTGCTGTGGCGCGCTGGCAGGCTGTGCGTGGACGTTCCGAGCCAGTGCGCAGGTTGCCCGTGGCGCGTCTCTAGCCACCTACGATGAGCTGTCGGCCGAGATCAAGACCGAACGTGGCCGCATGGCCAGCCTGCGCGACGAAGCCGGCGAGTTCTACGAACGGGCCGAGCACGCGCGCGCTCGCGCGACGGCCGCGCTTGCCGGCAGCTCGCGACGTCGAGAGACCGCGGAAGAAGAGCCCGCGGGCCCCGGCGACATCCCGCAGATTCAGAGCCGTGAGGCCTACGTCGCGTACCTCAACTCCGGCGGCCAGCCGAACCTCGTCGTCGAGGGGAGGCTCGGCCTCTAGTGGCCGTCCTCGGGGTCGGCGGCGCGCTCGCGGCAGCCGCGCAGTTCGCGCCGTCGGCGTCGGCGCCTTCCCCCGCGCCATCTCCCACCCAGGTCGTGGCGCAACAAAGCGCGTCGGCGCCGTCGGTTGTGGCCACGCGCATCCGCTTCCCGACCGGCGCGATCGGGGGGAGGTTCCCGAGCTTCGCGGCGCGGATCCCCGTCGGCCGGCGCATCAGGTTTCCGTCGGTGGGCTTCGCGAATCGACGGGCCTCGGCTGGGGTGCCGTGGTGGCTGCGCGGCGCGCGGGTGATCTGGTAGATGGCCGTCACCGTCACCCTCGTAAACCCGCAGTGGACCTACGCCGGTGGGATGGGCGGCCTACAGGCCGGGCTCGACTTCCGCGCGCCGCTGAACCTGTCGCGAGGCGGGCTCTCGGCCGCGATCGAGATCTCGTACGGCGAGCGCGTACGCCGAGCTGTGATGGGCCCCTACACCGGCCCGATCTATTCCGAACAAGGAGGTACTCAACCGATGGCGAATCACCCTTACAACGGCTACAGCGCCGGCTACCCGAGCGGCTGGGGCGGCTTCGGCGGCGAGCTCGAGCGTCCGTGGTGGATGGACGTGGCGACGGCCGGCATGGACATCTACCGCGGCCTCCAGTTCCACGACGACCGGGGTACACCGCACGCACCGGGGCAGCTGGACTACCCGGGCGCGCAACCGGGCATGGGCGGTGCGATTGACCCCCGCGTTCAGTCGGCAGCGTGCTGCCCAACGAATCGACCGAAGCTCCCCACGGCGTTCGTCCAGGACGATCCGTGCGGCGGGTCGCCGCGCGTCTACCGCAACATGGGCGCGGTGAGCTCAGCCCTGATGCCCGGCGACTTCAGAGCGCACCGGCGGGTCAACAAGCTGGCTGCGAAGGCGAGACGTCCGCGCGCGCGGGCTCGCAAAAGGTAAGGCAGCATCGCCCACTCGCCGCAAGAAGCCCTCTACCGCGACGCGATCAGCTTCGGCTGCGGCCGCGAGTACGCGACCGGCCACCCCAGCGCGTTCTGCCAAGCGAGCTGCAGCGCCGCCGACCTCGCGTTCGGCGAGCAAGGGCACTGCCTCCGTGTCTACACCGAAGCAACGGGCGGCGCGGGCGGCCTTCGCCGCGGCGAACCGCGGCCGGAAGAGCGCGCACCTGGCCAAGGGCTCGAGCCTGTGAGCTGGGACGTGGCAGGGGGTCGCGTTCCGCTTCCAGCCGGCCTGGCGCGGGCCTTCGCTGCCCAGGCCGCGTGCCCGGCCCCCCCGCCACCGACGCCGGCGCACCACCACCACACCGGAGGGTGTCACTGTGAAACCCACTAGCGTCAAACTCCCGCTCTCCCGCGCGTGCGCGGGGCTGCTCTGCGCGAGCTGCGAGCAGCCCGTCGGGCACGCCATCGCGAAGGTGCAGGAGTGGGAGGAGCTCGGCAGCCCCAGCTTTATCAACGCCCCCCTCAGCGCGGCCGGTCTTCGCTGCGTGCTCTGCGGCGCGGACCTCGAGCTCGTCGAACCACCCCAACCCGACCCCCCAGGAGAAGCGTCCTAATGGCCGACTCGATCGCCTTCGCGGTCACGAACCTGGCGGCAAACGCCGTCGTCGTCGCCGATGTCGACATCGCGAACTCGCGCTTCAACCCGCCCGACCGCACCCGCAAGATCTCCCTCTACGTCGTGATAAACCTGGCCAACGGCGTGAGGTTCACGAGCGGCGTCGCCGGCACGGACCACGTGTCCGACGTGCCGGGGTTCTTCGACACGAACCTGGCGCTCAGCACCCGCGACAACCTGCTCGGCTCGTACTACGCGCTCCCCAATCAGCGGTTCTTCGTGGGGTACCGCGAGATGACCGGCGTCGCGACGACCGACATCCAGGGCCTGCTCATCCTCGAGTAGATGGGCGTCTCGAACCGCTCGTTCCAGGCCTGGCGTCAACGCTGGTTCTCGTCGATCCCCAGCGAAGGGGAGGACCTCGCCGAAGTCATACAGCCGGTCGTCGTGATCGACGACGCGAGCGTCCTACAGATCCCGCCGATCCTCAACGTGTTCGGGGCCGGGCCCTTCATCGGGGCGGTGGCGGCGCAGTACTCAACGTTCGAGTTCCACACCAGGCGCACGGTGCTGTGGCTCGACCTCCACGCGAGCTTAGACACCTATGTTTGGATGGACGACTCGGTTCTGGTCTCGGGTGCTGGGGGCGCGTTCGCTCAGCTCCAGGGCGTTGTCGGGGCCGCGTCGCCGGTCACGCAGTTCGAGGCGACGACGGTCACGCTAGGGACGCGCCTGCTGCTGTACCCCGCGTCGGAGATGACCGAGCTGAACATCATGCAGCAGCCCGGGCAGATCCTTCACCTGCAGAACAACGCGATCAACACCGCGGGCACGATCCAGTGGCTCACCTTCTTGGAGTTCCCCGACGACGAGACCCTGCGCACGTCGCTGCCCCGCGGCAACCAGTGAGCCCCTGCGGCTGCCCGCGCTGCGTGAGCGTGCCAACGACGCGGCGCATCGCGGGGACCACCGTGCGGATCTCGGAGCCCGACTCGCCGCTCAACGAGCTACGCGCTCGGTTCGCCGCCTGGACCGCGGGCTGGGGGGCGGAGCCCGACGTCCTTGTTTCCTCGTTCGTGCGCGGTCCGCGTCGCCCCGGGGATGAGTCGCAGCACCAAGTCGGCCTTGCCGCTGATTACGTCGACCCGCAGCACCCCGGTGGCAATCGAGCGGCGGTTGCGAAGCCACCGCCACGCCACCGGGAGATCGCCCTCGACGCGAAGGCGCACGGTTTCGTCCCGGTACTGGAGCCAGATCACCTCCACGTTCAAGCGCTCGCTGCCGGCATCCTCGCGGACCTCGGCGTCGTGCCCATCCGCGTCTAGCTCCACGGTCTTCGGCTGACGCGGTCTCGGGTTCAGCGCGCTCTCAAACTCGAGCTGCTCGCGCCAGATGCCGCGCGCGAGCTCCCTCGCCGCGTCGTCCATCTTATCGTCCAGTGTTTCCGCCACTCTATACACCTCCCAGTGTCATTTGCGGGGACTCCCCCGCCATTCCCACCACCCGTCAAGTCCCGGCTCCCACGCGCCTGGGCCCCAGTCGGCGGCCCTTAGGCGCGCACGCCGGCTCCCCGGACGGCCAGCACCCCTCAT
>JAZFWH010000359.1:0-4671 GCA_036482635.1 Myxococcota bacterium
CAAGCGCATGCGGCCCGACGCGCTGGTCTTCACGCTGCAGGGCGACGGAGACATGGTGAACGAGGGGCTCCAGGAGGTGATCCACACGGCGGCGCGCGGCGAGGCGGTGACCTGCGTGCTGCTCAACAACGGGGTGTTCGGCGAGACCGGGGGGCACATGACGGCGACGACCGTGCTCGGCCAGCGCACGAAGAACACGATCGAGGGGCGCGACGCCGCCTACCACGGGCACCCGATCCTGATCGGAGACCTGCTGGCCCAGCTCGACGGGACGGCCTATGCCGCGCGCGGCTCCGTGCACGACGCGGCCGGCGTCGCCGGCACCAGGCGCATGTTGCGGCGCGCCCTGGAGACCCAGCTGCGCGGCGAGGGCTTCTCGTTCGTCGAGGTGCTCACCATGTGCCCGACGGGCTGGTTCGTGCCGACCGCCCAGGGCCCCGGCTACATGGACCGGGTGCTGGGCTCCGTGCACGCGGCGGGCGAGCTCAAGGCCGACGGCGTGCTCACGCCCACTTCGGAGCTGCGCCTGGCGGCCGCGAGCAGAAGGCAGCCGACAGGGGGCGACCGGTCCGGCTGAGGTCGCCTAGGGCGCCTGCGCCGTCTGCGCCTCGAGTCGCTCCAGGTCCCAGCGCAGGCCGAGCGCCTCGCAGTGCTTGCGGGCCTGCTCGAGGCAGGCGTCTGCGCTCCTGCCGTCGAGCTCGCCTCCGCGCCCGCGGGCGGCGAGCCTCAGCCCCGCCTCCGTCAAGGTGCGCGCGACGTCCGGCCTCGCGCCCAGCGCCTCGCCGGCGGCGAGGCTCCTGCGCCACCAGCGCAGCGCGGCGCCGCGCCGGCCCGCGAGCCAGTGGGCGCTGCCCGCCAGGCGGAAGATCTCGGGCCGCTTGGCGGCGACCTTGGCGCTCACCCGCACGGCCCTGTGCAGGGTGCGCCGCGCCCGGCGAGCCCACAGGCGTTGCGCGCTCCCGTCCCCCGCTTCGTGCGCGCGCTCGAGCTGGGCCACGTCGAGCGCCAGCCGCGCGCGCAGGTAGTGGCTGCGGTGGAACGGCGCCATGATGCGCGACCCGGCGACGATGCGCGCGGCCTTCTCCAGCGTTTCCTCCGCGCGCTCGAGCTGACCCATCAGCGCCTCGGCCGTGGCCTTCGTCCCCAGCGCCACGAGCTGGAACATGTCCTCCTCGAACTCGGAGTAATAGGCGCGCGCGGCCCGGGCCGCCTCTTCGAGCTCGCGCTCTTCGAGCCGCAGTCCCCCCGTATGCGCCATGTGGGCCGCCTTCGCAAAATCGTACTGGTAGAGCTCCGCGATCTTGCCGATGCGCTCGATGCACTCCCGCGCCGGGGCGAATTCTCCGCGCGCGAGCCTGCGCTGGGTCTCGAAGTCCAGGCCGACCGTCACCTCGTACAGCAGACCGTGCCGGAGGCCCTCCTCGAGCAACTCGTCGTCGACCGCGTGCTCGTCCGACCAGTCTCCGGCGAGGAAGTGGTGCACGAAGTTCAGCACCCGGTAGAGCAGCAGATCGGGCACCTGCTCCGGCCGGACCAGGCGTCGCGCCACCTCGAGGAACCTGCGGCTGATGGCGAACGAGACCCCGCCCAGCGCGAAAACGGTGGCCGCTCCGGCGTAGATCGCCCCCGCGTGCGGCACGCCGGTCGGGTCGACGCTCTGCAGCTTGCGCAGACCCAGCATGCTGTCGAGCACGAAGCGCGCCGGCGAGCCGGTCGGCTCGGCCTCGGCGCGCTTCAGATACAGCTCGATCACCGCGCGGTCGGTCGGGGTCGGGCTCGGGCGCCGCTGCTGGAGCTCCGGTCGGTAGAGCCGCGTCAGCACCGAGAGCATGGTCCAGGCGAAGCGACCGCCGAGCTCGAATCGGTTGTTCGGGACGCGCTGGCCCAGTAGAACGAGCGCCCGGTTGTAGTGCTGGATCGACTCTCCGAAGTGGCCGCGGTTCTGGTGGGCCTGGCCGATGTTCTGCTCCAAGGTGGCCTTCTTGCGCGGATCGCCCCCTTCGCCGTGCATCGAGAGGTAGAGCTTGGAGGCCTCTTCGAAGAAGCGGAGCGCCTCGTTCGACGCCCCCAGCCGAGCGGCCTCGTCGCCGGCGAGGAACAGGTACTCCTCGGCCCGCTCCTCGTCGTGCCCCAGACCGAAGTGGTAGGCGAGCATCCCGTAGTAGCCGGGGGATGTCCCCGTCAAGGTCTCCTCGATCGCGCCGGCGACCTGGCGATGAAGCTCACGGCGCCTCTCGCGGGAGATGGCCTGGTAGGTCACCTCCTGGATCAGCGGGTGCTTGAACTCGTAGACCGTGTCCCCGCGGCGGTTGCTCTGGACCAACAGCTGACCGTCGATCAGGGTGACCAGGTCCGCGTCTAGCTCGTCGCTGTCGGCGACCGCCTCCAGGATGCGGTGGTCGCAGCTCGTTCCCACGATCGCCGCCACCTGGAGCACCTGCCGGGCGCGCAGGGGGAAGCGGTCGATCCGCGACATGACCACTTCCTGGACCGTCGCGGGGATGACGAGCGATTCGCTTCTCGCCGTGGTCCAGAGCGCGCCGTCGCGCAGCTCGACGGCTCCCTCGTCCAGCAGCGAGCGGACGATTTCTTCCAGGAAGAACGGGTTTCCCCCCCCGCGCAGCTCGATCAGGCTGCGCAGCGCGCGCGGCAGGTCGCCGCGGTCGAAGAGCAGGTCGAGCAGGTCTTCGGCCGACTCGCGGTCGAGGGGTTCCAGGCGGATCTCTTCCCGAAGCGGAGACGGGAGCGCTCGCGAAGCCCGGATCACCCGTTCCAGGGCCGGCGGGGCCGGCCGGAACACCAGGACGAACAGGATCGGATGATCCGCCGTCAGCCGCAGCAGCGAGCCGAGCAGCTCGAGCGACGAGAGGTCGGCCCAGTGCAGGTCCTCGAACACCAGGACCAGCGGCTCGTGTGCCGCCAGTCGCCGCAGACACTCGCCCATCGCCCAGATCAGGAACTTCTCCCTCGCCTCGCCGGACATGCCCTCGAGGCGGCGCCGGTAGCTCTCCGCCGGGCGCAGACCCATCAAGGTCGCGACGAAGGGCAGCAGGTCGTGCGGCGTGTCCCCGAACAGGTCGGCGATGCGGGCCTCGAGTCGGGCGGACGCCTCCTCCTCGCCGTGTTCGTCTGAGATCCCCACCCAGGCGCGCAGCAGATCGGCGAAGGGGTGGAAGCTCAGATTCGATCCGATCGCCAGGGCCCGGCCCTGGAGCCAGGTGGTCCGCTGGGCCTCGTCGCTAGCCCGGAGCTCGGCGACCAGCCGCGACTTGCCGAGTCCCGCCTCGCCGACCACGCTGACGATGCCGCCGCGGCCCTCGCTCAGTTCCCCGACGCAGCGCCGCAGGCGCGTCAGTTCTTCGCCGCGTCCGACGAACTGCGTGGTGATCCCTCTGCGCGAGGGTCGGTGGAGCTTCTCCTTCCGCGAGATGACCTCGTAGACGGCGATGCGTTCCTCCTTCCCCTTCAGCTTCAGTCGATCGACGTGGCGGAACTCGAACTCCTCCCGGGTGTAGCGGTGCGTTTCGGCGCCCACCCAGATGCGCCCGTTCGGTGCCAGACCCTCAAGCCGGGCGGCGATGTTGACCGCGTCGCCCATCACGGCGAATTCGCGCAGGAGCGGGCCGCTCACGTCGCCGGAGATGACGAGACCGGTGTGGATGCCCGAGTGGATGTCGAGCGGCGGCTCGACACCGCGCTCGCGATTGAATTCCCGGACGCGGTTGTGCATCTCGATGGCGGCGTTGATCGCCGCCTTCGGCGCGTCTTCGATCGCGAAGGGCACGCCGAAGACCGCCATGATCGCGTCGCCCAGATACTTGTCCACGTTGGCGCCGTGTCGGCGGGCGATCCCGTCCAGCAGCTTCAGGCAGTCGGCCACGATTGAGTAGACCTCTTCCGGATCGAGCCGCTCGTTCAGCGCGGTGAAGCCCGTGATGTCGGCGAACAGGATCGTCGCGCGCCTGCGCTCGGTGTCCCGGCTTCGCTCTCTGGGCTCCATGGCACCAGTCGTGCTCCCGCGCCGCGGGTGGGGCTGCTCGCGGGGGGGGCGCGTGGCCCGCTGGCTGGGGTCCGAGCCCGCGTAGGGCCCGCGGCGCGATCATTCTATCCCGAACCGGCGCGTCTACTCAATCGGTTCGGCGGGTTCCGACGCGCGGGCGCGTAGGCCGGGAGCTCGAGTTCGGCGCTCGTGGACGCGCGCGGCGACGAGTGCGATCACCACGAACCCCAGGCACAGGCCTGCGAACAGGTCTCCGACGCGCCCGTAGATCGAGCGCCCTTCGAGCGGGCGGATCTCGCCGACCACCACGCTTCGCGTGGCCGCCTCCGTCGCGACCTGGATGCGGCCCCACGGGTCGATCACCGCGGAGGGCCCCGCCGTGGAGACCCGCACCAGGTAGCGACGCTGCTCGATCGCGCGCATGACGGCGATGTCGAACTGCTGGTCGGTGTACTTTCGATCGCTGATCCAGCTGTCGTTGGAGGGGTTCACCAGGTAGACGGCGCCCCGCGCGACCCGTGCGGCCGCGACCTCGGGGAGCATGGCTTCGTTGCAGACCAGGACGCCGGCCGGGCCGGCCCGGGTGGGCAGCGGCCCGGTCGCCTGTCCGCGATCGAACACCCGGATGCGCCCGAAGCGGCGCTTCAGCACGTCGATGCCGAAGGGGAAGT
>JAZFWH010000360.1:0-8239 GCA_036482635.1 Myxococcota bacterium
GGTGCGCTTCACACCGGAGCGGCGGAGCGCAGCGTAACGGCGCTCGAATCCGATCCGTTCTCCGCTTAGAGTCCGGCTGCGCGGCCGTCGCCGGCGCGTTCGAGCGCCATGCAGGTCGCAGAGGCCTCGACCTCCCCCGGACGCGGTGCGGTCCGGAACAGGCGGTCCCCACCCAGCATGGTCACGCCGTACCAGTAGTGCTCGTTGCGCGTGTGGTGCAGGCGGTGGTTCCGCCACAACCTCTCGTAGTGGCGGGAGCGCGGGCGGTAGGGCGAGTGGATCAGGAAGTGGATCCACTCGTAGCGCAGGGCCAGAGCAAAGGAGAAGCTGAGGCCCGTGAAGGCGAGCCCCAGGCGGGGCATCAGGCCGATCCACAGCAACAGGGAGAGGGCGATCGCCGTCGCGAAGCCCTGCACCGGAATGAAGAGGATCTCCAGGTTCCACGGATCCCGGTGATGGGCCCGGTGCTTGCGGGGCACGGCGGGGTCGATGGTCCGGCCCAGGATCGAGAAGGGCCTAGCGTGCAGGATCAGCAGGTGGATCAGCCACTCCTGGACGGGCCAGTAGACGAGGATCCCCGCCACCACTGCGCCGTCCCAGACCGACCAGTCGCCCAACGCGATTCGCGCCGCCAGGCAGGAGAACACCACCGCGCACAGAAAACGCGGGCTCGCGTGTCGGAAGAAGCGCCGCGCCGCGTCGCGCAGCGTGCGGGGGCCGTGCGCGTCCTGCATCGGATCTCGACCCACTCCTCGAGGGTAGACGAGTCGAGTGGCGGCGTCGCCGTCCGACCGGGCGAGGGGGCCGCACGGCGCCGGCGACCCGGCTATGCTGCCCGCCGTGTCGCGACCCGGCGCGCTCGGCTTGACCCTGCTGCTGGCACTCGGCGGTTGCGGCAGCGACCGCACCGCCGGCGAGATCGAGGGCGAGCGTCGGCCCGACGCCGCGCTCCGCGCCGCGGAGCGCGGACAGGACGCGGCCCGCGCGGAGGTCGACGCCAGCGCCGGCGCTCCGCGCGCCTCCGACGACAAGCGCATCCTGTTCGGGGACCTCCACGTCCACACGACCTACTCGGGCGACGCGTTCCTGATGTCGCTGCCCCTGCTCGCCGGCGAGGGGGCGCGGCCGCCGGCCGACGCCTGCGACTTCGCCCGCTACTGCGCCGCGCTCGACTTCTTCTCGCTCAACGACCACGCCGAGGCGCTCACCCAGAAGCACTGGCGGGACACCATCGAGAGCCTGCGCCAGTGCAACGCACTGGCCGGCGATCCCGACGACCCGGACCTGGTGGCCTTCGTCGGCTGGGAGTGGACCCAGGTGGGCGCGACCCCAGAGGCCCACTACGGCCACAAGAACGTGATGTTCCCCGGGCTGGCCGACGACGAGCTTCCCGCCCGGCCCATCAACTCGCTGCCCGACCAGGGCATGGGCCTCTTCGCCGGCCTCGACCTCGCGCGCGGCATCCAGTTCATCGACCCCGGCGGCTGGAGCGAGTACGCCGACTTCTTCTGGCTGATCGACCAGCTCGCGGATGCGCC
Organism: Myxococcota bacterium; assembly: GCA_036482635.1. Classification (GTDB taxonomy): domain Bacteria; phylum Myxococcota_A; class UBA9160; order UBA9160; family SMWR01; genus JAZFWH01. The sequence continues at coordinate 1,539 of JAZFWH010000360.1, forward strand.
CACCTGCCCGAAGGGAGTCGACACGCGCGAGCTCCCGCTCGACTGCCGCGAGAACGCGACGACCCCGGCCGAGCTCTTCGAGAAGCTGGACCAGTGGGGCTTCGAGACCCTGGTGATCCCCCACGGCACGACCTGGGGCCTCTACACGCCGCCCGGGACCCGCATGGACAAGCAGCTCTCGGCCGAGCAGCACGATCCGCAGCGGCAGAAGCTGATCGAGGTCTTCTCGGGCCACGGCAACTCGGAGGAGTACCGCCCGTGGCGAGAGGCGGTCTTCGACGAGGACGGCAACCCCGTCTGCCCCGAGCCCACGCCGGACTTCCTGCCCTGCTGCTGGCGCGCCGGCGAGATCATGCGCTCGCGCTGCGGCGACCTGCCGGAGGCGGAGTGCGAGGCGAGAGTGGAGGAGGCCAGGCGCCTGGCCATGGCCGCCGGAGCGGCGCCGCGCTTGACGTTCGTCGACGCGGAAGCCGAGGAGTGGCTCGACTGCGACCAGTGCCGCGACTGCTTCAAGCCGTCGCTCTCCCTGCGGCCCCGCGAATCGGTCCAGTACAGCATGGCGCTCTCGAACTTCGATGCGCCGCAGGCGAACGGCGCGCCGCTGCGCTTCCGCTACGGCTTCATCTCCTCCAGCGACAACCACACCGCGCGGCCGGGCACCGGCTACAAGCAGTACGCGCGGCGCGAGATGACCGAGGCCAAGGGCCCCCGCTCCGCCTTCTACGCGAGCGTCGCCAGGCGGCGCACCGTCGGCACGCAGGAGGATCCGCAGCGGCCCCAGGCCCGGCGGCCGGGCGATCTCGGCATCGCCCGCGGCCTCGACGTCGAGCGGGTCGCGAGCTTCCTCTATCCCGGCGGCCTGGTGGCGGTGCACGCGGACGCGCGCAGCCGCGCTTCGATCTGGAACGCGCTGGAGACCCGCGCGGTCTACGGGACGAGCGGGCCGCGCATTCTGCTCTGGTTCGACCTGCTGAACGCACCGTTCGGTTCCGCGCCGATGGGCAGCGAGGTCGCCCTCGCCGAGACCCCGCGCTTCGAAGTGCGGGCGGTGGGCAGCTTCGTCCAGAAGCCCGGCTGTCCCGACTACGCCACGCGCGGCCTCGCGCCCGAGCGCCTCGCGTCGCTGTGCCGCGGTGAGTGCTACAACCCGAGCGACGAGCGCCACCCGATCGTCGCGATCGAGGTGGTGCGCATCCGGCCCCAGAGCTCGGCGGGCGAGAGCGTCGACGCGCTGATCGAAGACCCCTGGCTGCGCCTCGAGTGCGAGCCCGATCCCTCGGGATGCGTCGTCCGCTTCGAGGACCCGGACTACGTCGCCTCCGGCCGGGATGCGCTCTACTACGTCCGCGCCCTCCAGGAACCGACGCCGGCCGTGAACGGCGCCAACCTGCGCGCCGAGTTCGCCGCCGACGGCGCGGTGCGCAAGACCTCGCCCTGCTACGGCGACTACCGCACCGACTTCGACGACGACTGCCTCGCGCCGCTCCAGGAGCGGGCCTGGTCCTCTCCGATCTTCGTGGACCGGCCCCGGCGCCGCGCGAACCGCGCTCCCTGAAAGAAGGTCCAGGCGACCCGCTCGTCGCGAGCCTTGCGGACGGCGGCCAGCTGCGCCGCGCTTTGCCATCATCGGGAGAGGAGAGAAGCCATGGCCGCTCCCGCCACGCTGCAGCGCACCGGCCCGGCGTGCTACGAGCTCCCGATCGGCTTTCGCGACGGCATGCGCGTTCCGGTCCGCGTATACGGCAGCGAGAAGCTCGTGGCGGAGATGGACGACCAGGTCTTCCGCCAGGCGGCCAACGTCGCCACCCTGCCCGGCATCGTCGAGGCGAGCTTCTGCATGCCCGACGCCCACTGGGGCTACGGCTTCCCGATCGGGGGCGTGGCGGCCATGGATCCCGAGAGCGGGGTCATCTCGCCCGGGGGCATCGGCTTCGACATCAACTGCGGCATGCGCCTGGCGCGCACGGACCTCAGCTGGAGCGAGGTGCAGCCGCGCCTGGGCCAGCTGGTGGACGCGCTGGCGGCCCGCGTCCCGGCCGGGACCGGCCGGCGTGGCTTTGTGCGCATCAGCCGCGACGATTTCCGCGACGTCCTGCGCGACGGCGCGGGCTGGGCCGTCCGCCAGGGCTACGGAACCCCCGACGACCTGACCCACACGGAAGAGAACGGCTGCTTCCCGGACGCGGACCCCGAGCGGGTGAGCGAGCGCGCCATCGAGCGCGGCTACCAGCAGATCGGCACGCTGGGCTCCGGCAACCACTACCTGGAGATCCAGGTGATCCACCCCGAGGGCGTCTACGACGCCGAGCTCGCCGAGGTCTTCGGCCTGGGCCGCCCCGGTCAGGTGGTGGTCATGTTCCACTGCGGGAGCCGCGGCTTCGGCCACCAGGTGGCCACCGACTACCTCCAGCGTTTCCTGCGGGCGATGCCCAAGAAGTTCCAGCTGCCGGTGATCGAGCGCGAGCTCGCCTGCGCGCCGTTCGCCTCCCGGGAGGGCCGCGACTACTTCGCCGCGATGAGCTGCGCCGCGAACATGTCCTTCGCAAATCGCCAGGTGATCCTGCACCGCATCCGCGAGGTGTTCTCCGACGTCTTCCGCCGCCCTGCCGAGGAGCTCGGCATCCGCAACGTCTACGACGTCGCTCACAATACCGCCAAGCTGGAGACCGTGGAGCTCGGCGGCGCGCGACGCCAGCTCCTCGTCCACCGCAAGGGAGCCACGCGGGCCTTCCCGCCCGGCCACCCCGAGCTGCCCGCCGCGTACCAGCGCACCGGCCAGCCTGTCATCATCGGCGGCAGCATGGAGACCGGTTCGTACCTGCTGACGGGCGTCGCCAGCGGCGCGGCCAGCTTCTACAGCACCGCCCACGGGAGCGGTCGAACCATGAGCCGCACCCGCGCGCGCAAGCTGGTGCGCGGCCGGGAGCTCCAACAGCGCATGGCCGAGCGCGGAATCCTGGTGCGCACGACCTCGTTTCGCGGCCTCGCCGAGGAGGCGGGCTTCGCCTACAAGAACGTCGACGAGGTGGCGGAGGCCAGCGAGACGGCCGGGCTCTCCAAGCGGGTGGTCCACTTCACGCCGGTCGGAAACGTCAAGGGTTGAGCGGCTCAGCGCGCTTCGAGTTCGTCGACTCGGTGACGAGCGACCTGAGCTTCGTGGCGTGGGGAGGCACGCTCGAGGAGCTGTTCGCCGCGGCCGCCGAGGCCCTGCTCGCAGCGACGCTGGAGAACCCGGACTGCGTCGGCAGCGAGCTGCGCCGCTCCCTCTCTCTCGAGGAGCCGGACCTCGACCTGCTCCTGCTGCGCTACCTGAACGAGCTCGTCTATCTGCGCGACGCCGAGCACCTGCTGCTCCGCCCCCGCGACCTCCGCGTGTCGAGGGATGGGGGCGCGCGGCTCGAGGCGCAGCTCGTGGGCGAAGCGATCCGACCCGAGCGGCACCGGCTGGCCGGCGACGTGAAAGCGGCCACCGCCTACGGGCTGGAGGTGAGCCCGGTGGACTCCGGCTGGCGGGCCACCGTCACGTTGGACGTCTGATCCCGACCTGGCCTGCCACACGCGGGAGTTCGGATGTTAGAATCCGCCTGGCTGTCCGGCGCACGCGGCGCCGGTTCGCCAACCGACCAGAGAGGGAGATCTCGACATGGCGGCACGCAAGAAGGCCCTGAGGAGTCGCAAGTCGACCGCGAAGAAGGCCGGGCGCAGAAAGGTCTCGCGCAAGGGCCGTGCCAGGAAGGCGCTGGCTCGTCTGGAGAGCGAACTCCCTCCGACGCTCCGCGCCTTCGAGCGGCGGGTTCGCAGGCAGCTGGGTCAGCTGGAACGGGAGGTCGATCGCATCCAGAGGAAATACCGCCGCCAGGCGGGGCACCTGGCGCACGAGGGCCTGCGCCGGCTCGAGCGCGGACTGGCGACCCCGGGCGCTGGGAGCCGGGCGACCCGCGGGAAGGCGGCCTCGAAGAAGACGCCGCGCCGCAAGAAGGGCGCGCGACGCGCGGCGATCTTCCGGCGCAAGAAGGGCGCCCGACGCAAGAAGGCGACGGCGCGCAAGAAGACCGTCCGCCGCAAGACGACCACCCGGCGCAAGGCGCCCGCCCTCCGGAAGGCGACACGCCGGCGCCGGAAGGCCCGCTGAGCCGCGCATCCGCGGCGCGGCTGCAGCCCGCGGCCCCGGACGGGTCCCCGCCGTGAGCGAGCAGCGCCTCTTCACAGCAGTCCGCCTCGGGCCCATCGAGCTGCGCAACCGGGTGGTGAAATGCGCCACCAACGAGGGCATGTCGCGGGACGGCCTGGTGACGGACCGCCTGATCGACTGGCACCGCGAGTTCGCGGCGGGCGGCGTGGGGATGACCACGCTCGCCTACTGCTCCGTCTCCTCCGAGGGGCGCACCTTCCGCCATCAGATCTGGCTGCGCGAGGAGGCGCTGCCCGGCCTGCGCCGCTTCAGCGATGCGATGCACGCAGAAGGGGCGCGCGCGGCCATCCAGCTCGGACACGCCGGCTGGTTCGCGAACCCGCGCGCCACGGGCAGCCCACCGATCGGGCCATCGCGCACCTTCAGCCCCCACGCCGCGGCCTTCGCGCGCGCGATGCGAGAGGAGGACTTCGAGCGGCTGACGGGCGAGTTCGCCGCGGCGGCGCGGCTCGCGGTGGAAGCGGGCTTCGACGCCCTCGAGGTGCACGTGGGGCACGGCTACCTGCTCAGCCAGTTCCTGAGCCCGTACAACAACCGGCGCCGGGATCGCTGGGGGGGCAGCCTCGAGAACCGCGCCCGCTTCCCCCGCCAGGTACTGCGCGCCGTGCGCGAAGCCGCCGGTCCTCGGGCCGCCGTGTACGCCAAGCTCAACATGGACGACGGCTTCAAAGGCGGCCTGCAGCTCCGCGACGGGATCGAGGCGGCCGCCCTGTTCGAAGGCGACGGGTCGGTAGACGCGCTCCAGCTCACCGGGGGACACACCACCCGGACGCCCATGTACCTGATGCGCGGCGAAGTGCCGCTGCGCGAGATGCTGCGCAACGAGCGCCACTGGCTGCGCCGCCTGGGAATGCGCCTGTTGGCCCCGAGCATGCTGAAGGAATACGCCTTCGAAGAGGCCTTCTTTTTGCCGCTGGCCCGACAGTTCCGGCAGCGGCTGCGCGTTCCCCTCATGCTGCTGGGTGGCGTCACGCGCCTGGACACGATGAACCGGGCGCTGGAGGAGGGGTTCGAGTTCGTGGCGCTCGGTCGGGCGCTGATCCGCGAGCCGGACCTGGTGGCGCGCATGCAGGCCGGAGAGACCCGCACGGCCCTCTGCATTCCCTGCAACCGCTGCGTGGTCGAGATGGAGCGGGGCGGCACACGCTGCGTATTCCGAACCGAGCCGCCGGTGGCGAAGCCCAACGCGGGCTGAACCGAGGGCTGGCGGTGTCAGCTGCCGTAGAGGTAGAGCACGTAGAAGTTGAACAGGTAGAGCGAAAGCAGCATGAGGCTGGACCACGCCAGGCGCCGGAACAGGAGACGACGCGGGCGGTAGATCAGCCCCACCATGGCGATCGCCGTCATCATGATGGCCGACACCGCGGAGATGGTGTGCAGCGGAGACACCGCCGAGAGGATCGGCGCCTCCGTGTAGAGGAGGTCCACGGGAACCAGGACGGCGATGTTGAACAGGTTGCTCCCCAAGAGGTTGCTCATCGCCAGGTCGAAGGCGCCGATGCGAAGCGCCACGATGGTGACGACGACCTCCGGCAGGGACGTCGCCAGGGCGATGAACAGCGAACCGACGAAGGTTTCGTGTACGTTCATCACGACCGCGATCCGTTCGCCCACGAAGGGCAGCCAGATCCCGGTGGCCACCACCACCAGGCCGGCCAGCGCGTACTGCACGGATGCCGCGCGCAGTGAAGTGTGCGCGTCGCGGGCGGGCTGCCCTTCGGCGGCAGCCACGTGGTTGTCCTTCTCGTGGTGGTACACGGCGCGCATGGCCATCAGGTACATGCCGAAAATGATCGGCGTGTACAGACCCACGTGGCCGAGGGCCACTCCCCAGCCCTGCCCCACCAGCAGGATGCTGAAGCCGACGGTCCCGACCAGGATGATGCCGAAGCTCGCCGAGAGCACGTGGTCCTGCCGCACGCGGCTGTAGAAAGACCGCCCCGGCACGAGGAAGTCGAGGATCACGATGATCACCAGGTTGAAGACACAGCTGCCGAGCAGGGTCCCCACCGCGATGTCTGGCGCGTCGGCCAGCACCACGGCGCTGACCCCGGTGATGAGCTCGGGCAGCGAGGTCACCGTGGCGACCAGCACCAGACCGATCCAGGTGCCGCCGAGCCCGGTCCGTCGGGCGATCACGTCCCCGGAGCGGGCCAGCCGGCTCCCGGCGACGGTGATCAGCAGCAACGCGACGGCGAATTCGAGCCAGACCGAGAGGGCGTGCACGCGTCACCGGATATCACATGACGCGGCATAACGGTACGCCTACGCCGCGCGGCGCCCCGGACGGCAGCCCCCCAGCGTGATGAGCGATTCGGCGACCCGATCCATCACCTCCTCAGGGGGCTGGAGACGATGCCCGAAACCCGGGAACATGTAAGTACGAACCAGCCCCCGGCGAGGATCTCCGCGTGAACCCTTCACTCGTCGCGTTCTGCCTGGGCTGGGTGCTGGTCGGCCTGGCGGCGGTGGAGATCGTCCCGCTGGCGGCCGCGCTGGTCTTCGGCGA
>JAZFWH010000361.1:0-2152 GCA_036482635.1 Myxococcota bacterium
GATACAGCAGAACGACAGTGGAATCGTCCTCGAAGATCGGGTAGCCGGTTCGCTCGACCCGTTCGATGAGCGCGGAGACGGTGGCGCTTCTTGCCGCCGGGCTTTCGCTCCGGGCCAGCCGTTCCTGAAAATCCCGAAATATCGATGCTTCTCGGGGCGGGCTCCGCTCTCTATCACAAGCGAGGATCGCCAGGAATGCCGCCGATGAGAGCCATGCGAGAAGACGGCCCGGCGGCGGCGTCAAGGACTCTCGATCCATCGCAGGAGGGCGCACCCACTCGTGAGGCCCGCGCCCACGACCGTGAGCAGGAACAAGTCTCCGTCGCGAAGATCGCTCGAATGCTTCTCGACACCGGCGCAGAAGGTCGTGAGGACACCCGATGCCCCCTGGTTGCCCATCATCCGGACGTTGCTCCAGTGCTGCTCTTCGGAGACGCCCAGCGTGGCGGCGACGGCCTCCAACAGCCGGTAGTTGGCTTGATGACCCATGACCGCGCGGATGTCCTGGATCTTCAGGTCGTGACGCGCCAGCAGCGCCGATGCGCCGGCCACGAGCATCTCGACCGCGGGCGCCTTGAGGCCGTGGCCATCCAGCTGCCAGTAGCCCCCGACCGGGACGCTGACGAGATCGATCCCCTCGTGCGCGTTGGAGAGGACGAGGTCGACGACCTCGGCCCCCCGGGCCGGCTTCTCCTTCTGTAGCAGCACGGTCGCCGCGCTGTCGCCGAACAGAATGCAGCTACGGCGATCCGTGTAGTCGGTGAAGCGCGTGTACTTGTCGGCGCAGCAGAGCGCTACGCGCCGATACCCCATGTCCTCCATCATGGATCTCGCGACCGCCAGGGCGTAGGTGAAGCCGGAGCAGGCGGCGTTGACGTCGAAGGCGATCGGGTCGATTCGCAGCTCCCTGGCGATGTGGCACGCGGCCGCCGGAAGCATCTGATCCGGGCTGCTGGTCGCGCAGATCAGCAGATCCAGCTCGCTGGCGGCGTAGCCGGCCGACTCGAGCGCACGCTGGGTGGCGATCACGCCCAGATGGCTGGTGTCCACCCCATCCGGGGCCCCACGGCGCTCGACGATTCCCGTGTGTTCGCGGATCCACCGGTCCGAGGTGTCGACGATCTTCTCCAGGTCCGCATTCGTGATTCGTTCTTGCGGATGGTGGTAGCCCATTCCTGCAATGTAGGTCGGCGACATTCGGGTTTCTCCGGGGATCCGAGGTTGCGACACGCCCTCGAGAGACCCGCTCGTCGAAGCATAGCAGCTAGGTAAGGCCGCGGATCTCGGGAAGGAGCTGCTTCGCGACCTCGGTCGCGAACGCATCGGCGTCGGTGAGGGGAGCGAGAACGAAGTGGCGTACGCCGGCGCGCACGAAGTCGCGCATCTGCGTCAGAAAGTCCTCCGGTCGTCCCAGCAGACAGTACTTGCGCGCCGCTTCGGAGAAGGGCTGGTTGTAGACCCGGCCGAGCTGCTCCGCAGCACGCTCGTGGGCGGCCTCGAACTGCGTGTCGAGCACGGCGAACAGAAAGGCCGCCGTCGCGAAGGGCCCCTGACCTCGCCCGGCCTCGCGTGCGCTTGCCTCGATCTGCTCGAGATTCGATCGGTAGCGTTGAGTGGAGGTCATGTGGGAGATGTAGCCGTCGGCGAGGCGCCCCGCGCGTCGCATGGCGGCGGGCGAGCGTCCCCCGACCCAGATGGGCGGTCCCCCGGGACGCTGCGGCTTCGGATCGAGAGAGATCGGACCGAAGCGGAAATGCTTGCCGTTGTGAGAGACGGCTTTCTCCGTCCAGAGCCGACGCAGCAGGGGGATCGCTTCGTCGGTGCGCGAGCCCCGCTCGCCCACCGGCACGCCGACGGCTTCGAACTCGGGCGGGAACTCGCCCCCGACGCCCACGCCGAGCACCAGCCGCCCGCCGCTCAGCCAGTCGAGGGTCGCCGCCCGCTTGGCTGTCAACGTCGGGTGCCGCAGGGCGAGCAGATAGATCGAGGTGCCCAGCATGATCCGCTCCGTCGCCGCCGCGGCGAAGGCCAGCAGCGTCAGGGACTCGGGAATCGGCACGTGAAAGGCGATGTGGTCCGTCACCCAGAGCGAGTCGAAGCCGAGGGCTTCCGCTTGGCGAGCGTTCGCGAGAACCGAGTCGCGGCCGGATCC
>JAZFWH010000362.1:0-2775 GCA_036482635.1 Myxococcota bacterium
GCTCGAGGAGGTTCACCAGGCAGGCCTCCATGCCCGCGCTGCCGGTGCCCGAGATCGGCAGCGTCATGTCGTTGCGGGTGCCGAACAGCGCCCGCAGGCCTTCCTGGACCTCTTCGAGAAGCCCCAGGAAGGCGGGGTCCAGGTGACCGCAGAGCGGGCGGGCCATCGCCCGCAGGACCCGGGGGTGGACGTTGGACGGCCCGGGGCCCGCCAGCAAGCGGCGGGGCATGGGCTCGTTCGGCATTTCGAACATCTTACTCGTCCCGCGCCGAAAGCGGCGCGGAATCGAACGCATGCGGGATCTCGTTGCGTTGACACCCGCGGGGTCCACTCCTACCCTGCCTGCAGCCCTCCCACCGGTGCGCATGCGCCGCCCCGGGGTGACCGCTCGCCCCGCTGCACCGCGTCCGGCGGACCCGGGACGCGACCGGTCCGCCGAAGCCGAGAGAATGGACGCGAGTGACGCGTTGGCTCCTCGTAGCGCTGGGACTCGGGATCGCCGGAGCGGCGCTCTACGCACTCGTGGAAGGGGGTAGGGGCCCGAGGCCCCTGGACGAGATCGACGACGCATCGCGCGCCCGCCTCGACCGGGTGCTGCGCGACGCGGAGCAGCAGGAGCGCCAGAGGCCATGAGCCTGATTCGCACGCGCCAGGCCTTCGAGCGGGAGGAGGCGGAACGCCTCGCCCCCTTCGCCGTGAAGAGCGCCGAGTCGGCGGGGCGCGTGATCTCCGAGCCGCCGCACGCGTACCGCACGGACTTCCAGCGCGATCGGGATCGGATCGTCCACTCGCGGGCGTTCCGCCGCCTCGAGTACAAGACCCAGGTCTTCGTCCACCACGAGGGAGACCACTACCGCAATCGGCTGACCCACACGCTCGAGGCGGGCCAGATCTCCCGCACGATCGCCCGTGTGCTGCGCCTCAACGAGGAGCTCGCAGAGGCGGTGGTGCTCGCCCACGACCTGGGGCACACGCCCTTCGGACACGCCGGCGAGCACGTGCTCGCGGAGCTGCTCTCGGGCGAGGGGGGCTTCGATCACAACCGACAGAGCCTGCGCATCGTGGATCTGCTCGAGGAGCGCTACCCGAACTTCCGGGGCCTCAACCTCACTTGGGAGACGCGGGAGGGGATCCTCAAGCACGGCTGCCACTGGGAGCACCCGGTCCCCGTGCCCGAGGCCACGCCCCAGCCGAGCCTGGAGGCCCAGGTGGCCGACCTGGCCGACGAGATCGCCTACACCAACCACGATCTCGACGACGGTCTGCGCTCCGGACTGCTGCGGCCGGAACAGCTGGAGGACGTGACGCTGTGGCGCGAGACGCTGCGCGAGGTGCGCGATCGGCTGGGCGCGCCCCCCGAGCGCGTGCTGCGCGCGCAGACCATCCTCTCGCTGATCAACCGCCTCGTCACCGACCTGGTGGAGGCGACGGCTGCGCGTCTCGAGAAATCCCGCGTGCTCTCGGTGGCCGAAGTGCGCCGTACCAGGCGCCGGCTGGCGGGCCTCTCGTCGGAGTTCGAGAAGCACAAGGCCGAGCTCAAGCGCTTCCTCCACGACGAGCTCTACCAGCACCCGCGGGTACGGGAGATGAGCGAGCGGGCGGCCTCGATCCTCGGTGATCTGTTCGGCGCCTACCGCAGCGACACCGCGCTGCTACCCGAGCACGTGCACGCTCGCATCGCGGGCGACGGCGAGGTGCGCGCCATTGCGGACTACATCGCCGGCATGACGGACCGCTTCGCGATGGAGGAGCATCGGAAACTCGGGGGCCCGCATGGACGCGTCTGAGTCGCCGGTGCGCGTCGTGTTCATCACCGTGCCGGACCCCGACACCGGGGCGCGGCTGGCGCGGACGCTGGTCGAGGAGCGACTGGCGGCGTGCGTCAACCTGGTGCCGGGAGTGCGTTCTTTCTACCGCTGGGAGGGGGCCGTCCAGGAGGACGACGAGGTGATGCTCGTGGTGAAGACGCGCGCGGAGCGCTGTGACGCCCTGGCGCTGCGCGTGCGCGACCTCCATCCCTACGATCTTCCCGAGGTGCTCGAGCTGCCCGCGGTGGGCGGCAGCGCCGCGTACCTCGAGTGGGTGCGCACGGAGTCGACGGGATGAGTCCTCGCGCTTCGATCGGCTTGCCCGAGGCCCTGGAGCGCGCCGCCTCGGCGCTGCCGTCGCATGCCGAGCGCATCCGCCCGGCGAATGGCGATCCCAGCCAGCTCGCCCGCGGGCTCGACGCCGACGCCGCCACGCGGGTGCTGGAGTGGTTGCTGGTCCACGAGCCGGAAGCCGGCGCCGAGCTGGTGGACAGCTGGGCCGAGGACCCGGAGACCGGCGCCGAACCGCTGCGCCGCCTGGACGCCAGCCACCTGCCCAAGGCCGGAGCGAAGGCCCTGCGCCGGGCGCGTCACCGCCTGCGCTCGAGCGGGATCGCACTGCCAGAGGAGCCTCCCGTCGAGGTGGTGGTGAAGCTGCCGCCCGTGGAAGACGCGTTGAGTGCAGCGCTGGTCTCGCCCGTCGATCCGCGCGGAACGCGGGTGGTCTATCTGGCCGAGTCCCACCCCTCGGGCGGCGCCCGCCTGTTCGAGCTGATGCTCGACGAGGAGCGCGGCGTGGTCGAGTTCGAGGTCTACAGCGCGGGTCGCAGCAAGGTGCGAAAGTTCCTGCGCGACTTCACGCGGCGGCGGCGCTTCGCGGGGGTCGAGGCCCCGCCGGCTGCGGTGCGCGCGCTGGTGGCGCGCATTGCGTCGGAGCAGCCGGCCGACCGGCCGTTGCCCCGGGGCT
>JAZFWH010000363.1:0-3491 GCA_036482635.1 Myxococcota bacterium
CGTACGGAGGCGGGAGGCGACCATGCCCCGCGCCGCGAGTGCGTCTTCGAGCCCGGCCGCGTCACGCTGGCCGACGGCGTCGCGCATGGCGTCCGCGACCTTGTCGTTGCCGGGGTCGACGACGCCCAGCTCGTCGAGCGCCCCGGCCCGGTGGTGCGGGAAGTTGCAGTGGATCTGCACGAGCCCGCCGTCGGCCGTCTCGTAGTAGCCGGACGCCGGGTCCCAGGCCGCCGGTGGCGGCTCACGGTCGATCGCGATGTGACGCTCGCTGCGGAAGGCGATCGCGGCGTGCCGTCGATCGACCGCAACCGGGCGCTCGCGGCCGTCACGGAGATCGGCAAGCCGAGCGGCGGCCAGTGTGGCGCACCCGACGACCCCTGCGGCCAAGCCGGTCACGTCGAAGGCCGACGGGAGCGCGTGCTCGGGTCCCGTCTCCGAGAGTCGATCGAGTTCCGCCGGATCGGCGTCGACCGAGGTCCAGATCCGATCGGCGACCCTCACCTCACGCCGAGGCGCCGACCTTCTCGGTGTTCTCTCGACCATTGACCTCTCGCCGGCCGCCCTATCGCTGGACGGCCGCCACCATCTTCTCGCATCGGCTGAGGAGATCGGCGGAGCCCGCAGCGATTCGAGCCGTCCGCGCCGCGAGATCGTTCATGCGGCGCTCCACCCAGGTCGCGGCAATCGGCAGCCGTTCCGGATCGCGGTCGCTCTGCTTCAGGAGCTCCGCGCCCACAATTACGCTGATCACCACCTCGGCCAGCGACTGGGCGGAGAGGAGCGCATAGCTCGGGTCCGCCAGGAGGGCCGGCGAGCACTCCAGGATCCGGTCGATGCCCTCACGAATCCGCGCGCCATAGGGCTCGAGGGCAGGCTCCTTCAGCTGCTCGAGCTCGGCGCGGACCTCGTCGAAGACGACCGTCAGAGCGCCCTTGCCGATCTCGCGGAGGGCGAACGAGACCTGGATCTCGGACGTTCCCTCGTAGATCGTGGTGATGATGCCGTCGTTGTGGAGCTTGCCGACGACGGACTCCGCCATGTAGCCCAGACCTCCGTGGACCTGGATCGCGTAGCGGGTAATCTCGTCGCAGCTCTCGGTCGCGAGGTACTTCGCCAGCGGCGTGAGCAGGCGGATGCGCACCTCGTTGCGTTCGAGGACGGCCGTGCAGCGAGCCCGCTCCGACTCCGAGAGGCCCCCCTCTCGAGCCAGGTAGGTTTCGATGGCGCGATTGCGGTCGACGAGGACACACGTGCGGTAGAGCAGCGCTCTGCTCCCCTCGAGCGCCACGATCATTCGCGCGAGGATGTTCTTCATAAGGGGCTGGTCCCCGATCGGGATCCCGAACTGCTTGCGCTCCCGTGCGTAGGAGAGTGCGGCATCGAGGGCCGCCTCGGCGATCCCGATCCCCTGGGCGCCGACGCCGAGACGGGCATTGTTCATGAGGGTGAGCATCGCCTTGAACCCTTCGCCCTTCACCCCGACGAGGTAGGCCTCGGCGTCATGGAACTCGATGGCCGCGGTGGGAGAGCCGTGGATGCCGAGCTTCGACTCGAGCCGAACCACGCGAATCCCGTTCGGCTGGCCGTCTTCCAGGGTGCGCGGGCAGAGATAGAGGGAGAGGCCACGTGTCGTTCCCTTGGAATCCTCGAACGTGTCGTCGTCACGCGCGAGGACGAGATGCACCTCGCTCCCACCGTTGGTGATGAAGATCTTCTGGCCTTGTAAGACGATCGCGCCCTCCCGCTCGATCGCCCGGGTGGTGATGCCCCCGAGGTCGGAGCCGGCGCTGGGCTCCGTCAGATCCATCGCCCCCATCACTTCGCCGCTCGCGAAACGCGGGAGGTATCGCTTGCGCAGCTCCTCGCTCGCGTAGAGCTGTATGTCATCGGCCACACCCGCCTGGAGGCCGATCAGCGTCATCAGTCCAGCATCCGCCCGCGCGATCATCTGGAGCAGGATGTTCGTCATTAGGGCCGGGAGCCCGAAGCCGCCGTAGCGCTCCTCGACGGCAAAGCTCACGAGGCCGGCGTCGGCGAGCGTCCGGTACGCCGTCTCGATGTGGGGCGGATAGACGACCTCGCCCTCTTCGAGGCGCGCCTCGGCGTTCCACCCTTCCCGAAGCGATGGCTCCAGCTCACGGCAGATCCGGGCGCCCGTCTCGGCGATCCCGAGGAGGGAAGCCGTCTCCGTCTCCACGTCGACCGCGTCCCCCTTGCGAAGTCGGAAGTAGTCTCCCCAATCGATGAAGTCGCCCAGGTAAAGACGTACGATGTCGGTCAGGTAGGGGATCATGTTCTGGCTCCCTATCGCGCTATTAGGCGGGACAGCTAGATCCTACTCTTTCGGAGGTGCCATGGAATCCGCGCTGCCGCCTCCAGCCGGTTGCGTCCCGAACCGCCGTCGCGCTGAGAGGGACTCGCGCCAAAGGTGACAGGACCGGGAGTGACCGAGGCTGAAATGGTCGCTGGCAGCATCGCGACTGCTTTAGCCTTCTTCCAAGGGGAGCGGATCTCGGCAAAGGAGCTGCGGCGCCGCAGTCGCTCGATGCGTCGCACCAGCGCGCGTGGAATCCGCCGCGGGCAGCGGAGCGGCCGAGAGCTCCGGTCGGCCAGGCCGCTGCGGCCTTCGCTGTGGAAACGAGCGAGCCACTTGTAGGTCGTGCGGTCGCTCACGCCGGCGGCCTGCGCAGCTCGGCGGACCGTCCAACCTTCCTCGAGAACCCGAGTATCCGCTACATCGAGGACCTCTATGCCCTAGCCGCCGCCGAGGAGTGACGAACCCAGCAAGAAGGCGAGCAGGCCAACCGGGTAGACGACCCCGACGTTGGCCATGTTCGAGCCGGTGAGGTTGTCGAGCGCCTCCTGGGTGTCGTTGAGATCCTGGAATTTTCCCTCTCGAGCGGCGGTCGCATAGACCGCGAAGAAGCTGACCATCTCGGGAATGCTCGTGACGACGCCGAGAATCCACCCGGCGATGGCAGGATGTACGCCGAGCTGCTGGACGACTTCCGCGGTAGCGTTGCCGAGGAAGATCCCAGACACTGCGATGCCGACCAGCGCGGTGATCGCCAGGATGAGCCCGAAGTGCAGGCTACCAACGGTCTCCTCTGCGGTCCCCTCCTCTTCCTCGGGAGGATTCACCATCTTGTCCACGACCTGGTAGACGACGAAGAAGCCCAGCAAGATCGGGATCAAATACCACTGGGTGTCCATGCCCGACGCCATGAGCACGATGGGCACAGCGACAGCGAGCGCGGCAAAGCCCGCTTCGTCGAGAAAGCGCTTGTTGAACAGCTCGCCGAACTGCTGGTAATAGAGCACCGCGAGGAGCATGAGCACGGCGTTGATGATGTTCGAGCTGGCGATGTTCCACAGCCCGGCCTCCCAGACACCTGCTAGTCCGGCGGCCACGAGAACCACGAGCTCGGGTACTGACGTGGCGTAGCCGGTGACTTGTCCGCGGGCCTTGGCGCTCCATTTCATGGCGCTGG
>JAZFWH010000364.1:0-7420 GCA_036482635.1 Myxococcota bacterium
CTCGCCGCCGACCTCGGTGTAGGCGAGGCCGGTGCACACGCCCACGTGGTCTTCTTCCTCCGCCTTGCCGAAGCGGTACTTCGCGACACCGAGGAATTTCTTCACCTTCGCGGGCGTGATGCGAGTCTTCGAGACCGCGTCACCTCCCTTGACCACCTCGCGCGCCACCTTGCGGCACACCGAGGCGATCTCGCGCTCCAGGTTGCGCACACCCGACTCCCGCGTGTAGTGGCGGACGAGCTCCAGGATCGCCCCATCGGTGAACTCGATGAAGTCCTCGTCGAGGCCGTTGGCCTCGCGTTGCTTGGGCACGAGGAACTGGCGCGCGATGTGCAGCTTCTCCGACTCGATGTAGCCAGGAAGCTGGATGATCTCCATGCGGTCCTGCAGTGGCGGCGGAATCTGGTGCAGCACGTTCGCCGTGCAGACGAACATGATCCTCGACAGGTCGTAGTCCATGTCGAGGTAGTGGTCGTTGAAGGTGTGGTTCTGCTCCGGGTCGAGCACCTCGAGCAGGGCGGAGGACGGGTCCCCGCGGAAGTCCATCGACATCTTGTCGACTTCGTCGAGCAGGAAGACCGGATTGCCCGAGCCCGCCTTCTTGAGGCTCTGGAGGATCTTGCCCGGCAGCGCGCCGATGTAGGTGCGTCGGTGTCCGCGGATCTCGGCCTCGTCGCGCACGCCGCCCAGGCTCACGCGCACGAAGTCGCGGCCCGTGGCTCGGGCGATGGACTTGCCCAGGGAGGTCTTGCCCACACCCGGCGGACCGACGAAGCAGAGGATCGGGCCCTTCATCCGCTCGACCAGGGCCTGCACCGCCAGATACTCGACGATCCGCTCCTTGGGCTTCTCCAGCCCGTAGTGGTCCTCGTCGAGGATCCGTTCGGCCTCGTCGATGTCCTTGTTCTCGTCCTTGTACGCGTTCCACGGCAACGAGAGGATCCAGTCCACGTAGTTGCGCACGACCGTGGCCTCGGCACTCATCGGCGACATCATTTTGAGCTTGCGGATCTCCTTCGCCGCCCTTCCCTTCACTTCCTTGGGAAGCTTCTTCTTCTTCAGCGCCTCCTCGAGCTCCTCGATCTCGCTCTTGAATTCGTCTCGCTCGCCGAGCTCCTTCTGGATCGCCCGCATCTGCTCGTTGAGGTAGTACTCCTTCTGCGAGCGCTCCATCTGCTTCTTGACCCGGCCGCGGATCTTGCGCTCGACCTCCAGCACCTCGATCTCGGCCTGCATGCGCGCGTACACGTCTTCCAGGCGCTTGGACGGCACAATCGTCTCGAGCAGCTTCTGCCGCTCATCGAGCTTGAGGTTCAGGTGGGCGACGATGGCGTCCGCCAGACGCCCGGGCGCCTGGACCGCCATCACCGTGTTCAGCGTCTCGGGCGGCACCTTCTTGTTGAGCTTGACGTACTTCTCGAAGGCGGTGTGGATGGTGCGGACCAGGGCACCGAGCTCGACCGGAAGCTCGTCGGACTCGTCCAGGTCCTCGGACTCACCCAGGTCCTCGACCTCGCAGGCGAAGAAAGGCTCGTGGCTGACGAAGCGGCGGATGCGGGCGCGCGACCGGCCCTCCACCAGCACCTTGACGGTCCCGTCGGGCAGTCGCAACAGCTGGATGATGGAGCCCAGGGTCCCGATCTCGAAGATGTCCTCCTCGCTCGGCTCGTCCTCCGCGGCTTCGCGCTGGGCGCAGAGCAGCAGCTCGCGTTCCCGCCCCATCGCAGCCTCGAGCGCCTGGATCGACTTGCTGCGGCCCACGAACAGGGGCACGACCATGTTCGGGAAGACCACGATGTCCCTGAGCGGGAGGAGCGGGATGGCCCGCGTTTCCCGCTCCGAACCGGAATCGTCCGGCGATTCTGTGTCGTCGTCTTCGTTGCGGAAGATGGCCATCTGCTTTCGTTCTCCGGTTCCGGCCGGGGGTCGCCTTGGCTCGCAGCCCGGCGGCGCCGTGCTCTCGCGGCGCCTCTAGGCCGACTCGGCCTCCTGTTTCAGCACCATCAGCGGCTTGCTGCCCTGCTCGATCACTTCCTCGTTGATCACGCACTCCTCGACGTCTTCGCGTGAGGGGATCTCGTACATCAGATCGAGCATCACGCCCTCGAGGATCGACCGCAGGCCCCGGGCGCCCGACTTGCGCAGCAGGGCCTGGCGCGCCACGGAGCGCAGCGCGCCCTCGGAGAAGCGCAGCCGCACGTCCTCGAACTCGAAGAGCTTCTGGTACTGCTTGACCAGCGCGGTCTTCGGCTTCTTGAGGATGTCCATCAAGGCGTCCTCGTCCAGCTCGGAGAGCGTGGCCACCACCGGCAGGCGCCCGACGAACTCCGGGATCAGACCGAAGTGCAGCAGATCTTCGGCCTGCACCTCCTTGAGCACGTCGCCGAGCTTCCGGTGGGTCCTTCTCTGGATATCGGCGCCGAAGCCCATTCCCTTCAGCCCGATGCGCCGCTCGATGAGCCCCTCGAGGCCGCAGAAGGCCCCTCCGCACAGAAACAGGATGTTGGAGGTGTCGATCTGCAGGAACTCCTGCTGGGGGTGCTTGCGGCCCCCCTTGGGGGGCACGCTGGCCATCGTGCCCTCGATGATCTTGAGCAGCGCCTGCTGCACGCCCTCGCCGGAGACGTCCCGCGTGATCGAGGGGTTCTCGCTCTTGCGAGCGATCTTGTCGATCTCATCGATGTAGATGATGCCGCGCTGGGCCTTCTCCACATCGTAGTTCGCAGCCTGGAGCAGGTTGAGGATGATGTTCTCCACGTCCTCGCCCACGTAGCCCGCCTCGGTCAGCGTGGTGGCGTCGGCGATCGTGAACGGCACGTCGAGGATCTTGGCGAGGGTCTGCGCGAGCAGGGTCTTGCCCGAGCCGGTGGGGCCGAGCAGCAGGACGTTCGCCTTCTGCAGCTCGACGTCGCCAACGAAGGTCTGGCTCTCGATGCGGCGGTAGTGATTGTGCACGGCCACCGCGAGGACCTTCTTCGCCCGCTCCTGGCCGATCACGTACTCGTCGAGGGCCTGCTTGATCTCGCGGGGCTTGGGAACCCGTGAGGTCGGGGCCGCGCCCTCCTCCTGCCCGTACTCCTCGGCGATGATGTCGTTGCACAGCTCGATGCACTCGTCGCAGATGTAGACCGTCGGCCCCGCGATGAGCTTCTTGACCTCGCGCTGGCTCTTGCCGCAGAAAGAACAGGAGAGATTGGCGTCGTCGTCCCGCTTTTTCATGCGTCCCTACCCTTCGCCCGAAGCGCCGTTGCCGCCCTTGCCGCCCTTGCCGTCCGGCTTGAGCCCAGCTTCGCGGTGGGTCACCACCCGGTCGATCAGGCCGTACTCCACCGCCTCCTGCCCGGACATATGGTAATCCCGTTCCGTGTCGCGCGCGATTTCGGCCACCGTCTTGCCGGTCAGACGGGCAAGAATCTCGTTCATCTGCTCTCGCAGCTTGAGGATTTCTCGCGCGTGGATGTCGATGTCGGTGGCCTGGCCCTGCACGCCGCCCATGGGCTGGTGGATCAGGATCCGCGAGTTGGGCAGCGCCATGCGCTTGCCCTTGGTCCCGGAGGCGAGCAGCCACGCGGCCATGGAGGCCGCCTGCCCCAGGCAGATGGTGGCGAGCTCGCAGCGCACGTACTGCATGGTGTCGAAGACGGCGAGGCCCGCCGTGACCGCGCCACCGGGCGAGTTGATGTAGAGGTGGATGTCCTTCTCGGGGTCCTCGGCCTCGAGGAACAGCAGCTGGGCGATCACGACATTTGCGATCTCGTCGTCGATCGGGCTGCCGAGAAAGACGATCCGGTCGCGCAGCAGTCGCGAGTAGATGTCGAAGGCGCGTTCGCCGCGCTGGCTCTGCTCGATCACGAAGGGGATCAGCGGCATGCCTTCGCTCCGTCGGGCACCGGAGCCGCGCAGCCGCGGTAACTCCGGACACACCCTCCGACAAGGTACCCGACCTCGCCGTCCGGTCACTCGTTCGTTCGGTCTCTAGGCTCGGCGTCCCCGGTCGGCCCACAGGCCGGACGCCGCGTACCGGGGGGCGGGAGGCGGCGCGCGATTTCGGTCCGCCGGCGCGCCGCGACGCCGCGCCCCGCAAAGCATCTGGAAGGGGCGCGGCAGCGCGCAGGCGTGGACCTAAGTGTCCGTCGCTTCTTCGACTTTAGCCTGGGCGGCCAGGAAATCAAGCGCCCGCTCGTCCCGTAGCTGCGCGCGCAGGGCGGCCGCCAGGCTCTCGTCGCGCGAGGCCTCGCGCAGGCGCCGCGGATCCAGGCCCTCGGCGCGGCCCATCTCCTCCAGGCGCGCCGAGACCGCCGCGTCGTCCACCGCGATGCCCTCGGACTCGGCCACCGCCTCGAGCAGGAGAGCCTCGCGCACCTCGCGCTCCGCGCGCTCCCGCCACTCGTCTCTCCAGCGCGAGACCTGCGCCTCGAGTGCGGCCTCCGGCACGGAACCTGCGAGCCGGTTGCGGGCCGACGTCAGCTGGCGCTCGAGCTCCCGCCCGATCAGACCCGGGGGGACCTCGAAGGGTGTGCGTTCGATCAGCGCGTCGACCACGCTGCGGCGCAGCGCCACCTTCGCGTCGCGGTCGCGCAGCGCGGTGAGGTCCGCGCGGATCCGCGCCCGCAGCGCCTCCAACGTGTCGAACTCGCCCATGTCCTTGGCGAACTCGTCGTCCAGCGCCGGCACGTGACGCCGTTTGATCTCCGCCACGCGGACGGCGAAGACGGCCTGCTTGTCGGCCAGCTCCCGGTTCCCGTAGTCTGCGGGAAAGCGGATCCCGACCTCGCGCTCCTCGTGCGCCGCGGTGCCCACCAGCTGCTCTTCGAAACCCGGTAGCGCGCGCCCGGAGCCCAGCTCCACCTCGACCCCGCGACCCCGGCTGCCCGCGAACGGCTTGCCATCGATGTGGCCGTCGAAGTCGACCGACAGGACGTGACCGGAAGTCGCGACCGTGCCTTCCGGCTCTTCGAGCAGCGGGGCGTTGCGCTGGCGCAGCGCCTCGAGCTCGCTCTCCACGTCTTCGTCGCTGACCTGCACCCGCGGCCGCTGCGCAGGCAGCCCGCGCGTGTCGGGCAGGTGGACTTCGGGCTTCACCTCGACGCGCGCCGTGTAGCGGAAGTCGGCGCCCGCCACGAGCGGCTGCGCCTCGATGGCCGGCTCGCTGACGACCTCGAGGCCCGCTTGCTGCACCGCGTCGCCCAGGGTCTCCGCCACCAGGGTCTGCTCGATCTGCTCGGCCAAGGAGGCGCCGTAGAGCTTCTCGAGCACGGAGCGCGGCGTCTTGCCCGGCCGAAAGCCGCGCACGCGAACGCGCTTGGCCAGGTCCCGGTAGGCGCGGTCGAAGGCGCGCCGCACGCGGGCGACGTCGACCTCGACCTCGAGCTCGCGGACGACGGAGCCCCGCTCGCTGGTGCGCACGCGGATCGGGGAGCCTGCGGTTGCTTGGTCGGACATCGATCGCCGCGTCGTCTCAGACAGTTGCCACGGGAAGCCGGTGCGCGGGGTGGGACTCGAACCCACAAGGCCGTTTCGGGCCACCGGGTCCTAAACCCGGCGCGTAGACCAGTTCCGCCACCCGCGCGCGTCGCGGAGGATGGGGCCAAGCCCCCCGGCGCGCAAGCTCGGGCACCCCCCTACTGGAAGAGCGCCGCCTCGGCGCCGGGCGGCGACCACTTGTAGCCGATCGTCAGGGAGAAGAAGAAGAGGTTGTTGGAGCTGTAGTCGCCGATCAGGCCGTTGGCGCCGGTCTGGTTGATCTGGCCCTCCCCGTAGTTCGCGTAGACGAAGGAGGCACCCAGGGTCAAGCGCTCGCTCCAGCGGTACTGGGCGCCGACCGCCGCCCGGAACTGCTGGTCCATGGGCATGTCGGCCGTGCGATTGGAGCTGCTGACCGGCGACGAGTCGTACTTGAAGCCGGTCTGTAGCAGCCAGCGCGGCTGCGGCCGGTAGTGGACGCCGGCGGCCAGGTACCAGGTGTCCTTCCAGTGGCGCGGGACCGGTGCCGCCCCGCCTGCCGTGTTGACCCACTGGGTGCCGAAGTCACTCCAGTTCTCCCAGCCGGCCGAGCCCAGCAGCGCCCAGCGGTCGTCGAGCCCGTGATAGAGCGAGGTGCGCACCGTCTGCACCAAGGGAATCTTGGTGTCGACCGCGCCGGTGAAGCCCCCGAGCCTGATGTCACCGCTCAGGTCCGGCTCGATCTTGGAGACGTAGAGCGCGCCGAAGCGGGTGCGCGGCCCGAGCTCGGCGAGCGCGCCCACGGTGAAGCCCGGCTCGAAGTCGTCGAGCTGGTTGAGCTTGACCTGGCCCGGGAGGAGTGGCACCGCGAGCTTGTAGCTCATGCGGGCGTACATGAGGTTGGCGCCCGCTCCCAGGGAGAGCCAGTCGGTCAGCCGCACGGCCAGCGAGGGGGTCGCGGTGAGCGTCAGCAGTGTGACCTCCTGCAGCTGGAAGCGGCCGGCCCACGAATTGTCGGGGTCGAGCACGGCTCCGGAGACGGAGATCAGGCTGATGCCCAGCTTGAAGCGGTCCGTCAGGCTGTGGACGTAGGAGTTGCTGAGGATCGGCGCGAAGGAGCCCTGCTGTCCGCCGTTGCCGCCGGCCACGGGCGTGGCGGGATCCTGGTCGAAACGGATGTCCGAGGCGAGCAGCCCCGCGCCGGCCATCAGCGCGTGGGAGTCGAGGCGCGCCATGCCGGCCGGGTTGTGGAAGGCGGTGGAGGCGTCGTCCGCGTAGGCCTGGGCGCCGGCGCTGGCCGTGCCCATCAGCGTGGTCCCGAACTCGCTGATGTACAGGCCGCCGGCGCGGGCCCCGCCCGCGGCGAGGCTCAGCAGGGCGACGCAGGCGATGGACCTTCGCGCCACTGCGCTGCGCCACCGCCCACTTCCGCTCAACCCGACTCCTGCGCTCTCGCTGTGCACGGTACGGCGATGTGATTCGGCTGGTGAGCGCGGAAGGAATCGAACCTTCAACCTAGGGATTAAGAGGACAAGCCGGCCGCCGATGTAGCTGGAATCGCGAGGCTTTCTCTCACCGAGTGTGCCACGCGGCGTCACAGGGCGCTCGGTCGCGGGAAGGCCGACGGCGCCGGAGGTTCGGCCATGAAGATGCGCGAGAAGTGCCTGCCGAAGGGGCTCTACCGGCGCGGCACACGCTACTGGGTGGACGTCACAGTCGCGGGCGAGCGCGTGCGCCAGCCGGCTGGGGACACGGTCGAAGAGGCCCGCGCTCAGCTCGCCAGGCTCCACGGCGAGGCTCGCGTCGGGAGGACCGCAGCCGGCCCCACCGTGGCCGCGCTCATCGAGCGATACCTTGATCGCCAGGCGATCCGCGTCCGGCCTGGGTCGCTCCAGTCCGCGCGCACGTGCTGCAAGCGGCTCCGCGAGCACCTCGGAGAGAGGCGCGTCGGCACACTCGCCGTCGAGGACCTCGACGC
>JAZFWH010000365.1:0-2866 GCA_036482635.1 Myxococcota bacterium
CGGGGATGTTCTCCAGGGGCGCCACGGGGCGCGCGCAGTGCGGACAGTGGGAGCCCGGACGCAGCAGGGACGCACCGCGCGGCAGCCGGTGGATCACCACGTTCAGGAACGAGCCGACCACCAGCCCCAACGTCAGCGCCAGCGCGGCGTGGACCGGTGCGGGAAGTGCCAACAGCACGCGCATCGCGGCCAAGGTAGCAGTCACCCCGTGCGTCGAATCAACGGAAGTCGCGCTGCTCGAAGATCGACACGGCGCACACCAGCAGGATCGCCACGTAGCCCGCTCCGTAGACCGCGGGCAGCCAGACGTCGGAGGCCGCCAGCGGCAGGGCGTGGGCCGCCTCGATGGTGAGGTCGAATCCGTCCAGGTCGGGAAGCACCCGATGCACGAGGGCCGTCATCCGGCGCACGGACTCGAGGTCCGAGTTCGCGCCGATGTCGCGCAGGTCGCGCGTCAGGTGACCCACCGCCCACAGGCCGGTGGAGAAGAAGGAGGCCAGCATCGG
This sequence comes from Myxococcota bacterium, assembly GCA_036482635.1. Lineage (GTDB taxonomy): Bacteria > Myxococcota_A > UBA9160 > UBA9160 > SMWR01 > JAZFWH01. The sequence continues at coordinate 507 of JAZFWH010000365.1, forward strand.
CGTGGTGAACGCGGAGAAGAGCGTCGCGATGGCGACCACCAGGGCCAGCTCGACGCCGATCAGCGCGAAGGCCGCGGCGTGGCCTGCGCCGAGCGGGGCGCCCGTGGCCAGCGAGACCAGCGCGAAGGCGGCGATCATGATCGCGGCCTGCATCCAGATCGTGAGCACGAGCCCCACGTACTTCCCCACCAGGAACTCCGACCGCGACAAAGGCTTCGAGAGGATGGTGTAGACGGTGCGGCGGTCGACCTCCTTGTGGATCAGGCCGACGCCGACGAAGATGGCGATCGCCACCCCGAAAAAGCGGATCGACGCGAACCCGATGTCCTGGAGGATCCGCTCGATCTCGACGTACGAGAGCGTCGAGAGCACCACGCCGGCGGCGATCATCAGGATGGCGAAGAACAGCAGCGTGTAGAGCAGCTTGTTGCGGATCGCCTCGCGCACCGTGTTCATGGCGATCGCCCAGATGCGCACGAGCGAGTTCACGAAGCCCTCCCTTCGACCGCTTCCCTCTCCACGGCGGACAGGAAGATCGACTCGAGAGATACGCGGTGGGGCGTCACCGACACCACCTGTCCGCCGGCGGCGAGGGCGACCACGAGCAGCTCGCTCACCGCCTTCTCGGCGACCCTGAGCTCGACGCGATCGCCCAGCCCGTGCAGGCGCGCGCCGAAGCGCTCCTCCAGGGTCGCCGGCACCTGCGCCGGCAGACCCGCGATCACCACGTCGGCCTCGCGCTCGCCGCCGACCAGGAACTGCTCGGTCGATCCCTGGTAGCGGATCCGGCCGTGCACGATGATCGCGACGCGATCGCACACCATCTCGACGTCCGAGAGGATGTGGGTGTTCATGAAGACCGTCTTGCCCTCTCCGCGCAAGCGCAGGATCAGGTCGCGGATCTCCTTGCGACCGATCGGGTCGAGGCCGCTCATCGGTTCGTCGAGCAGCACCACGCTCGGATCGTGGACCAGGGCCTGGGCGATGCCGACGCGCTGCAGCATCCCCTTCGAGTAGGTGCGCAGGCGGGCGTCGGCCGCGCTGGAGAGACCCACCCACTCCAGCAGCCGGGCCACGCGCTCGGCCCGCTGGCCCCGCCGCACGCCCGACAGGGTGGCGTAGAAGTCGAGGATCTCGCGCCCGGACAGGAAGTCGTAGAAGTACGGGTTCTCGGGCAGGAAGCCCACGCTGCGCCGGCAGGCGTTCTCCCGCACGTCGCGGCCCAGGATCGAGGCGCGGCCCGAGGTCGCGCGGATCAGCCCCATCAGGACCTTGAGGGTGGTCGTCTTGCCGGCCCCGTTGGGGCCGACGAAGCCGAAGATCTCGCCCTGGCGCACGCTGAACGAGATGCCGTGGAGCACCCGCTTGCGCCGCAGTCCGAAGCCCGGGCGGAAGTCCTTGACGAGCTCCTCGATGCGGATGCCTTCAGAGGGGCTGCTGCTCATCGCTTTCCTCCGGCGCCGCGCGCCGCACGCCCCAGCGCTCGCGGCGCGCGGCGTCCAAGGGGTGCACGTGGAGCTCGTAGCGCGAGCGGTAGAACGAGGAGACGATCTCGCCGGTCTTCGGGTCGAGCACCCACTCGAAGCCGTCCAGGTGGGGGTGCGCCGCCGGCAGACCGCGCAGCAGCGGCTGCGGGCCCTCCAGCAGCTCGCGCAGCGCGGCGATGTCCCGTCCGTGGCGGCGGCGGTACTCGGCGCGGGCGGCGTCCAGCTGCCGGGCGCGCCGCTCCGTCTCCACCTCGTCGAGCACCTTCAGGTAGCCCGCCCGCACGTACTCGCTGGGCGCTCGCCGGGCCAGATCCTGGAGGAACCCGGCAGCGGTCTCCAGGCCCGCCCGGTCCGCGCGCAGCCGGGCGACGAGCGCTGCCAGATAGGGCGGAGCGCCCTCGAGCGGAACCGCCGTCTCGAGCGCTTCCGCCGCGCGCAGGTTCTCCTCCAGGTAGAAGAAGTGGTTGAAGCCCAGGTGGTAGCGGTTGCGCCAGTCGAGCGGGTGGTGGGCGATGCCGCGCTCGAGCAGCCGGTTGGCGCTGCGCACGTTGGCCGCGTTGTCGGTGAGCCAGACGGCCGCAAAGCGGTACGGGTGGTCCACCCAGGGGTTCAGACCGGTGACGACGTCGCTCAGGCGGGCGAGCAGCGAGGTGTGCGCCTCGGTGTGGCGGGCGGCCCCTCCCACCACCTGCAGCGCCCGGATCCAGTAGTAGTCGGAGACGACGGCGTCGAAGCCGAGGGCCCACAGGCGCGCCGCTTCGGGCCGGGGGACGAACATCTCGCCCTGGTCGATGCGCGGCGCCGTGTTCATGTGCGCGTGCGAGACGCCGGCGATCAGCGCGGCCAGCGCCGCGCACGCCGCGCGCTGCCAGC
>JAZFWH010000366.1:0-28777 GCA_036482635.1 Myxococcota bacterium
GAGGGATGTCATGGCAAACGCGTCGAAGCGAGAGCAGGGCCTGGCCATGTTCGAGAAGGTGATGCGCTTCAAACCGCCGCAACTGGCGGACGATCCGTTCTTCGACGCGACCGTCGAGCACCTCTTCGCGGACGTCTGGTCGCGCGGCGAGCTGTCGCTCCGTGAACGGCGGCTGATCACCCTCACCGTGATCTGCTGCCTGGGCCACGAGCCGACCCTCAAGCTCCACCTGGGCGCCGCCATGCAAGGGGACCTCAGCGACGCCGACATCGACGAGCTGATGCTGCACCTGGCGCACTACGCGGGCTGGCCGGTGGGGGCGTTTGGCTTCCAGGTGGCGCAGCGCCTGCGCGCCGAGCGCGACCCGCAGAAGTAGCCCGCGAGTCGCTCAGCCGGACGCGGTGGGCGGGTGGCTCAGGCCGCCCAGCGCCAGGTCCACGATCGGCCTCACGATCCGCGGGTGGATCCGGCCGCCCGTGAAGAACAGGCGCACGGCGATCGGCCCCACGATCAGGTCGGCCGCCAGCTCGAGATCGAGGCCCGGCGGCAGCTCGCCGCGCTCGACAGCGCGCTCGAGCGCGCCGATCAGGGGTCGGCGACGCTGCGTGATGACCGGGTCCAAGACCTCCGAGAGCTGCGGGTTGTGGGCGCGCTCGCCGGCGAGGCTCGGGAGCACGGTCGCCAGCGGCGTCGAGTGAAAGAGTTGAAGGTAGTCGCGCAGCATCGTGCTCAGGTCGTCGACGAGGTTGCCGGTGTCGACCTCTCGGAGCGAGGGGAGCTGACGAAAAGCTTCGATCACGAGCGGGAGCTTGGACGGCCAGCGTCGGTAGATGGTGGCCTTGCCCACGCCGGCGCGGCTGGCGACGCCCTCGACCGTGAGAGCGGAGAAGCCCACCTCGACCAGCAGCTCGAGCGTCGCGTCGAGGATCGCCTGGTGGGCTTCCTCGCTGCGCGGCCGCCCGGCGCTGGCGTTCGCCTCGGGCTTGGCCGGGGCGCGGCGCCGCCTGGCGCCGCTCCGGGGCGCGGCCGCCGCCCGCAATTTTCCCGCTGTAGAGTCGGACACTTGCGGTCCTATACCATGCGCTGGTGGGCGGCCCGCGGATTCGCAGAGAGGGCGGGGTGCATTACGATACTATACGTTTCGTTCATATTTGGCGCCACGCGGGCGCGTCTCCGCCCGGCGCGCCGCGCCGCACCACCGGCTAGAGGGAACTGAACCATGGCTTCGCAGCCGCGCAGCTGGGACCTGGAAGTCGATCTCGTCGCCGTGGGCTCGGGACTGGGCGCCATCTCCGCGGCGCTCACCGCCTGCGACCTGGGCGCCGAGGTGGTCGTGCTGGAGAAGGCGCCAAAGCTCGGTGGCGTCTCGGGCTACGGAGGCGGCGAGGTCTTCGTTCCCGACAATCACAAGATGCGCGAGCTCGGGATCGAGGACTCCGAAGCCGCCGGTCGCCAGTACCTCGAGTTCCTGTCGGCGGGCTTCGCGGATCCCGCGCTGATGGACAAGCTGCTCTCCAGCATGAAGACCGCGGTCGAGTACATGGAGCGGAAGGCGGGCGTGAAGTGGATCTGCATCGAGGGCCTGCCCGACTACTACCACCCGATGGTGCCGGGGGCGCACCCCGGCGGGCGCTATCTCTCCGTCGATCTCTTCAAGGGCGCCGAGCTCGGCGAGTGGCAGCACAAGACCTACGCGATGACGCCGCACGTGCCGCCGGGAGCCCTGCACCGCGAGATGTACGCGTGGGGCGGCCTGGCCAAGGTCACCCAGTGGGATTACGAGCTGATCGGACAGCGCATCAGCGAGGACCTGCGCAGCTTCGGACCGGGCATGATGGGCTACTTCATCAAGGCGGCGATGGTCGACCGCGGCATCCCCGCCCACGTCGAGACGCCGGTCAGGGAGCTGGTCGCCGAGGACGGCGTCGTCGTCGGCGTGCGCGCCGAGCGCGACGGCCGGGACTTCAACGTCCGAGCCCGGCGCGGCGTGGTGCTGGCGATCGGCGGCTACGACAACAACCTGGAGATGGCGCGCCAGTTCGAGGCGATGCCCGACTGGAACTCGGCCTGCCCGCCCTATCTGGACGGCGACAACCTCGTGCTGGGTGGGGAGCTCGGCGCGGCGGTGGCCGCCGTGCCGCCCACCAATCTGGCGATGTTCTACGGCTACAACATTCCCGGCGAAGAAGCCGAGGGGAAGCCGCTGTTCCGCTCCTCGTGGGAATGCGGTTGCCCTCACGCGATCTGGGTGAACCAGGCGGGCCAGCGCTTCTGCGACGAGTCGTTCTACAAGGACTACCAGCCGCGACTGCGCGCCTGGGACGGCCAGCAGCAGCGCATGCCCAACCTTCCGCCGTTCCTCATCTTCGACCAGAACTACCGCGACCGGTACCCGCTCGGATCGTTCATGCCGGGCCAGCCCCTGCCCGAGGGGCTGGTCACCCAGGCGGACACGCCGCGCCAGCTGGCCGAGAAGCTCGGCATCGACGCCGACGGCCTCGAGGCCACGCTGAAGCGCTACAACGAGTTCGCCGCCAAAGGCGAGGATCCCGACTTCGGCCGGGGCCGCTCTTCCTGGTCCCGGCGGCTGGTGGGCGACCTGGACTACCCCAACCCGAACGTGGGCGCGCTCGACAAGCCCCCGTACTTCGGCGTGCGCCTCGTCCCGGTCAGCGTGGGCATCAACTCCCACGGACTGAAGACGAACGCGGACGCCCAGGTCGTGCACGTGCGCGGGCACGCGATCTCCGGCTTCTACGCCGTGGGAAACTCGGCGGCGCTGCTCGATCTGGGGGCTGGCTACCAGAGCGGGACGTCCAACATGCGCGCCATCACCTGGGGCTACATCGCCGGGCTTCACGCGCTCGGGAAGGCGTGACGGGGAGCGCAGGGCGTGCCCGAGGTCGAGTACACGACGACCGCCAAGCTGCGGGTGGACACGGTCTGGGAGTTCGTCAAGGAGATGGACAACTGGGCCCACTTCGTGACCGGCTACCAGAGTCACGAGAAGCTCGACGAGACCGACTCGGTGTGGACGCTGAAGGGGGACGTGGGGGTCCTGGCGCGCACGCTGAAGTTCCAGGTCCACGTCACCGAGTGGGGCGGGCCCGAGCGGGTGACCTTCGAGCTGAAGGGCCTCAACGAGGAGATGAGCGGCGGCGGGTTGCTGCTGATACAGAGCGACGACGCCGCGGGCGCGGGGTCGGCGGACTCCGCTCCCGGGCGCGGCTTCCTGGCGCGCTGGATCGAGGCGGTCTTCCGCTTCTTCTTCCGCCGGGTGCACGGCGCGGTGAAGCGCGCCCCAGCCGCCGACGCGGGGCCGGGCCCGGGGGTCGCGAAGCTCACGTTTCGGCTGCGCATCGAGCCGGGCGGGCCCATGGCGCCGATGATCAGCGCCTTGATGCGACCGGCGATGGTGCCCGCGGCGGAGGACCTGGCCAACAAGATCATGGCCCATCTGGAGGCGCGGCAGGCGGGGGCGTGAGCGAGAGCATCGCGATCTCCGTCACCCTCTGCGGACTCTCGCGCCTGTTCGGCGACGGACTCTCGGGCGTGGTGCGCGCCGCGCGCCTGGCGGAAGAGGCCGGCGTAGACCAGATCGTCCTGCCGGATCACCTGGCCGTCGGGCCGCGCACCGACCGCTACCCCTACGGCCGCTTCCCCTACCCGAACGAGGAGCCGTGGCTCGAGCCGCTCACGGCGCTGGCGGCCATCGCCGGGGCGACACGGCGCATCCGGCTGGGGACCGGGGTGCTGATCGCGCCGCTGCGGCCGGCGTTGCTGCTGGCCAAGACCCTGGCGACGCTCGACGCGCTGTCGGACGGTCGGGTCGACCTCGGTGTCGGAACCGGCTGGCAGCGCGAGGAGTTCGCGGCGGCCGGGGTGCCGTTTCGCGGCCGCACCGCCCGCCTGGACGACACCCTGCGCGCCTGCCGTGTGCTGTGGAGCGAGGCGCCCGCCTCCTTCCACTCGGAGACGGTGAGCTTCTCCGACGTCTGGTGCCTGCCCCGGCCCGTGCAGTCCGGGGGCATCCCGATCTGGATCGGCGGCGCCCTGACGGAGGGCAACGTCGGGCGCATCGTCGAGTACGGCCGGGGCTGGATGCCGATGGCTTGCGGGCTCGAGGAGCTCGAGGCCGGCATCGCCCGCCTGCGCGGCGCCTTCGCGGAAGCCGGCCGCGACCCGGCGGGGCTGGAAGTGCGCGCCGCCGCTCCGCTGGTGCTCGACTCGCGCGGCCGGGTCGACGTCGAGCGGAGCCTGGCAGCGCTGCCCCGCTTGCGCGAGGTCGGAGCCACGGCCGCGTCCTTCGCGCTCGACCCCTTCGCGAGCAGACCGGCCGACGTCGGTCCCTTCTTCGAGCGACTGGGCCAGCTCGGGGCCTGACGCTCGCCCTCGGGGTTTCCACAGGAGGTGTCCGATGATCCGGGGAATCCATCACACGGCGATCTCGACAGTCGATCTCGAGCGGTCCCTCGCCTTCTACCGCGATCTGCTCGGCTTCGAGCCGGTCCTGGACTTCAGCTGGCCCGAGGGAACTGCCAACATGAACGCCACCCACCGGCTGAAGCAGACCGCGGGGCGCGTCGTGCTGCTCAGGGCCGGCAACGCGATGATCGAGCTCTTTCAGTACGCGACGCCCGCGCCCCGCCCGGCCGACGCGGAGCGCCGCCTGTGCGACCACGGCATCACCCACTTCTGCATCGACGTGGACGACATCGACGCCGAGTACGCGCGGCTCTCGGCCGGGGGGATGGAGTTCCACTGTCCGCCCGTCGACTACGGGACGGTCAAGACGACCTACGGCCGCGACCCGGACGGCAACGTGATCGAGCTGCAGGAGATCCTGAGCCCAGACGACCCCCTCGCGCTCGAGGTGCAGAAGGCCGCGGCCGCCGAGTCGGCATGATGCTCGGCCCCGGGGATCTCGTACTCTGCGCCGGAACGCTGCCCCGCGCTTCGTTCGCCGAGCGGGTGGAGGCCGCCGCCGAGGCCGGCTTTGCCGGCATCTCGCTGTTCGTCGCGGACTACCAGCGGGCGCGGGCCGACGGACTGAGCGACGCCGAGATGCGGGCGCTGCTGGCCGACCGCGGCGTCGTTGTCGCAGAGCTGGACCCGTTGATGGGCTGGTTGCCGGAGTCCGCAGCGGCGGGGGCCGTGAACGAGCAGGGCGCGGCCTTCCTCCAGCACACGGAGCGGGACTTCTACGCGCTGGCGGAGGCCCTGGGTGCGCGCTCGCTCAACGCCGTGTCGATCGCGCCGCCACCGCTCGACGCCGACGCCGCGGCCGAGGCGTTCGCCGGCCTGTGCGACCGCGCTGGCGAACACGGGCTGCTGGTGCACCTGGAGTTCCTGCCCTGGACGCAGATTCCCGACGTGGACGCCGCGCTCGAGATCGTGCAGCTGGCGGGCCGCCCCAACGGGGGGCTCATGCTCGACAGCTGGCATCACTTCCGCAGCGGCGGCGACGCGGTGAGCCTGCGGCGTGTCCCCGGCGAGCGCATCCTGGCGATCCAGATCAACGACGCACCCCGGCTGGCGGAGCCGGACCCGATCGAGGAGACCACGCGCCGCCGGCTGCTGCCCGGCGAAGGGGACATCGACCTCGCTGAGCTGCTGAAGGCCATGCGCGTGCGGGGTTCGACCGCGCCGATCGGCGTGGAGGTCTTCTCGGACGCGCTGGCCCGGCTCCCGGCGCGCGAGGCCGCGCGCCTCGCCGGCGACGCCGCCCGCGCCGTACTGCGCCAGGTCCGGGGCTGACGCAGCCCTCGCAGCGGTGGGCCTCACGAAGCCGGCGCCGTCTGCCGACAGGTTCCGGGTGATGCGCGGTCGACCTTCGCGGCTCCACGGCTGGCTGCTCGGTGCGCTCGTGCTGCTCACCGGCCTGCCGGGGCGGTCCGCGGCCCAGTCGCCCGAGCCCGGCCCGGCGTTCGGGCGCGGCATGCAGCACGTGGGCTTCAGCGCGGGCGTCGGGATCGCCATCCCAAGGATCGGCTCGGACCGGGACGTGGACGACGTCCGCTACGTCGCCACCACGCCGCGCTGGGGCATCGGCCTGGTCGACCCGCTGGGAGGCGAGGCCTGGTACCGCGGGAACTTCGAGCTCGTTGTGGAAGGGACCTTCCTCACGCAGTTCCAGCCCCACAGCGGCACCGCCGCGGGGGGCAGCGCGATCCTCCGCTACAACCTGCTGGGTTTCGGCCGCTTCGTCCCCTTCCTGGACGGCGGGGCGGGGATCCTGCACCTCGACTTCGATCTAAGGGATCAGGCGGATGGGATCAACTTCATCACCCAGGCTGGGATCGGCTCCCACTTTTTCATCTCGGAGCGCGTCGCCCTCACCGGCGAGTGGCGCTACCAGCACATCTCGAACGCCCGCATCAAAACCCCGAACCGCAGCATCAACGCGCTTACGTTCTTCTTCGGGGCGTCGATCTTCCTGCGCTGAGCGTCCCCTGTCGAGGACGGGCCGGATCGCCGCCACGTGAACCAGCCTGGGCTCGCGGTCTGCCGCTGCGGGTCGCCCCAGCCATTCCCGGATGCCGAGGTCGGGACGCGACCAGCTGGGGGAGGGCGTGGACACGTTCCGCTCCTCGAACTCGAAGCCGCTCGCGCGAAGCAGCTCGAGGCACTCGCCGGCCGACTTCTGGACCTCCATCGGATGCCGGAACAGCAGCTTCACCGGCAGCGAGCGGATGAAGCAGCGGCACGACTCGGCGAGCAGCAGCACTCCGCCCGGCCTGAGCACGCGGTGGATCTCGCGCAGGGCACGTTCCTGGTCGGCGACGTGGTGCAGGGTCTGGTGGCAGAAGACCATGTCGAGGCAGGCGTCGGGCAGCTCGAGGCCCGTGACGTCGCCGACGCTTGCGTCGACGCGGCACGCGCAGCCGCCGGCCGCGCGCCGCGCCCGCTCGACCATGGCGGGATCCACGTCGACACCGAGCATCACTTCCGGCCGGAACCGCTGCTCGAGCAGGCGGAAGGCCAGCCCGTGACCGCAGCCGACGTCGAGGACCGACGCAAACCGGCGCGGACCCGCGCCGAGCAGTGAGTCCAGCTCCGCCACGGCCTGGGCGAGCACGTACTGCAGCCAGATGCTGCTGCCGAGGAACCAGCGGCCGAAGCGGGTCTCGCGCACCGCGCGGTTGCACTCAGCCATGGGCGACCCCGACCGACCGCTGCTCGCGCGTCCAGACCCAGGTGCGCTTCGCGGAGAACAGGCGCAGCGTCCCCTCCCCGGACAGCCACCAGCGCAGGAATTCCAGGGCGGGTGGCCGCCCGTTCGGATCTGCGCCCCGCGTCGCCGCTTCGAGCCGAAGCGCCAGGGTGGCGGCCGAGCCGCTGGGGGCCAGCAGCAGCGCCAGCGCGTACGCCCCGTGCGCGTTGTCGGCCAGCGGCGCGAGCGGCCCGGGCACCGGCTGGTCGCCCGCGACGAGCAGCACCGGGCGGCCGGGCTCGCGGTGCAGCATGCAAAGCGATTCGAGAAATCCACAGGCGAACGTCTCGGAGCGGGCCGCCAGCGCCGCGGAGGGCCGCCGGTTTCGCGCCCAGATCGAAAACAGCCCGGCCTGGGTGTTGTGGACCGAGTGACTGAAGCGCGCGGGCGAGAGCGGCTCATCGACCGCCAGGTTCTCCAGCAGGGGCACGGTGGTCGCCAACGCCCCGTACCGAGACGCGAACACGCAGGCGACCTCCCGCAGCAAAGGGCCGTCGCAACACGCGTGGACGACCTCGAGCATCATGCGGCTCAAGTCGTCGCAGCGCCGCCGTGCCAGCGCGGGTAGAAAGCGCGCGTCGGGGGCGCCGCGGCCGGTCAGCGGGCGGGGCTCGCGCGCCCAGGCGAGCCAGCTCGCCCGCGTCTCGAGGCCCGGCGCCCAGGCCGCCCAGCGCACCAGCTCGGTACGACTCATCCTCTGTCGTCCGCGATCACCAGGGCGCAGTTGCTGCCCCCGAAGCCGAACGAGTTGCTCATCAAGGCGGCGGGGCCGCGGGGCTCCAGCCAGGTCCCGTCCGGCACCAGCTCCAGCGGCGGAAGCTCGGGATCCGCCTCGCCGTCCCAGCGGTGGGGCGGCAGCGCCAGCCGCGCGCCCTCGCGACGCGCCAGGGCCGTCCAACAAAACGCCACCTCGAGCGCGCCCGAGGCGCCCAGGGTGTGGCCCACCAACGGCTTGGTCGAGCTGCACGGTACGCCGCGAGGGAAGACCCGCGCGACTGCGGCGCTCTCCATCGCGTCGTTCTGCGGGGTGCCCGTGCCGTGCAGGTTGAGGTAGGCGATCGCGTCCGGCGCGACTCCGGCGTCGCGCAGCGCCGAGCGCATGCAGGCCTCGGCGCCGCGGCCCTCGGGATCGGGCGCCGCCATCTGGTAGGCGTCGCTCGATTCGCCCGCCCCGAGCAGCTGGATCCCCTCGGCGTCTCGGGTCACGAGGAACAGGACGGCGGCCTCGCCCAGTGTGATCCCGTCGCGATTTCGGCTCATCGGGTTGGTCAAGTCCTTCGCCACCGCCTGCAGAGCGCCGAAGCCGTTGGCCGTCAGCCGGCAGCGGGAGTCCACGGCGCCCGCGATGACGGCGTCGCAGGCGCCGATTTCCAGCAACGTGCGCGCCGAGACCAGTGCCTTCGCGCCGGAGGAACACGCGGTCGACAGGGCGTAGCAAGGGCCCGCGGCTCCCGAGCTGGCAGCCAGGAACTCGGAGAGCCCGCCGAACTCGAGCTGGGCGAGATCGAAGGAGGGCGTGAGCTGGCCCGTCGAGGAGCGCTCGCGGATGGCGAGCTCGGCCTCGGCGATTCCGGCCGTGCTCGACCCCACCACGATGCCCACGCGCTCGGCGCCGAACCGGGATAGCGCCGCCGCGACGCTCGGACGGATCGCGTCCAGGGCCGCGAGCGCGAGCCGGTTGTTCCGGCAGTCGTAGGCGGCGAGTGCCGGCGGGATTCGCGGCAGCTCGCCGGGCACCTCACCGAAGAGCCGTGTCTCGTCGGGCACGAGATCGTCGCGCGCGGCGAAGCCGGTCTGGTCCCCGGCGATCAGGCGCGGCCAAGCCTGGTCGGGCGAGCGGCCCAACGCGCTCACCATCCCGAGATCGGCGAGAGCGCAGGGCGCGCGTTTTCTCGACGTCAGGCGCATCACTACAGCTCCCGTCGCAGGATCTTGCCGGTGGGCGAACGGGGGACCGTCTTGCGGATCTCGAAGGTGCGGGGGACCTTGTAGGGTGTCAGGTGCTCCCGCGCGAAGCGGCGCAGCTCCTCGCCGCTGACTTCGAAGCCCGGCTCGGGAACCACGATCACCTTCAGCCGGCGCGCCGTGTCGGTATAGGGCACGGCCACGGCCACGGCTTCGCGGACGGCGGGATGGCGCGCCAGCACCGACTCCACTTCGAGTGGATTGACCTTCCTTCCGCCCACATCGACCAGCAGCTTCGTCCGGCCCGTGAGCGCCAGGCTTCCGCGCTCGTCCAGCCGCCCCAGGTCCTCGCTGAGAAAGAAGCCGTCGTGGGTCGGGCAGTCGGGTCCATCCAGGTACTCGCTGAGCAGCGACGGCGCCGCGACGGCTACGCGTCCCTCTTCGCCGGCCGCGAGCGGGCGATCCAGGCGCGGCTCGTGGGGATCGACGATGCGGATGCGCACGCCCTGCATCGGCTGACCGACGCCTTCGGGGTCGAAGCCAGCGCACTCGGGGTCGTTCCAGGTCACGGACCCGAACTCGGTGGCGCCGTAGATCTGGCCGAGCGCCAGCCCGTAGGTCCGCGCAAAGCGCTCGAAGACGCGGCGCGGGAGCGGGCTTCCGGCCGAGAACGCCCGCCGCAGCGCGGGTGCCGAGGCGTCGGCTCTCGAACGCCTGGCCAGGGCGTCGAACATCAGCGGCACGCCCGGCAAGACGCTGATCCGCCGCTCGGCGAGTGCCGCGCTGGCCCGCGCCGGGTCGAAGCCCGGGTGGAGCTCGACGCTGCAGCCGGCCGAGGTGGCGGTGAGCACGCCCTGGTCGATGCCGTAGGAGTGATGCAGCGGGATGCACACCAGCATGGCGTCGGACTCGTCGATGCCGATCGCGGCCCGACAGGCGTCTCCCACGGCGTCCAGCGCCGCCGCGCCGCGGCGCACGATCTTTGGCAGCCCCGTCGTGCCCGAGCTCTGCAGGAGGATCGAGCCGCTGCCCTCGGGCGGAGCCGCCGGCGGTGCGCGTCCGTCCAGCTCGATCGAGTCGAGCGGGATGCGGTGGGCCACACATTCGGACAGCGCGTCGAGTGCGGCTCCGCTCCCGATCAGGGTCGACACCGACAGGCGTCGGGAGAGGTCGACCAGCTCCGCGGCGGGCGCCGCCGGGGAGACCGGCAGCACGGGTGCGTCGGCGGCGAGGCCGCCGAGCAGGGCGGCGACGAACTCCGCGCGGTTGGGAGAGCAGATCATCACCACGCCCGTTGGCGCACGGCGCAGGCGGGCGGCGAGCCGAAACGCTGCATCCCGCAGCTGGCGCCAACTCAGGGTCCGCTCGGCGCCCGATTCGGCGACCTCGCGCAGCGCGAGCGCATCCGGGCGCAGCCGCGCGTGCTCATCGAGGCGTCGGATCAGGGCGAACGTCATCGCGGTCTCGTGCGCCGGGAGCTCACACCTCCGCGGAGAGGAGCCCCTCGACCTCGACCAGAAGCTCGGATCGACACAGGTCCGCGGACGCCAGCTCCAGGCGGCGCAGGTCGGGGAAGGCCCGCCGCAGCTGCACCGCGACGCGCTCGGCGTCCTCGTCGCGGACCACGTAGGCGCGCAGCTCGCGGTAGCGACCGAGCGCCCGCCTGGCCTCTCGATCGAGCTCGTACCCGCGCGGACTCGGGCACTCCCCGGCCAACGCGGCGGACAGGGAAGCCAGGTTGAGGAGCGTCTCGTGAAGCTGGGCTTCGAGGTCACCCGGGTGACGGCTGTCCTCTCCCGTGACGCTGGCCGTCCCGGAGACAATCGCCGCGCGCGCGCCGTCGCAGGGCGGAAGTGGGCGCTCGAGCAGCGAAGCCCGGGAGAAGCACGGCGGAACCGGGCCGTAGCGGCGCGAGTAGCGGTAGGCGGGCGTCTGCCGGGGGTTCTCCAGCGGCTTTCCGGCCAGCGTGCTCGCCAGGACGTGGACGACCAGGTCGGCGCCCCGGTGGCCCACGCCGGAAGCCGGCGCCAGCACATCGCCGAGGGTGTTGGCCCGGTAGCCGGCGAAGCGTCCCTCGTTGAACACCTCGTAGCGGCTGCAGCCGCCGGGGGCGCGCCGGCGGATCTCGGGGATGTAGTTCCAGAAGCGCAGGGGCAGCTCGCCACGCGCGCGCAGGATCTCGCCGATCGTCGTGTAGACGCCCTCCACCGCGGCCAGGAACGACGGGTCGTCGAGGTCCGCGGCGCGGACGAACGTCGCGCGCAGGAAGCTCGCGTCGCGCGACTGCTCCAGGCGGACGACCAGGCTCTCGCGCAGCACGGCGGGCTGTTCCTTGGCCTCGCTCCCCAACACCTCGCGGACCCAGGCCGGCGCCGTAGGCGGATCGAGATGAAGGATTTTCACAACGTCCTGAGCGCAGACCGAAGCGGATGCGGCCATCACGATCCCGGGGGTCCAGCGTTCTCGGGGGGCTCCGGCGCGAGCCGATCCAGGATCGGCTGAGGGGTGCGGAGCAGCATTTTCCCGTGCTTATCGGTGGTCGCGAGGATCGTGTGAGCCCTCGCGGCGCGTTTGCCGCGGGTGAGGTTGGTCGCCTCGTAGGCGATGAAGATCCGATGCTCGACGTCGGCCAGCCAGGCCGCGACCCGCACGCGGTCGGCGTAGCGGAGCGGTGAGGCGTGGCGGCAGCCACTCTCGATGACGACGAAGCGGTAGCGAGGCCCGACCAGGTCGCCCACGTCGAGGCCCCGCGACCGCAGCAGCTGCGTTCGCGCCAGCTCCAGGTACTTGAAGAAGTGGCCGTGCCAGACGACGCCGAGCGCGTCCACGTCGTGGAACGGCACCTCGAGCTCGATGGCCGATTCGTGCAGGCGCGGTCCCGTCCGGCGCGCGGCCTCGGACCGGCGCGAACCGCTGGGCCACCTGTTGCGCAGGCACATCGCTCGGGGCTCCGGGGGATGGGCTCAAGATTTCGCCGCTCAGTGCCGCCACCTCCTATCGGCCTGACGAGGTTCGAGCCAGAGGGTTTCGGCCTCGACCGGACCGGGAGCGCGGCCCGGCCGGTCCGGCCCAGCCACCGCGAGCCGGGGTGGACCCGCGAATGCGCATCGCGTTCGTCTCCGGAAACAAGGAAACGCTGCCGGACGCGGTCGTCCCGCTGGGCGTCCTGTACGTGATGGCCAGCACGCCGGACCATCACCAGAAGACGCTCGTCGATCTCTGCTTCGAGGCCGAGCCGGTCGCGGCGCTGCGGGCTCGCCTGAGGGACCTTGCGCCGGACCTGGTGGCTCTCGGCATGCGAAACATCCAGAACAACGACTACTCCGGGATCAGCGACAACCTGGCCTATTACGGCGAGTTGATCGCGGCGATCCGGAGCGCCACCCCGGCCCCCATCGCGATGGGTGGCGGCGGCTTCAGCGTCATGCCCCGCAAGCTGATGGAGCACCTGCGTCCCGACTTCGGCATCTCGGGAGAGGGCGAGCGGGCCTTCCCCCAGCTCGTCGAGGCGCTCGAAGGTCGGCCGGAGCGACTGGCAGAGATCGGCAGCCTTCACCGGTTCGAGGGCGGCGAGCTGGTCTCCAACCCGCCCGCTCGCGACTTCATCGACATGAACCGCCTGTCGCCGCCCGACCGATCGCTGGTCGATGCCCGCTATTACGAGCGCTACGCCATCGACTCGGTCCAGACGAAGCGAGGCTGCCCGCTGCGCTGCGACTACTGCACGTATCCGCTGATCGAGGGACGCGTCGGCCGCACCCGCGAGCCGGTGGCCATCGTCGACGAGATGTTCCGGGCGCTGGAGTGTCAGCCCGGGATCCGCCACTTCTTCATCGTCGACTCGGTGTTCAACCTGCCCAAGAGCCACGCGAAGAACGTGTGCCGCGAGCTGATCGCGCGGGATTGGAACGTTCCCTGGACCTGCTACGCCAATCCGCTGGGCTTCGACCAGGAGATGGCCGAGCTCGCGAAGGCGGCGGGCTGTGCCGGGATGGAGATCGGCTCGGACTCGGGCTGCGACGAGGTGTTGATCCGCCTGCGCAAGGGCTTCCGCGTCGACCAGATCCGCGCGCTGCACCGGCTCTGCACCGACACGGGCATTCCGGACTGCCACACGTTCATCCTCGGCACGCAGGGCGAGACCCTGGACGACGTGCGTCGCACCCTCGACTTCGTCGACGAGCTCGATCCCTTCAGCGCCATCATCATGATCTGGGTCGACGACTACGAGACGCTGGATCCGGAGCTGCGCAGGGAGCGCATGAAGCTGCGCGAAAGGATCCGGGAGCTCGTCCTGGAGCGCGGGGAAGCGCCTTCCCACTGGAGCATCCCGCCGCTGGGCATCAACTTCGGCCGGAGCCTGTTCCGCCGGCTCCGCCGCTCCGGCCTCCACGGTCCCCTTTGGCAGCATATGCGAGCGCCGACCGGAGGCGAACCGCAGGCGCGTCGGGCGGGAGGCGCCGCACGGCGCGTTCGCGCTCCGCGGCGGGCGCGAAGCGGGGCCGACCCGCTGCGCCCCCCGGCCTCCAGCGAGAGCTAACGGATCGCTCGCGTCAGGACGGCGCTCAGGTGTGTGGCCGCCTCCGGGCTGCGCAGGATCTCCGCGTGGCCGTAGTCGAACGCGCGCTGGGTCTCGGCCTCCTCCTGCACGGCCAGGCTGGCCCCGCTCGAGAGCCACACGACCCCGTCCGAGGAGGGCCCGGGGCGGCTCGCGGCCCGCTTGTACCCGTAGACCATGTGGTAGGAGACGTGCCTCGGTAGCCGGCGCCGGACGGTGCGCGTGTGCGGGTCCTCGAAGAAGATCCCGGCGATGAACTCGCTGTCCGGCGCGACGTCCTGGAAGGAAGGGGGCAGGTCGAGGCCCGGGGGCGCGAGCCGAGCCCAGCGGGCCGCCTCCTGACCCTGCCAGGGGGTCGCGATCGACACGAAGAGCGTCACGTAGTCGCCGCCGCCCCGCGCGTAATGCTCCAGGATGAACGAGCGCGCCACCAGGCCGCCCATGCTGTGGGCGACCACGAACAGCTGGTCGAAGCGGCAGCGCAGCCGGAGCTTCGTCACCTGCTGGCTCAGGTGATCGCTGACGTGTGCGAGGCGCGCCCCGGACGGGTAGTAGTAGAACCACGGCTGGAAGCGGTCGCGATCCAGGTCGGCGGCGAGCGCTTGGAACTCGCGCGGGTTGCCGGTCATGCCGTGCACGAACAGGACCGGGGTCTTGCGCGGATCGCACGCCTCCAGGAAGTAGGTCCCGGGGGCGACGTCGTGGACGAAATCCCAGCGCCGCCACAGCCCCTTCTGCCCGTTCTCGGGACCGAAGCGGGGATCGGCGAGGCTCACCACCTCCCCCAGGGCCTCGAGCTGCCCGAGGCTGACGCGTTCCTGCTCGGCGATCGAGCGGGCCTGGAGCTTCGCGATCTCAACCGGGCCCTCCACGCGGGCGCGCCCGTCGGGCGGGATCAACAGCTCGATGCCCTCGACGCTTTCGCCCGGCTCCAGTTCGTAGCGCGGCCCCTCCGTCGCCGGCAGCGCGGGCTCGCCGTCGTAGCTCCCGTCCTCGTCGACGTCTTCGAAGGCGCCGACGGCGTAGCGCCCCGGTGCCACCGCGAAGCTCCAGCGCCCCGCCCGCTCGACCACGAAGTGGTCGACCAGGGTCGGTGCCTCCCCGTCTGTGCGCACCAGCACGACTACCAGGGGGTGCGAGCTTCGCACCTGCGTGGCCACACTTCCCCGCAGCGACGCCATCGAGTCGATCGGCTCGCTCTGGCGGCGCAGCTGCCACGTCGCGCAGCCCGTCGCCAGCCAGACGGCCACCACCGCACAGACTGTCCAGCGGACGCTCGCGCGAGCTCGCGTCCCCGGAAGCGTACTCATCGCTGCCGCGCGCCGGCCCTGGGAGGCGTCTTCATCGCAGCCGGACGACGGTGCCGGCGAGTCCCACGTGTGCGACGGTCACGCCTGCCACGCAGCGGTACTCGGTCGGGCTCGCGGTCTCCCTGCCGCGCGTGGCCGACACGATGTCGACGATCGCGTCGCCCCCCTCGCTCTGGGCGCGCTCCTGCAGCGCGATCAGCGCCGAGAGGAAGGCGATCTGGCAGGCGTTGGAATCGCTGCGGAACAGGCCTCGGGTGCTCCGGTTCGCCGTCCATTCACCCAGCACCGTCTTCCTGCGCGGCGCCTTCTGGCCCGCGAAGTAGAAGGAGACGTCCAGCAGCTTCTGCTTGCCGACCGGGCTGTTGACGGCGTCGCTCACCGAGAAGAAAAGCTCGGTCTGCCTGGCGAGAGCGTCGGCCGGAAGGAAGAAGGTCAGAGCCAGAAACGCTGCGATGGTTCGAAGCAGCACGTTTGCCCTCCTGTCGTGATGGCGCGGGATCGCGCGGCCTATGGGCGCTCCCCGTCATCGGTTGGCGGGCAGCGGGTCTTCAGTCGCGGGAGCGCAGACCAGCTCCGTGCGGGAGAGCGTCGTGACGGTGATCTCGTAGTCGTAGCGCTCGTTCTCGAGCCGGACCTCGCGCGGGGGGGATCCCCGGGTTGCCCCGCCCGGATAGCTGACGACGATGCGTCCCGGCGGGTCGCCGTCGACCCTGCGGAAGGTCCGCTCCACGAGGCGGCCGGAGGACCAGCGGTCGAACAGCGTCTCGTCGCCGTGGCGGGTGGCGTAGATCGCGTCCGGGGGCGCGGTCTCCGCGATCGGCACGAAGTAGATGCGGTGGACGTCGAGCAGGATTTGCCGCGGGTCGAATGGCCAGGGGCCCGGCAGGTACGACTCGACGCGGACGTCCAGGCCGCGCTGGTGGATGGCGAAGGCCGGCGATCCGAACGGAGTCAGGCCCACGACCCTGACCTCGTCACACAGCTTCTGGACCACCGCCTGGAAGCTGCCCTCCTCGTCCCCGAAGCGGAAACGCAGCTGCTGTCGGATCAGGAAGCTGCCCGGGATGTCGTAGGTCGCCACGAGCGCGCTCGGGTCACCGGCCCGCGCGAGCTCGGCCTTCCGCAGCTCCGGGCCCGTTCGACCCGACGCGCAGGCCAGGCCGAGCAGAAGCAGCGGCACGGCGAGGCGCGGGCTCACGCGCTGGGCCTCCGCGGCTCCGCGAGTGCCAGGGCGGTCGGGGCGAGCACCAGGCTGGCCACGACGCCCAGACCGGTGGTCACGCCCAACGCGCGCAGCGCCGGGAAGGACGAGGCCGCCAGCAGTCCGAAGGCGAGGCAGGTGGAAGCGCAGGCGATGGCGATGCTCAGCAGCGCAGCCTGGGAGTGCTGTCGGCTCTCCAGCAGGAAGATGCTGTAGTCCACGCCGAAGGAGAGCACGAGCAGCAGACCGAGCAGGTGGAGCAATCCGATCGGTGAGCCCGCCAGCGCCAGGACCGCCAGCGTGAACGCCGCGGCGAGCACCGCCGGAGTCGCGGCGGCCAACGCGAGGCGCGCCGAGCGGTAGCGCAGGCGCAGCAGCCCGAGCACGGCAAGCAGGCCGCCCAGCACCAGGGCGCTCGTCCGCTCCCGGTAGCGTCCGTACGCCTGGGCGATCAGGCTCTGTTGGTCGACGTAGTGGACACCTTCGAGCCCCGACAGCGCCAGCTCCAGCGCGTCCGGATCGCGCACGCCGCGCAGAAACGTCAGCAGCGCGACCCCGTCTTCCAGGGCGACCTGGAAGGGAGCGACGAGATCCGCGAGCGGGGACGCCTGCAGGTCGTCCAGGCGCAGGGGCTCGGGCGGAGTCCCGCGCAGCGCCGCGCCGAAGGGAGCAAAGGCCTCGGTCCGGAAGCCCTCGGCGTCGAGGGCCACCGCCAGCCGTGCCGGCAGGTCCGGGAACCCGGCCAGCGCTGCGAAGTTCCTGCGCTGCAGGTCCTCGGACCAGAGGAAGGCGTGAAGCGAGCGGAACTCGTCGATCGCGCCGGCCTCGCGCGCTGCCGCCAGCCGCAGGGCCGCGGCATCGTTGAGCTGCAAGGCGGATTCCCAATCCGGCGCCAGCGCGACGACGAAGCGACCGGCGTCCATTCGGGAGACGCGAGCTCGCACCCGCTCGTCCTCGGCGAGCAGCTCCGCTCCGAGCGGCGCGTTGAGCGCGAACACGTCGTCGCGCCAGGTGACGCGGGGCAGGCCGACGGCGCACAGGATCAGGGCGCCGGTCGGGATCGCCACCAGAACGCGCCTGCGTTCTCCCAGCCGACGCAGCAGGCCGCCGAGGGCGTCGGCCAGGCGCTGCTGGAGGCGGCCAGCGCGCGCCACCCGGGGCATGAGCGGAGGCAGCAGCGCGCCCGTCGCAAGCAGGGCGGCGAGGACGCCGACCGCCGAGAAGGTGCCGATCTCGCGCACGCCGGGGAAGTTCGAGCACGCCAGGCCGGCGAAGCCGGCGACCGTGGTGAGCGCGCCGAGCGCGAGCGCGGTCCAGACCCGTCGCAGGGATGCCCAGGGGTCGCCCGCGGGCACCAGGGTGTGGTGATTGATGTAGTGGATCGGGTAGTCGATGCACACCCCGATCAAGGTGGAGCCGAACACCACCGTGGTGAGGTGCAGCTTCCCGAACAGCAGCGTTCCGACGCTCGTCGCCGCCAGGATCCCCGCGATCAGGGGAAGCAGGGAGATCGCCAGCAGGCGCAGCGAGCCGAACATCAGCAGGAACAGTGCTGCGATCCCGGCCGCCGACACCCCCGAGATGCGCGCCATGTCGGCCCGAGCGCTCCGCTCGGAAGCCACGGCGAAGCGGTGCACCGCGCTGCGCTCCAGCTCCAGCGCGCCGCCAAAGCGCAGGTCGAGCTCGGCGAAGGACTGCGCGAGAAAGTCGGCGAACGGGGCCTGGCGCCCGGTGTCGAACGCCGAGTGAACGGTGGTGACGAACAGGATCGCAGTCGAGCCTTCCGCGTCGACGAACTGGCCGTCCACGACGCGCAGCCCGCCGAGCCGCGAGCCATCGAAGCGTCGCAGCAGCTCCGGGAAGGCGAGCAGCGGGTCGGCCCCCGCGACCTGTTTGGCGAGCTGAGCCTCGGGCAGCGCCAGGTCCGTGAGGAGATTCCGCGCCACGACCCGCAGGGCGGAGGGGCTGAAGCGCGCGGAGAGCTCGGTTTCCGGTTGCGTCGAGAGGAACAGGAAGCGGCGCGGGAAGTAGAGGTCGAAGACCGCCCGGCCGAACGCCGGGTCCGGACCCAAACGGACGGAGGCGACCTCCGCGTGCGCCCGCAGGATTCGCGCCCAGTCTCGCGCCGCGGCGATGGCGTGGGCGAGGTCCGGAGCCCGCAGGCTCAGGATCATCGTGCGCGTCGCGGCGGAGTCGGCGAGGCGCGTCGAGATCGCCTCCAGGCCGTTGCCGTCGGCTGCCGAGAGGAACTGCTCCATGCCGCTGGACAGCTCCAGGTGGCGGGCGCTGTACGCACCCATCGCCAGCAGGAGGCCCGCACCGAGGCCCAGCGCGATGCCCGGGCGGTGCTTCACGGCGCGGGAACCCGGAAGAACTTCGCGAGTTCGTCGTCGCTGAAACGGCGATCGGTGTCGACCTCGGAGAAGCGGGTCAGCGTCTCGTCGCCGCCCGTCTCGACCACGCGCAGCTCGAGCGGAGTTCTGCCCCGGCCGGCGATCGCGATGGAGGCGATGACCTCGCGAACCGGCGGGGGGAGCGGCTCGAGGCGGATCTCCCAAGCGCGCTCGTCCGAGTCGCCAGCCGACTCGAACTCGACCCGGAAGGACTCCCGCAGTGCCTCCACGTCGCCCGCCAGCAGCAGGCGGATGCTGTCCACCAGTGCGAGCAGGGTCGGACTCTCAGCCAGGTCGAGGGTCCGGATGCCGTGGGCGCCGCTGAAGGCGATCTGCTCACCCTGCACCAGCAGGGTCGAGGCCACTGGCTCGTGCATGTGCCGCACGAGCCGCCGCGGGCGGGCGAAGTAAAGCACGCCGCGGCTGACGAGTGGCTCCTGGAGCAGGGCGAGGTGCTTCTCCTCCCGGAAGCGGGCGGAGAGCCCCGGCATCGCGGCAAACTCAGCGGCCAGCGACTCCAGCTCGAGCGGCGGGTCGTCCTGTGCGGATGGCGCCGCTTCGCCGGGCGCTCCGACCAGCGCCGCCAGCAGAGCGCCGAGCAGCGCGAGCGTCCGGGCGGCCGGGACCCGCGTCCAACGCGCACCCCCACCAGCCCGCAACGGGTCGGTCGAAATGCCTTCAAGCAAAGCCATAGGAGATCCGATGGGGTGTATCGCTGGGACGGCCGATGAGGTTGAGGCGAGGGGGTCGCCATGGGTCTCCGGAGACAGGCATGATCCAGCCGCAGCCGCGAAGCTGGCCGGTCACCCGGGTCTTCGCGCCGGACGGCTCGCGCGCGCCGGCAGCCTCTGAGGCAGGGCGCCGCGGGGGGGGCGCGCCGCAGCGCCGTCCCGGATTCGGGGATCGGGTCGAGCGCCTGGGCCACGTGCTGCGCACCGCGTTCCTGTTCGCGGTGTTCGGGATCGGTGCGGTGGTCCTGGCGGGCGGGTTGCTTCCGATCCTCTCTCGGTTCGGAGGGCGCCGCGCCGACCGCGAGCTCGTGGCACAGCGCTGGATTCACCGCTTGTTCCGGGCCTTCCTCCGCCTGGGCACGGCGGTGGGCCAGTTCGAGTTGAGCGACTCCGGAGTCGAGCGCCTGCGCGAGGGCGCGGGCCTGGTGGTGGCGAATCACCCCACGCTGTTGGACGTGGTGATGCTGATCTCCCGGCTTCCCCAGGCGGACTGCATCGTGAAGCGCGCTGCGTGGCGGAACCCCTTCCTGCGCGGAATCGTCAGCGCCGCGGGCTACGTCCCGAACGACGACGGCGAGGCCCTGGTCAACGCCTGCGCCGAGCGGCTGCAGGCCGGTCGCACCGTGCTGTTGTTCCCGGAGGGTTCCCGCTCTCCGCGCGGCGGACTCGGGCCCTTCAAGCGCGGGGCTGCCCGCGCGGCTTTGCAAAGCGGGTGCCCGATCACCCCGGTGGTCGTTCGCTGCGACCCGCCTGCGCTCAACAAGGCCGACCCTCACTATTTCCCGACGCGAAAACTGCGTTTCTCCATCGCCGTGGGCGAGCCGTTCGAAGCCGGCCGGCTCGCGCACCCCGACGAGGCACCGGCTGCAGCTGCGCGGCGAATCACCCGGGAACTGCGTTCCTACTTCGAAGCGAGGCTCGATCATGGGTGCGACTGAAGAGCTCGAGCTCGAGATCAAGGATCTGATCATCAAGGCGCTCGTCCTCGAGGACCTCGCCCCGGACGACATCGAGAGCTCGCAGCCGCTGTTCGGAGACGGGTTGGGACTCGACTCGATCGACGCCCTCGAGATCGCGATGGCGATCGAGGAGCGCTTCGGAATCGTTACCGGCGACGACCCCGAGTCGAATCGCGAACGCTTCGCGTCAGTGCGGAACCTCGCGAAGTTCGTGGCCGAGAACCAGCAGGCGAGGTGATGAAGATGTCCAAAGAGGAGATCCTCGATCAGGTCACCGCGCTGCTCGTTCAGTCGTTCGATCTCGATCCCTCCGCGGTCCACCCGACGGCGAACCTGATCGACGATCTGGATCTCGACAGCATCGACGCCATCGACCTGGTCGTGGGCCTGGAGGAAGAGACCGGATTGGCTGTCAGCGAGGACGAGATCCGGAAGATCCGGGTCGTCCAGGACGTCGTCGATCTGATCCACCGAAGGCTCGGAGACGGCCAGGTGTCGTAGGGCCATGGCCGTGCTCCACGTCGCACTGGTCCTGGCGTATCCGGCGCTGGTCTATCTCGCGCTCGGGGTGACCTCGCCGCGCCTGGTCGCCCTCGGCGTGTTGGTTCTCGTCGTCGCGCGGGGCGTGATCGCTTCGCGTGGCCGGCGCGTCGAAAGCGCCGTGGGTGTCAGGCTGCCGCTGTTCGTCGCCGGCGCCGCCATGCTGGTCACGGCGGCCTGGAATGATCCGCTGGCGCTCCTGGCTACGCCCGCCCTGATCAGCTTCGCGTTGCTGATCGTCTTCGCCGGCTCCCTCGGGCGACGCGAATGCATCGTCGAGTCGTTTGCGCGGGCCCAGCGGCGAGCGCTTTCCGACCACGAGATTCGCTACTGCCGGAGAGTCACGGTCGTCTGGTGCGCCTTCTTTCTGCTGAACGGAGCCCTTGCCCTGGGCCTGGCCGTGGCGGCGACGCGTACCCAGTGGGCCCTCTACACCGGAGCCGTCGCCTACCTGCTGATGGGCAGCCTGTACGCCGCGGAGTTCGTCTATCGGCAGTGGCGGTTCCGGCCCTACTGCGGCGCTCCCTCCGACGCGCTGTTCCGGCGGATCTTTCCGCCGCGGCTGCCGGGCGGGGTGGATGGAAGCGGATGACCGGGCGGAATCCCACGGCGGAGCGGGGCGAGGCGACGAGCGCTCGCCTGCATCCCGAGATCCTCGGCGAGAGGTGCGGCCCGCGTTCGATCGAGCACGAGCTGCGGGTGCCGCCGGACCTGGACTGCTGGCCCGGTCACTTCCCCGCCTGGCAGGTCGTGCCCGCGGTGCTCCAGCTGGATTGGGTGATGCGGTTCGCGGCGAGCTGGGTCGGCCCGCGGCGCCTCTCGAAGATCGAAGGCCTCAAGTTCAAGCAGCCCATGGGTCCCGGGCAGCGCTTCGTGCTCAGGCTCGAAGCGGCGGCGGACGGTGCCCGGATCGGCTTTCAGCTGGCGGACGGTGGCACCGTCTTCTCGCTCGGGCGTCTGCTGATGCACGAGGACGCTGAGGGACGGCCGTGAAGCCGTGCCTGCTGATCCCCATCTACAACCACGGAGCCACCATCGCGGAGGTCGTCTCGGCGCTCTCCCCGCTCGGCCTCCCCTGCCTGATCGTCGACGACGGGAGCGACGACGACACCCGCGCCGCGCTGATCGAGCTCGAAGCGGCGCACTCGTGGGTGCGAGTGGAGCGGCGCAGTCCGAACGCGGGGCGTGGCGTGGCGCTACGCGTCGGCTATCGCCTCGCGGCGCAGCTCGGGCACAGCCACGTGGTGCAGATCGACGCGGACGGACAACACGATGCCCGAGACGTGCCGGTCCTGCTCGAAGCGGCTCGCCAGCGGCCCGGGGCGTTGGTGCTGGGTGCGCCGCTGTTCGACGACAGCGCGCCAGCCGGCCGGCGCTACGGGCGTTGGCTGTCGCGGGTCTGGGTGTGGGTCGAGACCTGCTCCCTCGAGATACGCGATCCCTTGTGCG
This sequence comes from Myxococcota bacterium, assembly GCA_036482635.1. GTDB lineage: Bacteria > Myxococcota_A > UBA9160 > UBA9160 > SMWR01 > JAZFWH01. The sequence continues at coordinate 22,260 of JAZFWH010000366.1, forward strand.
GTCTCCGTTGCCTTCCGCTGGAGCCGACCCTGCGGATCCTCGACGCAGTCGCGTGTGGAGACCGCATGGACTTCGATCCCGAGATCGCGGTGCGCCTCGTGTGGGCCGGCGTGCCCGTCGTCAACGTCCCGACGCGCGTCCGCTACTTCGACGGCGGCATCTCCCACTTCGACCTCGTCCGCGACAACCTGCGCATCTCCTGGCTTCACACCAGGCTCTTCTTCGGAATGCTGCCCCGCTCTGGCCGGCTCCTCGCCCGGCAGCTGTGGGAGAGCGCATGAACCAGACGACCGCCTGGCACGCTCGGCAGGAGCGGGGCTCGACCCTGGGCATTCGCTTCACGGTCTGGCTCTACCGTCGACTGGGTCGCGGGATCGCCGAGCTCCTGCTCTACGCGATCGTGAGCTATTTCTTCCTGACCGACGCGTCCCGGCGCAGGGCGTCGCGCGGTTACCTGGGCAGACTGTACGCCAGCCCGGGCGGCGCGCGCGCGCTCGGTGCGCCTCCCGGCGCCCGCCACGTCTTCCGTCACTTCCTCGAGTTCGGCACGACGATCCTCGACCGCATCGGCTTCTGGCTCGGCGATCGCTCGGCGTTCCAGGTCGAGCTCCACGGCAAGCCGTACCTGGACCGCGTGGTCGGGGAGGGGCGCGGGGCACTGATCCTGGGCTCGCACCTGGGAAGCTTCGACGTCATGCGGCTGGTGGCAGAGGCCCACTCGCCCATCACCGTCCACCTGCTCATGTTCACGCGCCACGCTGCCCGCATCAACGGAATCCTGCGCAGACTCCGCGGTCCGGAGTCGGACGGGCGAGGCGGTGTGCGCGTGATCCAGGTCCAGCCGGGATCGTTCCAGCATGTTCTCGAAGCGAGGGCCTGCATCGAGCGCGGAGACGTGGTGGCCATCCTGGGGGACCGGGTTCCCCCCAACGAGAGTCGCTCTGTCGCGCGGGTGGCGTTTCTTGGGGGGACGGCCCTGCTACCCGAAGGGCCGTTTCGCCTGGCCGCCTTGCTGCGCTGCCCCGTGCTGATGATGACCGGGCTGCGCCGGGCCGAGCGGGTCTACGAAGTCCACGTCGAGAGCTTCGCCGAGCGCGTGGAGCTTCCCCGTGCGGAGAGGCGCGAGGCGCTGGCACAGCTCTGCCAGAAGTACGCGGACCGGCTCGCGGCGTACTGCGTCCGCGCTCCCTATCAATGGTTCAACTTCTACGAGTTCTGGAGCGATGACGGTTCGAATGCCAGTCGCTGACTGTCCCCGCGTGGAGGAGGTCCTTCCCCACGCAGGGCCGATGGTCTTCCTCTCGCGGGTGCTGAGCCACACGGACGATCACACGGTGTGCAGCGTCGAGATCGACGAGCAGGCCCTGTTCCGGGATCGCACCGGGAACGTGCCCGCGTGGGTTGGCGTCGAGTACATGGCCCAATGCATCGCTGCGCACGCCGGGCTGGTCGGGCGCGCCTCGGGTGCGGCGCCCCAGATCGGACTGCTGCTCGGGTCGCGGCGCGTGGGATTCTACGCAGCGTGTTTCCACCCCGGCCAGACGCTCGTGGTGAAGGCCCATCACGTCTGGGGGACCTCCCCCGGGCTGCTCTCCTTCGACTGCAGCCTCGAGGACGCAACGACCGGAGCGCGGCTCGCCGAGGGCCGACTCAACTGCTTCGTGCCCGATGCCGACTACGCCGAGGGGGGCGGGTGGTGAGAAGGGTGCTGGTCACGGGAGGCAGCCGCGGCATCGGGCGCGCCATCGCGGTGAAGCTCGCCGTCGGGGGATTCTCGGTGGTGATCAACTACCGGGAGAGGAAGGAGGCCGCCGAGGAGGCCCTCGCGGAGGTTCGCGCCCGAGGCGGCGATGCGGCCCTGCTTCCCTTCGACGTCGCCGACCGCGAGGCCTGCGCGCGCGCTCTCGAGGCCGACCTGGCTGCCCACGGCCACTACTACGGCGTGGTCTGCAACGCCGGCGTGCACGACGACGCACCGTTCCCGGGCATGAAGTTCGAGGCGTGGGAGCGCGTGCTGCGCACGAACCTCGACAGCTTTCACCACGTGCTTCAACCGCTGGTCATGCCCATGGTCCGGGCGCGCCAGGGAGGGCGCATCGTGACGATCTCGTCGGTATCCGGGGTGCTTGGCAACCGCGGCCAGGTGAACTACAGCGCCTCGAAGGCCGGTCTGATCGGGGCCACGCGGGCGTTGTCCCTGGAGCTCGCCAAGCGTCGCATCACGGTCAACAGCGTGGCGCCGGGTCTGATCGAGACCGAGATGATCGAGGGACTCCCTCGAGAGGGGATCGCGGCGGTCATTCCCATGCGTCGCCTCGGCACGCCCCAGGAAGTGGCCTCGGTGGTCGGGTTCCTGTGCTCGGACGAAGCCTCCTACGTGACCGGCCAGGTGATCTCGGTCAACGGGGGAATGGGATGAGAAGAGTCGTCGTCACGGGCATGGGCGGCCTCAGCCCGATCGGTGGAGACTGGAAGAGTATCGGCGAGAGCCTGCACGCCGGCCGCTCCGGTGTCTCGGTGGTTCCCGAGCTCGGCGAGTACGAGGGCATGGACACGCGGCTCGCGGCCAGGATCGAGGACTTCGACGTGCCGGCCCGCTATCCCCGCAAACGCACCCGCAGCATGGGGCGCGTCTCGCTGCTCGCCGCGCGCGCCACCGAGATCGCCCTGGGGGACGCGGGCCTGCTGGACAGTGCCGTCCTGCACAGCGGATCCACCGGGATCTCCTACGGCTCGACGGCCGGAAGCCCCCCGGCGATGGCGACCTACGCCGGCGCCATCTACGTGCGCAAGACGCTCAGGGGGATCCGCGCCACCGACTACATTCGCTTCATGAGCCACACGGTGTCGGCGAACCTCGCCCAGTTCTTCGAAGTGCGGGGACGCGTGATCACGACCTGCAGCGCCTGCACCTCGGGCAGCCAGGGAATCGGCTACGGCTTCGAGGCGATCGCCTCCGGCAAGCAGGACCGGATGATCACGGGCGGGGCCGAGGAGTTTCATCCGATCGACTGCGCCGTCTTCGACCTGATGTTCGCGACGTCGACGCGCAACGACGATCCGAGCTCGAGCCCGCGTCCCTTCGACGCGGATCGGGACGGCCTGGTGGTCGGGGAAGGCGCCGGCACGCTGATTCTCGAGGAGCTCGAGCGTGCCCGCGAGCGCGGCGCACCCATCTACGCCGAGGTCCTGGGCTTCGCCACCAATTGCGACGGCAAGCACATCACCAATCCCGACGCCGACGGCATGCGGCGCGTGATCGAATTGGCGCTGCGGGACAGCGGCCTGGGACCCGGCGACATCGACTACGTCAACGCGCACGCCACCGGAACCGAGGCCGGAGACATCGCGGAGAGCCAGGCCACCCACGCGGTCTTCGGCAACCGCGTCCCGACCAGCTCGCTCAAGAGCTTCCTCGGCCACACGCTGGGGGCGTGTGGTGCCCTGGAGGCCTGGATCTCGATCGAGATGATGCGCGAGGGGTGGTTCGCACCGACGCTGAATCTGGACAGCGTGGACCCGCGCTGCGGGGAGCTCGACTACATCCGGGGCGAGGGGCGCGCGATCCAGGCCGAGCACGTGATGAGCAACAACTTCGCCTTCGGCGGCGTGAACACCTCGCTGATCTTTCGCAGATGGACGGGCGAGTGAGCCGGCCCGCTTCGCATCTCCCGCTCGGGCCCTATTCCACGTAGCCCAACGCCTGGAGCTCGGCCTCGATGTGCGCCGGGAGCTCGGGAGCCGGCTGCGACTCCCGGACTCGCTCGCTCGAGATCTGGCCGAGAAAGCTTGCCAGGTGGGGCGGCGCGTCGCGCAGGTTCTGGGTCTCCATCGGATCCGCGAGTAGATCGTAGACTTCGTCGCTGCCGCGGCCGTGCAGGATGAGCTTGTGGCGGCCGTCGAACGCGGCGTGCACGTTTTCCTCCACGGCTCCGAACTTCTCCATCCACGCAGCGTAAGCTGCCCGCTCGGCGAATGCGACGCGATCGCGCTGGGTCTCGCGTCGCCTGCCGAGGAGCAGGGAAGCGAGCGACCGACCATCACCCCATGCGGCTCCCGCGTCAGCGACGGTCAGCTCCAGGACGGTTGCTGGCAGGTCGACGAGGCTCACCAGCGAGTCGATCACGGCCGGGGGTATGGAGCCCTCGTTCCCGGACACGATGAGGGGCACCCGCAACTGCTCGTCGTGCAGATTGACGCCGTGAGTCAGGTAGCCGTGCCCGCCCAGCCCCTCGCCGTGGTCCGACGTGACGATCCAGAGCGTCTCGCCACCGCCCGGCGTCTCCTCGACTGCCTGGTAGAGCCGTTCGATCTGCCCGTCCGCGTACAGCAACCGCGCGTCGTAGTCGTCGATGATCTCGAGCGCCTCCACCAGGCTGGTGATCTCCCGGCCGCCGTGGAGAACCCACTTCGCCAGGAACGGTGTCGGCCAGCCGTGGAGGCTCGACATGTACGGACGCACGTCTCCCGGGATCGAAGTCTTGACTTCGATGGGAAGGGACGGGTTCGCCCAGTCCATCCGCCACCACTCGTGGACGTCGTATAGATGAACCCACAGGAAGAACCGCTCGGAGTTCCGCTCGGATTTCAACCAATCGATCGCCGCGTTCACCGTCTCCGAGCCCGGCCGGAGCCTGGCGTCGAACCGGTAGAACCCCGAGTTCAGGGACTCGAGGAAGCTCACACTGGCGAAGGCCGCTGTGTCGAAGCCCTGGGAGCGCAGGCGGCGCGCCAGGCTGGGCAGGCTCGCGTCGAGGCGATGCCGGTTCGACAGCACGCCGTGGCGGTGTGGGAACAGTCCCGTGAGCATGGAGGCGTGACTCGGGTTGGTCACGGGACAAGGGGAGAACGCGGCTTCGAAACGGGCTCCGCGCTCCGCGAGCCGGTCCAGAAAGGGAGTGGTCGGCCTCCGGTAGCCGTAGGAGCCGACGTGATCCGCGCGCAGAGCGTCGATGGTCACCAGGACCACGCGGTCGAAACGAGCGGGTCCGCCGCCCTGACGCCGGCGGAGGCGGTCCCCGCCCTCGATCGCCAGGGCCAACGCGGCCAGGACGGCGGCGATCCAGACTGCGCGTCTGGTGGGCACAGATCAGCCGTTCACGCTGGCCCAGCCGACGTCGTGGGGTGCCAGGAAAACGACGCTGAGCTTCATGCGGCTGTGTAGCCAGCGGCCGTCGACCTTGGCGTACTCGTCGTCCTCGACGCCGGCCATCCAGTGGGGACGCCCGTCGCGGGTGGTGCAGGGCGACAGGATGTCCCAGCGACCGCGCGCACTGTCGCCCTCCACTTCGATGCGTGGCTTCACGAAGTAGTGCCACGAGAAGCGCAGTGTCGGCTTGAGGAACCGCTCGCAGATCTCGTCGCGCCCCTTGCAGACGCCGAGGGCTCGCCCCCCGTCCCAGACGGCGTCTGCGGTAAAGAGGTCCGCGATCTGCTTCGCCAGCGCCTCGAGCTCGGAGCGCCCCTTCGGCCCCTTGAGGTCGTAGCGGGCGTCCACCAGCTCCCCGTAGCGCGCCTTCAACACCTTGATCGCCTCGATGTCCTCGACAGCCCGGAGTCGGCTCTCCAGGACGCGGACCCTCTCTTCCAGCTGCTCGTGAGTCGCCATCGCTCACCCCCGCCGCACGGCTCAGCTCTTGAGGATGTACTCGCTCATCGGGACCGAGTGCATCTGCTCGACGTCAGCGAACTGCTTCAGGTCGTCGAGCATGCGCGCGACCACCTCCTTCGAGCCGAAGAAACGCTTCGGGTCCGTGTAGTCCTCGAGCCCCCGGAAGCGCTCCTCGACGAGGGCCCGCCAGGGGGGCGCGCCCGGCGTGATCGGGCGGGCCACGGCGTTGCGCACGTACTGCCAGCGGCGCGGGTGGAGCTCGAAGGAGAGAGGCGTGTGGGAGCCGTGCCAGGCCTCGTAGAACTGCTCGTCGCTCACGCGCTCGGGCTTGGGAAACGCCGTGAAGTGGGTGAGGCCGGGGCTGCGCGCGCCGTCGGGCCAGTCGCGGTCCGGGCAGGCCAGCGGTACCGACTCGGTTACCAGATAGCCCGTCAGCCGGCTGGTGATCGAGCGCAGAGTCTCCTCCAGCGGCTGGCGGTCGTCGAGCGATTCCATCCACAGGGAGACGGCCGCCGAAATCTCCGCACCCTCGCCCATGATCTTCATCGCACTGTGGGATCCGATGTTCTCGTTCAGGTCGGCGACGCCGATGGTGAGCTTTCGGGCTCCCAGCTCGAGCAGCCGCGGGCCGAGCTCGTCGACGAGCTGCTTGCGGAAGTCTTCGATCGCGTCGCCGTTCCGCTTCCAGGCGATGTAGACGAGCTTCTCCATCTGGGGGCCTCCGCTGTGGTCGTCCCGGAACCCGACCAGCATAGCAATGGAGTAGAATCGCGTGGGAATCGGCGGCGCCGGAGGAGCGCGACATGGGAATGCTGGAAGGCAAGGCGACCCTCGTGACCGGAGCCGCCCGCGGGACCGGCGAGGCGACGGCGCGGCTATTCGTCGAGGAGGGGGCGAGCGTGGTGCT
>JAZFWH010000367.1:0-2859 GCA_036482635.1 Myxococcota bacterium
CTCTGCATCGACTGCAAAGACGAGCAGGAGCGGGACGAGCGCCGACGCGAGTGAAGCGTGGACGCGACGCGTCGAGCCGATCGGCCGACCGCGACCGCCGGGGGGCGCACGACCTCTTTTGGCAGTCGGGTGGAGTCAATTACCCGTCGAGCCTCGCCGGGGGAACTGGTACGCCGAAGTGGTCGCGCGCTAACTCTAGGAGACGCGCTCTGGTTACAGGGCCGTTAGCGACAATGAGCTCCAAAACGGCACGCGCGTAGTCGTGCAAAGGAGCCTCCCGGGCTAAGCGGGGCAATCCTTGCCGATGACCACTTTACGTCGAGCAGAAGCGCGGTGGGGGCATCACCCTATTGTTCGACGCAGAGGACAAGCGCCGGCTGTGACCCGGCAGCCGCCACCACCCCCGCGCGCCCCGATGCAGTTCGCCTGAGCAAGTCGCGCGGATCCAACTGAGCTACCGGGCCGCGGTAGGGAATGATCGCTAGCGCTCGCCCGCGTAACCGAGCGCCTCTAGCGCGCGGCGCTGGCCCTCGTCGAGCTGCGGCGCTTCTCCCTCGGCGGGGGCGTCGGGTACGCGCGCGACGAGCCCGACCGAGCCACCCGGGAGCGGCTGCTCCTCGCCGGGGTCGCGCGCCAGGTCGAAGGCGATGTCGGTGCCGTCGTCGACGACAATGCGCTTGGTCGTGCCGCGCAGGACCGCCTGCGACGTTCCGTCGACGAGGTTCCAGACGTCGGGCCGACTCTTTCGCCACCCGCTCGCCTGCCCACCCTTCTCGGCGAACTGCTCCGCCGTGATCGTGCGATCCGGATGCGCCGCGCCCGCGAGCATCGGATTCAGGTCGATGCCGTCGAGCCCCGGCGGCGGCGCGACGCCCGCGGAGCGGAGGAACGTGGGCATGAGGTCCGCGATGCTCACGAGCCCGTCCATGACGACGCCCCGGGGCAGCGGTCCGCCCGCCATCACGAGCGGGATGCGCAGTGTCGGCTCGTAGAGCGTGCCCGGGTGCCCGTAGAGCGTGTGCTCGCCCGTGAACTCGCCGTGATCGGAGAGCACCGCCACGATCGGCTCTTCGCCGACGAGGGCCAGGATCTCGCCCAGGTACATATCACCCGTGGCGATGGCGCCGTCGTAGAGGTCGAGTAGCAAGGGGAAGTCGGCCTCGGCCAGGGGTGCACCGTTCTGGGTGGCCTCCCAGGTGCGCATACCGGCGCTCTCGAGTTCGCGCCACGAGAGGCCCGGGTCGGTGAAGCGGCGGCGCATCGCGCGCGGCACGTCCTGGTAGGGCCCGTGCGGCTCCATCAGGTTCACGAAGAGGAAGTACGGGCGCTCTGGGTCGCGCTCCGCCAGCCAGCGCCGCAGCCCGACGAGCGTGTCCGCGCCACCCTTGTCGCGCCCCGGCGCGAAGAGCCCGTTGTAGACGCGGTACGCCATCATGAACCACTTCACGTGCGTGGTGCGCCAGGGCTCGTGCATCGCGTGGAAGCCGCGGGCCATGCCCGTGCCGTGGCCGAGCCAGGGATTGCCGCTCCAGCCCACCGTCTCGTAGCCGCGCTCCGCGAGCAGGGCCGCAAGCGTCGGGTGCTCGGCGTCGAGGTAGTTGTGCGCGTCGTGGGCACCGTGGCGCTCTGTCGTGAGCCCGGTGAAGAGCGATGCGTGGTTCGGGAGTGACCAGCTGCCGGTGCCGGAGGCGCGGTCGAAGCGAACGCCGCGCGCCGACAGCTCGCGCAGGTGGGGCGTCGTGTCGCGCGTGTGCCCGTAGGCGCTCGTGCGCTCGGTGCGCACCGTATCGAGCACGATCGCCACGAGGTCCGGCGGGCGCGGCGAGGGAATCGCGGCGATCTCCGGCGGATCGGGTGGCGCCGGCCGCACGAAGAGTGGCCACAGCACGACCACCGCCCCGACGGCGGCGATGGGCCAGGTGAAGCGCCCGAGGGCGACGACGCCAAAAGCCAGGACGACGAGGAAGATCAGCAGCGAGCGGATCTCCCCCGCCACGAGCGTGAGCGCTGCTCCGACCGCGGAAATGAACACGAGTCGCAGCAGTACATGGCGCCGCGCCGCCGACGAGAAGCGCCAGGCCAGCAGATCGAGCGTCGTGGCGAAGACCAGGTATGCCGCGACCGAGCGGACGAACGGCTCCCTCGGCCAGATCGACGTCTCCTCGAAGTACCCCATGATCGGCCGCACCGCGAAGGTCGCGTCGCCGACCATTACCGCCACCGCAAACACCAGCGGCACCCAGGGCCGCCAGCGATTCGTTTGAACGAAGAAGCGCATGCGCCCAACGAGTAGCAAGTGCCGTGCCGGCCAGCAGCGCCGAGAACCCTCCGCACCGCAGCCGCCCCGCTGCACCCGCAGCCCTTTTCATTCAGCGACGTCGGGTGGGCGGGCCCCACCCAACCAGCGTGGATTAGGCCCAGGTAGCCGCTAACCAAGGAATGGGACCCCACGCGAGGAGGTGGTGTTTGACAATCGGCAGGGACCGAAGCTGCTGGAGGTCTCGCTCGCCGCGATGATGCGGGCGACCGGGTTGAATCCCGTGACAGGCATCATCCTCCCTCTTCTCGTTTCAGATGTTGCCGCGTAGCCGCGGGAGCAGCTCTGTCGCCACTCTCTCGAGCTGACCGACCTGCCAGCTGCGCGACTTGGGCGGGCGAGTTCGTCGATGCAGGAGCTCGACATATCGTCCTACGCCTAGCCGCAGAGAACCAGCGATTTCCCTGAGCTCGGGAACAGGGAATTCCTGCCGACGACTGCGGGCCTCGGCGTCTCCGGCCCCCGCCCTCGAGTGGCCGAGCTCCCCGCCGCTCGCCTGAAGCGCGTTTCGGCTCTCGCGCCCCGCCCGGCGGTGCGAGCGG
>JAZFWH010000368.1:0-2105 GCA_036482635.1 Myxococcota bacterium
AAGCCCCGACGGTAGACGAGCTGGTGCGGCCGCGCGAAGCGCACCGAGAGGAAGGCCGGGTCGCCGGCGCTGTCCTCGTGGGTACGGATCAGCGCCGACCCCATCGGCAGCCGCCGCACGGCTTCGAGGAAGGACGTGCCCGCGTCGAAGACCTCGTACTCGGGAAGCTGCACCAGGTAGAGGTGCTGCGGCGTGCCGTCGCGGCTCCAGATCGGGCCCACGCCGAGCCGCTGCCGGCGCAGCGCCCAGATCGGCTCTTCGAGCTCGAGCTCGGGCTTCGTGAAGCGCAGCTGGGCGTGGAAGCCCCAGTCGAGGCTCACGGCCGCAGCGCCGGGCACGCCGTCCAGCTCCGCGGCCAGCGCCTCGACGGCGCCGGACCAGCGCCCCTTGCCTCCGCTGGCGCGGATCGTGTCGAGGGTGCGCGCATTGACGACGAGACTGCCCGCCAGCGCCGCAGCTACGCCGGCGACCGCGAGGCCGCGCGCCACGAGGGAGATGCTGCGTTCTCGCGCCCTCCACAGCGCCACCGCGACGCTCGCAACGACCAGCTGCGGGAACGGGTAGAGGTTGAGCGCGTGGTGGACGCGCGCGGCACGCGGCGTGAGCAGCAGACCCAGCGCGGTGACGATCGCGGTGACGAGCACGAAGGTCTCGGCGCGAAGAGGACGGCCGGCGCGCGCGGCGCGCAGCACGCGCGCGCCGAGCGCGAGCTCACTCAGCAGGAAGACCGCGAGGAAGGGGCTCCCAGCCGCGTCCGCCTGCGGCAGCCGTTCGAAGCTGCCCCCGGCGAGCATCAAGCGTTGGAAGTAGGAGCCGTCGAGGGTGACGGCAAGGGTGTGGAGCTTCTCGCTCCAGCCGCAGACGCCGGCGCTCGGGCCGCTCAGCAGCGCCCGGGTCGCCGACAGCGCGCCGCGCAGCGCGACGAGCAGCGGCGCCGCTCCCAGCGCCAGGCCTGCGGCGACGCAGAGCAGCCGGTCACGGCAGCGGCCCAGGGCGGCTCCGACCGTGCGCGGCGCCGCGATCAGGAGCGCCAGGCCCGCCGCGGCCAGGAAGACGGCGAAGTCGATCTTGTTGTAGAGACCGAGGCCGAGCAGCAGACCACCTGCTGCGAGCCGTGCCCGCGACGGACGCCGCCAGCCGCTGGTGACGAGCGCAAGCCCGCCGCCGCGGCACAGAAAGCCCAGCGCGAAGGAGCCCCAGTCGTGGCGGCTCACCCAGACGAAGCTCGGATCGAGGGCGACCAGCGCCCCCGCGAGCAGCGCGACGGGCAGACCCAGGACCTCGCGGGCCCAGAGCATCGCCAGCATCAGCCCGGCCAGGCTCCAGAGCAGCGTCGTGAGACGCAGCGTCTCGCGGGTGGCTCCGAACGCGGCGAAGGCGGGGATCAACGCCTGGCTCTTGAGCGCGCCCATGTACGCTTGGGTCATCACGGGAAACCAGCCGCCGAAGAGCCAGGTGTTGCGGGCGCCGGGAATCTGGAGCGGCCGCCCGCCCTCCCGGAGGAACTCGGAGGCGGGCGTGGCCTGGATCACCTCGTCGTAGTAGAGGCCCGGCACCTCCAGATGGTGCGCCGCGAATCCCAGCACCAGCGCGCAGAGCGCCGCCCAGGTGGCGATCAGCGCGGCGCTGTCACGCCCCCGATGGTCGGGCCTCTCGTTCAGCTCCCGCTCCTCCCTCGCCCCGACCCTACACCGCGGCCGGCGCGTCTCGCTTGACCTTTGCGGTCACGCACCGCACGCTCGGCCGCTCCACCGCCTGCGCGAGGTCTGCTCCTGTCGGTCCGCGAGCTCTACGAGGGCCCCGTGCGGCGCCTCGACCCGGGGACGCATCCGCCCGAGAGCGTACCTCCCTGCCCGGTATGCGGGGGCGCTGAAGTGCGCCCGCGCTTCGAGCTTCCGGGCGTGGCGTGGTGGGTGGTGGTCTGCATCGGCTGCGGGCTGGGACGCGCGCATCCGATGCCGTCGATCGATCAGGTCCAGGAGTTCTATCCCGAGGAGTACTACGGGGAGCCCGGTACGAAGTTTCAGCCGCTGATCGAGCGCCTGGTGCGCGTGGTGGCCGCGCGGCACATCGGCTTCCTCTCGCGGTCGCTTGCTCCGCGCAGT
>JAZFWH010000369.1:0-26365 GCA_036482635.1 Myxococcota bacterium
CTGGCGGGCGCGTGCGAGGTGGCGGGGGTGACGGGGCAGCTCTACGAGGGGATCTCGCCCGGCTACGGCTACACGGCGATCGCCGTGGCGCTGCTGGCGCGCCTGCATCCCCTGGGCGTAATTCCCGCAGCGCTCTTCTTCGGCGCACTGGAGGCAGGCGCCGGCGCGATGCAGCGCGAGGCGGGTGTGCCTGCGGTCGCCACCCAGGTCGTGCAAGGCGTGGTGATCCTGTTCTCGCTGGGGTTCGCGCTGCCGCGGAGCGGCAGGCGTCGCGGCGGGCTCGTCGCCGCGGGCGCGCGGACGGGGGCCTGAGTGGAGGCGCTGCTCGAGGCCAGCCTGCGTCTCGCCGCGCCGCTGCTGATCGCCGCGCTCGGCGAGCTGCTGGTCGAGCGCTCCGGTGTCGTCAACATCGGCATCGAAGGCACCATGCTGACCGGGGCGTTCGCGGCGTTCGCCGTGGGAGCCGCGACGGGCTCGGCGGCCGCTGGCGTGGCGGCGGCCGCTGCGGCCGGCTGCGCGGTGGGAGGCCTCTTCGCGGGCTTCGCGGTGGTGCGCAAGATGGACCAGATCGTCGTGGGCATGGCCGTGAACCTGCTGGCCCTGGGCGCCACCGGGCTGGCGTCGCGCGCTCTCTACCAGGGGGCGCCGCCCCTCGCGCCAATCGTGGCGCCCCTGGCGCTCCCCGGCCTGGCCGAGTGGCCCTGGATCGGCGCGTTGTTTCGCCAGACGCCGTTCGTCTACGCGGCGCTCGTTCTCGCCGCGGTCGTGGGCCTGGGCCTCGCCTTCACGCGCGTGGGACTCGGGCTGAGGGCGGTGGGCGAATCGGCGCGGGCGGCGGACGCAGCGGGAGTCGCCGTCGAGCGGGTGAGGGTCGCAGCCGTGCTGCTGGGCTCGCTGCTCGCCGGTGTGGCCGGGGCGTCGCTCTCGCTGGCGCTGGCGGGAACCTTCACGGAGGGGATGACCGCCGGGCGCGGCTTCATCGCCCTGGCCGTGGTGATCTTCGGGCGCTGGAGCGCCGGCGGCGCCGTCTGGGCGGCGCTCTTCTTCGGTGGCGCGACCGCGCTTCAATTCCGCCTCCAGGCGCGGGGCGTGCCGGTCCCGTACCCCTTGTTCCTGATGTTCCCCTACGCGGTCACGCTGGTGGTGCTGGCCGTGGCCGCCGGGCGGGGTCGCGCGCCCGCGGATCTCGGGCGTGCGTACCGGCGCGAGGAAGCTTGAGGACAGCGTGGGCGGGGCGGCGCCCCCGCCCCGCTAGAGATTCGCGTCCTCCTCGACCTCCAGCTCGAGTCGCTTGCGCTGTTCGTCGGCGCGTTTGCGCGCCTTGGCGCGCTCCTGCTCGATCTCCATGCGCAGATCCTGGCGCACGCGCTCGGTGGCCTCGGCCTCGGCGGCCACCCGCACGCGCTTGATGTCCCGCAGGCACTCTTCCAGCAGCCGGTTGCGCTGGGTGACGAACGCCTCGGGGACCGCCGGGGCCGCTGCATTGGGGTCGATGCGCACCTCGACTTCGCTGCTTGCCTCGACCCCGTCGTCGGCCTTGGCTCGGATCTCGATGCGATTGGCGCCGGCGACGGTGCGCACGAACCCGGCCCAGGACCCGTCGGCGGTCGTCCGGAACCGCTCGGCCGCCTCGCCGGTGGTGAGGTTGCGCAGCGTGACCTCTCTCAAGTTGGCGAAGCTCACCTGCTCGACGACGTCGACCAGGTCGCCCGGGTGGCGCACCGGAGTGAAGTAGCCGTTCGTACGCGCCGCCATCTCGACCGGTGCGATCGGCCCGTCGAGGGCGTGGGGCCCGATCGCGAACGAATGGATGCGGATCTCGCCGCGGCGGGAGCGGTCCGCGGCGCGGAGCACCGCGCGCACGTTGTCGGCCTCGAAGCCCGGCCCGTAGGGCAGCGTCGGCTGCCCGTCGGTGAAGAAGAACACGACCTTCTCGCTGTCCGGGTCGCTGGTGGAGCGCGCACCCCGCAGGCCGACCAACTCGATCGTCGCCTGATCGACCCCCGCCGCCATGTGGGTGCTGCCCTCGGGCTCGGTCATCAGGACGCTGAGCAGCGCCCGTTCGATCCGGGCGAAGTCCGAGGTGAGGGGCTCCAGCGTGATGGCGGCGGCCCGGCGCCGGTGCATGATGAAGCCGCCGCGCGCGCCCGGCGGGTCGCCGGCGAAGGTGACGACGGAGACGCGCGTGCTACGCGGATCGAGCCCGCGCAGCAGCTGCCGCGCGGCCGCCACCTCGGCGGCGAGGATCGAATCGCCGGGATCGGTGCTGCCGGCGTCGAAGAACGAGCCGAGGGCGCCGAGGCGGGGCTCGCCGATCACGCCGTTGCCGTTGATGTCGGCGCCGGTCGGGTCGATCGTCGAGCGCGAGGTGTCGATCACCAGCACCACGTCGAAGCGGTGCAGGTCGCCGTGCAGGGCGAGCGCGCGGCCGGCCACGAAGGTGCCGCAGGCCTCGCCGGAGATCAGGGCGCCTGGCGAGGGGTACTCGATCTCGACGTGGACGCGGGTCCCGTCGCTGGCTTGGGCCGCGATCAGCGGTCCGGCGCGCTTGCTCCGGGGCGCAGCGCCGCGGCTCGGGGCGCCGCGCGTGGAGGCCGCCAGGCGGGGCGGTGGCTTCTCCTTCGCGCGGTCTGCGATGGACTTGGCGAAGTGGCCGAACGGGCGGCCGGCGCCGCGCTCGAGGGGCGCGCCGAGGGCGGCGCGCACCCCGCCCAGGGGCGACGCCGTCACGCGAGAGGTGGCGCCGCGCGGCCGGTGGGCCTGGAGGATGCCGATCACGCGGCCGGTCTTCGTCGAGAGCAGCGGGGCTCCCCCCCAGCCGCGCAGGTCGGAGGGGGCGTCGAGGTCCACTTCGATGCGGGTGTCGCTGGTCTCGACGATGCGACCGAAGATGTCGTCCTCGTCGTGCGGGGTACCTGCGGGCGCCCCGAGCAGCTGGACGCGATCGCCCGCGACCGGGTTCAGCTCGGTCTCGATCTCCAGCACCCGCACGCCGGTCGGCGGCGCGTCGAGTGCGTAGACGACGAAGTCGTCGGGCAGCTCGGCCTGGGGATCCGTGAAGGGGCGCCCGGGCGGAGCCAGGAAGCCGCTGGACGACGCGACCACCGCGCCCGACCGGGCCAGCGCGAAATCCACGCGCTGTGCGCGCACGAGCTTTGAGAGATCGAAGGTGTGCGCCGTGCCCACCGCCGCCGCACCCGCCTTGGACAGCGCCGGCACGAAGAACACCAGCCCGCCGGCCTCGCGGCGGCCGTCCAGTGAGAACGCCGGTCTCGCCACTGCCGGCTCGGCCGCCCAGGCCGAAGCTGCGGCGGCGAACGCGAGGGTCAGAGCCAGGGCGAGTTGCGCTGTCCGGGACATCGAGCTGAAACCTTAAGAAAGGGTTCGGGGGCTGTCACGCGGGCCGAGTGTTAGGATGCCTCGACCCCTCCCACGCCGCTGCTCGCGACGGGCTCAGGCATGTTCACTCCGCCTCCGGCGGCGCTCCGGCGCCGTCTGGCGCGCCTTCGCGCCCGCGGCGAGCCGCTCGGCGTCTCGGAGCTGGCGCAGCAGCTGCTCGCGCTGAGAACGCCGCTCGAGCCGTCTCTCGCGCGTCGCGTGGTGGCCGTCGCCCTGGGCCAGCCGGAGACCGCGCTCCGCGACCCCCTGGAGCCCTGCCAGCTGCGCCCGGCCGAGGAGGCCGCCGTGGCCGGTGTGCGGCTGGAGCAGGCCGACTTTGCCGTGGTCGATCTGGAGACGACCGGGCTGTCGGTCGAGAGGGCCTCGATCCTCGAGATCGGGGCGGTGCGGGTTTCGCGCCTGGAGTGCGTGGCTCGCTTCGCCACGCTGGTTCGTCCGCCGCGGGCGGTGCCCCGCCGGATCGCAGACCTGACCGGCATCGACGCCGCCGCGCTGGCCGACGCCCCAGCGCCGGGCCGCGCGCTCCGCGCCTTCCACGGCTGGCTCGCGCAGGCCTCCGCGGCGCCCTTCGTGGCCCACAATGCCCCGTTCGACGCGCGCTTCCTGGGCCGCGCCTTCGCCGACCAGCGTCTGGCGCCGCACCGCGGCCCGCTGCTCTGCACGCGCCGCCTGGCGCGCCGCATCCTGCCCGAGCTCGGCCGTTACGACCTGGACCACGTGTGCGCCCACTTCGGCATCGCGAACCGCGCTCGCCACCGCGCCCTGGGCGATGCCGAGGCGACGGCGCGGGTGCTGATCGAGCTCTTGCAGTGCGCGCGGGGCGGGAGCGCCGTCCAGACGCTGGGCGACCTGCTCGACCTCCAGGAGCGCCCTCCGCCAAAGCGTCGGGCGGGTCGCCGCCGCGCCGGCGGCTAGCAGGCCGACTCGAGAGTCGGCCTGCTAGCTCAGCCGGGCCTCGCGTTCGCGAATCGCTCGCGCTCGGGCTCCGGCCTCCGCTCGCCTGCGGCTCGCTGCGCGGAGGCCGACTCTCGAGTCGGCCTCCTAGCCCGTCACGCGATGGGAGCGCCGAGCGGGCGCTTCTCGCCGCGCAGCGTCGCGAGCACGGACGGGCCCTGCGGAAGCACCGCGATGCGGGCCCGCGCCGGGAGCGCCGCCAGGGCCCGCTCGATCCCCGCCGCCGGGCTCGGCACGGGCTCGACGAGCAGCTCGCGCACCGCCTCGGCCGGCATGCCGTCGGTGTAGAGCAGCAGCCGAGCGCGGCGGTGGGCCTGGCACAGGTGTTGGACCATCCACTGGTCGGGCTCGAAGAACCGGTCGTCGTCGAGGCGAAGCTCGAAGTCGCGCGGGCTTTCGCACTCGCGCAGCAACTTCTCGAACGACGCGCTGCCGCATCCCTCGGAGAGCGAGGCGCAGAGCAGGATGAATCCGCCCGGCTTCACGATCCCGGACGCGGCCGAGATGCCCTTGATCGCCTGGTAGAAGGTGGCGTCCAGCGGATGGCCGCCGCCCGAAGTGACCACCAGATCGGCCGGCTCGTCGAGCGCCACCAGCGATTCCCGCTCCACGAAGGCCATACCCTGCGCGTGGGCCTGCTCCACGTCGCCGCAGAAGATGCCCGCGACCCGGCGGTCGCGGTCGAGCGAGAGATTGACCAGGAAGTCGACGCCCACCTGGCGCACGATCTCGAGCAGGCCCTGGTGGAAGGGGTTCCCCTCGACGATGCCGGGGCCGACCTTCGCCTCCAGCATGGCGGGACCGTGGGCGACGCGCACGGTCGCGAGCGCCGCGAGGCCCGGGCAGATCGCCTTGCGGCCCCCCGAGTAGCCGGCCATCAGGTGCGGCTCGATCAGGCCGGTGGCGATCCGCAGGTCACGCTCGAGGAAGAATCGGTCGATGAGGATGGGGATCCCACCGCTCGTACGGCCGAGGTCCGCGTGGGCCTCGGCGTCGCGGGCGTCGTGCTGGACGATCTTCAGGCTTCGCGCCAGCTCGGCGCCGAGCATCTCGTCGAGCTCGGCCGGTGTGGCGGGCCGATGAAGTCCGGTGGCGATCTGCAGCGCGACGGCCTCGGGTGGCAGGCCACCGGCGCGCAACGCGTCGAGGATCGGGGGGACGAGCAGCGCGTTGGGGACCGGTCGCGTGGCGTCGGAGAGCACGATCACCGCGTCGCGGCGGCCGCGCGCGATCTCGCGCAGCGGTCGCGCGCCGATGGGATGCTCGAGGCCGTGACGCAGGGCGGCCTCGGGCTCGCCCAGCGCGCTGACCGGCTGCTTCTCGACCAGGTCGACGGTTCGGTCGTCGGGGAAGTCGACTTCGAGCTCGGAGCGGCCGTATGCGAGGCGGACCTGCACGCGGCCACGGTACCGCCGAGCCACGCGGTCCGTCAAACTTCGTGGTAAGTTCCGACACGCTATGAGGGGGAGTACGGTGCCCGAGAGTTCGTGCATGGGCAGACCGCGCAGACCTACGCTCGCACTTCTGGCGCTGCTCGCGCTGCCGCTGATCGCGGCTGAACGCCCGCTGCGCGATCGCTTCGACACGGTGGTCGTCGACGCGGGCCACGGCGGCGAAGACCACGGCGCCCGCGGCGAGCGCGGGCTGGTCGAGAAGGAGCTCGTGCTGGATGTGGCCCAGCGCCTCGCCGTCCGCCTGCAGGCGAACGGGCTGCATGTGGTGATGACGCGGCAGCAGGACGTGCTCGTGCCACTCGAGTCGCGCTACGCGGCCGCGAACGAAGCGCGGGGAGATCTGTTCGTCTCGATCCACGGCAACGCGATCGACGATCCGGGGGTGCGCGGTACGGAGACCTTCTTCCTTTCGCTGGAGTCCAGCGACGCGGATGCCCAGCGGCTGGCCCGGCGCGAGAACGCCGCGTTCGGCGGGTCGAGTGGCGCGCGGGTGACGCCCGAGGATCCGCTGCTGGCGGTCATCGGCGACATGATGGTCAACGACTATCACCGCGAGTCCAGCGCATTCGCGAAGCTGGCCCAGACGGAGCTGGCCGCGATCGACCCGGCCAACTCACGCGGCGTGAAGCAGGCTCCCTTCGTGGTGCTGATGGGCGTACAGATGCCCGCGTCGCTGGTGGAGATCGGGTTCATCACCAACGCCCAGGACGAGCGCCAGCTCCGCAGCTCGAGCAACCGCGATCAGATCGCGGCGGCGCTCGCGCGGGCGGTCCTGGCGTTCGGCCGCCACTACGACCGGCGCCGCGGCGTGGGCTCCGAGACGGACGGCCGGCCCGCGCGGGCAGGGCGTTGAGGAGCGACGGCCGGGCGGCGGGGCAGCTGCGCCCGCTGCGCCTGGTGCCCGACTTCACCGAGAACCCGCTGGGCTCCGTGCTTTGCGAGATGGGACGCACGATGGTGCTGTGCACCGCCTCCGAGGAGCGCGCGGTTCCGCGCTTCCTGCAAGGCAAAGGCCGCGGCTGGATCACCGCCGAGTACTCGATGCTGCCGGCGGCGACGGACCGGCGCAGCGAACGTGAGGTGTCTCGCGGCCGGCCGTCGGGCCGCACCCAGGAAATCCAGCGGCTGATCGGACGCAGCCTGCGGGCGGTAGCGGATCTTTCCGCCTTGGGAGAGCGGACGCTGTGGATCGACTGCGACGTGCTCCAGGCCGATGGAGGCACGCGCTCGGCGGCGATCACCGGCGCCTACACGGCGCTCGCCCTGGCGCTGGCCCGCCTGCGGCAGCGCGGCGATCTGGAGCGGGACCCGTTGCGCGATTCCGTGGCGGCGGTTTCGGTCGGCATCGTCGGGGGCGAGGTCGTGCTGGATCTGGCCTACGAAGAGGACGCGCGCGCCGAAGTAGACATGAACGTGGTCGCCACGGGCTCAGGTCGTTTCGTCGAGGTCCAGGGAACCGGGGAGGAGGCGACCTTCTCGGCCGCCGAGCTCGAGGTGCTGACCTCCCTGGCGCTGCGCGGCACCGCGGAGGTGGGCATCGAGCAGGAGCGGGTTCTGGGCGAGTGGCGGGAAAAGGGGTGAGCGGGGAGGCGCTGCGCCGGGAGGTGGTGGTCGCCACCTCCAATCCGGGCAAGCTCGCCGAGATCCGCGCCATCCTGGCGGACATTCCCGTGACGCTGTGCGCCCTGGACTCCCTCCCCGAGCTACGGCTGCCGGCGGAGGGCGACGACTACGCGGAGAACGCCGTCGGCAAGGCCCGCGCCGCGGCGCGGGGCTCCGGGCGGCTGGCCCTGGGCGACGACTCCGGGCTGGAGGTGGCGGGCCTCGGCGGGGCGCCCGGGCCCCACTCTGCGCGCTACGGCGGGCCGGGCCTGGACGACGCGGGCCGCGTGGCCGCGCTGTTGAGGGAGGCCGCGGGGCTGACCGGAGCCGGGCGCAGCGCGCGCTTCGTGTGCGTCGCCGCCCTCGCCGCGCCCGATGGCCAGGTCGTGACCGCGCGCGGCGAATGCCAGGGCCGTCTGCTCGAGGCCCCGCGCGGTCGAGGCGGCTTCGGGTACGACCCGATCTTCGAGGTCGCGGGAACGCACGCGGCGATGGCGGAGCTCGAGCCCGCCGCCAAGAACCGCATCTCGCACCGGGCGCGCGCGTTCCTCGGCTTGCGCGGCGCGCTGCTCGACCGCAGCGCGGCCCCCTGACGGGGCGGAGCGCAGCGGCGCCGCGGGCCTACGCCTCCCGGAGCAGCGCGTGGAGGCGCCGACGGGCGCGGAAGGCGCGGCTCTTGACCGCGGCCAGGCGCGTGCCGGTCTGCGCGCTGTACTCGGCGTAGCTCTGGCCCGCCAGCGCGCAGCGCAGCACCACGTCTCGCTCCTCGCCACTGAGCTGGGTGATGCCCTGGCGCAGCCTCTGCGCGCGCTGGCGGCGGTCGAACGCCTCGGCGGGTCCGGGGGCGCCGTCGGCGACCAGCGGGCACTCGTTCTCGTCGGCCGGGGTCTGCAGCTCGGCGCGTCGCCGCTGGCGGCGCAGCCACATCAGGGCCTCGTTGCACACGATCCGGTGCACCCAGGTCGACACGCGCGCCTGGCCCTGGAAGCTCGCGCCGTGGCGGATCACCTTCTCGAAGCTGTTCTGGACCACGTCGCGGGCCGTATCGGGATCCCGGGTGAAGCGCAGTGCGACGGCGATCATGCGGGGCTCGAGCTGCGCCAGCAGCGCCCCGAGCTGCTCCGGATCCCGATGCGGGAGCGCGCGCTCGCCGGCCGACTGGACGGCGTGCGAGCCCGAGCCCCGGCAGCCCAGCTGCACGTGAGCGGGCCCGGACGGGACCGCTGCGCCGGTCGCGGCGTACTCGCCTGCGTCGCTCATGCTCGTCGATAGGGTACGCTGGGTGTTTCCGGTCGGTTACGCGGCGCGTTGTAACCGACCCGGCGACCGCGACGTATGGAGCAACGACGGCGCCCCCACGACGAACGCGAAGCGCGCTGGCGGGCCTGGATGGCGGCCGCCCAGGCGGGCGACTCCGCCTGCTACCAGAAGCTCCTGACGGAGCTCCTGCCCCACGTGAGGCGCTTCGTGGGTCGCCGGCTGGGTGACCCGAGTGCCATGGAGGACGTGGTGCAGAACGTCTTCGTCTCCCTGCATCGAGCGCGCCACACCTACCGGGCCGAGCGTCCCTTCGGGCCCTGGCTGTTCTCGATTGCCCGCAACGCGACCACCGACCAGAGGCGCGCCCGCGCGCGCCGCGTCGGTCGCGAGCTGTCGCTCGAAGCGGACGGGGTGCGGGAGCCGTCGGTGCCGCCGCCGGCCGCGCCCGACCGGGCTCTGTCGCCGGAGCTGGTGCGTGCCCTCGAAGAGCTTCCCGACAGCCAGCGCGAAGCCGTCGAGTTGATCCACCTCGAAGAGCTCTCGGTCGCCGAGGCGGCCGCCCGTGTGGGGATTTCTAAGAGCGCGCTCAAGGTGCGCGCGCACCGCGGCTACCGGGCCCTGCGCGCCCGGCTCGAGGGGTAGGTCGTGAGCACCCAGTCCACCGAGCAGCTGCTCAGCGAGCTGGCCCGCGACCTGACTCCGGTGCGCCCGATCGCGCGGCTGCGCAGCGTGCTGCTCGGCGCCGCGGCGATCTGGCTGCTCGCGAGCCTCGTCCACTGGGCCCTGGGCGCACCGCGACCCCGCACCGGCGCCTGGGGGGACCCGGCCTTCGTGGCCATCCTCGTCGGCTTGGCGCTGACTGGTGCGGGAGCTCTGCTGACTGCGGTGGCCGCGGCCGTGCCGGGGCGCGACGCCGCGGTCCGCAAGGGCCGCGGGGCGACGCTCGCCGGTGCGCTGTTGGCGTTCGGCGCCGGCGCCTGGGCGGTCGCGCTGGCCGAGCCGCAGGGCACCCCGGCCAGCGGGTTCGGGCCCGGCCTCTCCTGCGCCCTGCGGGCCAGCGCGCTGGGCGTCCTGCCGGCGCTGCTGCTGTGCGCATTTCTGGCGCGCGGCGTGGCCCAACGTCTGTCGCTCGCGGTGGTCTTCGCCGCCGTCGGTGGGTTGGCTCTGGGCGCCGTGACCGTCCACACGAGCTGCCCGTACGGTGGGGCGCTCCACGCGCTGCTCGCACACGCGCTGACCCCGTTCGTCGCCGCCCTGTGGCTCGCGCTGCCCCTGGTGGGGCTGACGCGGAGCTGGGCGGGGCGTCGCAGCGGCCCCGACTAGAGGGAAGCGCGGCGCAGGCGCAGTGCGTTTCCGATCACGGAGACGGAGCTCGCGCTCATGGCTGCCGCCGCCAGCATCGGGCTCAGCAGGATGCCGAACGGCGGGTAGAGCGCGCCGGCGGCGACGGGAACTCCAAGCGCGTTGTAGACGAAGGCGAAGAAGAGATTCTGTCGGATGTTCCGCATCGTCGCGCGGCTCAGGCACCGGGCAGCTACGATGCGCCGCAAGTCGCCCCGCACCAGCGTGACGCCGGCGCTCTCCATGGCAACGTCGGTCCCGGTTCCCATGGCGATGCCCACTTCGGCCTGCGCCAGGGCGGGCGCGTCGTTGATCCCGTCGCCGGCCATGGCGACGCGGCGGCCCTCGCGCTGGAGCCGCTCCACCACCGCGGCCTTCTGGTCGGGCGACACTTCCGCGATGACCTCGTCCAGGCCGAGCTTCGCAGCGACCGCGAGCGCGGTCGTGCGGCTGTCGCCGGTGAGCATCACGATGCGCACGCCCTCGTCCCGCAGCATCGCGATCGCGGCGGGCGTGGTTCGCTTGATGGGATCCGCTACGCCGAGCAGTCCGGCGGGCTCTCCGTGCACGGCGACGAACATCGCGGTCTGCCCGTCGCGCCTCAGCAGCTCGGCGCGTTCGGCGAGGGCGCCGGGATCGATGCCGAGCTCCTCCATGAGCTGCCGGTTGCCGAGGGCCACGGCGCGCCCTTCCACGCGGCCGGTGACGCCCCGGCCGGTGAGCGACGTGAAGTCCTCCGCCTCGCCGATCTCCACCCCGCGTTCCAGGGCTGCCGCCACGATCGCGGCGGCCAGCGGGTGCTCGCTGCCGCGCTCCAGTCCCGCCGCCAGGCCGAGGATCTCCCCCTCGTCCCAGTTCGCGGCGGGCTCCACCGCCACCACGCGCGGGCGCCCCTCGGTGAGCGTTCCGGTCTTGTCCACCACGAGCGTGTCGATCTCGCGCAGCACCTCGATCGCTTCGGCGTTCTTGAAGAGCACGCCGACGCGGGCGCCCTTGCCCGCGGCGACCATGATCGACATTGGGGTCGCCAGCCCGAGCGCGCAGGGGCACGCGATGATCAGCACCGCGACCGCATTGACCAGCGCGTGGGCCATGCGCGGCTCGGGGCCGACCAGCGACCAGACGGCGAAGGCGATCGCCGCCGCACCGATCACCGCGGGGACGAAGTACCCGGCGACGACGTCGGCGATCCGCTGGATGGGGGCGCGGCTGCGCTGTGCCTCCTCGACCATCTGCACGATGCGGGCGAGCAGGGTCTCGGCCCCGACCCGCTCGGCGCGCATCACGAAGCTGCCGGTGCCGTTGACGCTGGCACCCACCACGGGGTCACCCGCGCGCTTCTCGACGGGGATGGCCTCACCCGTCACCATCGATTCGTCCACGGCGCTGGCACCCTCCAGCACGACGCCGTCCACCGGCACCTTCTCGCCCGGCCGCACGCGCAGCCGGTCGCCCGGGGTCACCCGGTCCAGGTCCACGTCCTCTTCGCCGCCATCGGCCCGCTGCCGCCGCGCCGTCTTCGGGGCGAGCTCGAGCAGCGCGTGCAGCGCAGCGCCAGTGCGGCTGCGCGCGCGCAGCTCGAGCACCTGCCCGAGCAGCACCAACGTCACGATCACGGCGGCCGCCTCGAAGTAGACGGCGACGTGGCCCTGCGCGGTGCGGAACGAGTCGGGGAAGACGCCGGGGGCCAGCGCGGCGGCGACGCTGTAGCCGTAGGCCGCGCCGGTCCCGAGGGCGATCAGCGTGAACATGTTGAAGCGGCGCGTCGCCAGCGAAGCCGCGCCGCGCTCGAAGAAGGGCCATCCGCCCCAGAGCACCACCGGCGTCGCCAGCAGGAGCTGGAGCCAGACGCTGGCCTGCGCGGGGACCGCCAGGCCGGGGACCATCTCCGACATGGCCAGCAGGAAGACGGGCAGGCTCAGCGCGAGGCTCACCCAGAAGCGCCTCTGCATGCCGGCCAGCTCCGGGTTGTCTCCGGCGAGCGGCACGCCGCTCGGCTCCAGCGCCATCCCGCACTCCGGGCAGCTGCCCGGCCCGTCGCGTCGCACCGCCGGATGCATGGGGCAGGTGAAGACGGCGCCGCCCTGCGGGCCGGCTCCTCGCTCCGTTCGCCGGCTCACCTCTTCGCCTCGAAAGGAACGCGGCGCTCGGGCGCCGGGGGCAGGTGCCACCCCCGCACCAGTGCGAAGAGCACGGGGATCACCATGAGCGTGAGAAGGACGGCAGACACCGTTCCGCCCACCATCGGCGCCGCGATGCGGCGCATGGTTTCCGAGCCCGTCCCGCTGCCGAGCATGATGGGCATCAGCGCGAAGACGGTCGTGGCGGTGGTCATCAGGATCGGGCGCACCCGCGACGAGGCTCCCTCGTGGACCGCGTCGTCGAGATCGGCCCGGGTGCGCAGCCGGCCCTCTTGCTCGTGGCGCGAAGCGACAGAGTTGAGAAAAACCAGCAGGACGACCCCGATCTCTGCGGAGACACCGGCCATTGCGATGAAGCCAACCCCCACTGCGACGCTCAGGTCGTAGTCGAGCAGCCAGAGGAACCACACGCTCCCCACGACCGCGAGGGGTAGCGTGCCCATCACGATCAGCGTATCGGAGAGCCGCCGGAAGTTGAGGTACAGCATCAGGAAGATGAAGCCGAGCGTCACTGGCACGACGACCCGCAGGCGCTTGGCGGCGCGCTCCATGTACTCGTACTGCCCGCTCCAACTCATGGAGTATCCGGCCGGCAGGTCGAGCTCGCGCTCGAGCAGCTGCTTGGCGCGAGCCACGTAGGTTCCGACGTCGATGCCTTCGAGGTCGATATAGATCCAGGCGTTGAGCCGCGCGTTCTCGCTCTTGATCGCAGGAGGGCCCTTGCGAAACTCCAGGCGTGCGAGCTGCTCGAGCGGCACCTGCGCGCCGGTGGGCGTGGGCACGAGCACCCGCCGCAGCATCGCAGGGTTGTCCCGCAGCTCGCGCGGATAGCGGAGGTTCACGGGATAGCGCTCGCGCCCTTCGACCGTCCAGGTGATGTTCATGCCACCGATCGCCGACTGGATCACGTCCTGCACGTCCCCCACCGTGAGGCCGTAGCGAGCGATCTCGTGCCGGTCGATGTCGAAGTCGAGGTAGTTTCCGCCCATCACGCGCTCGGCATAGACACTCAGGGTGCCGGGGGCCTCGCGCAGCAGGGCTTCGATCTCGGCGCCGATACGCTCGAGCGTCTGAAGATCGGGGCCGGCGACCTTGATCCCGACGGGCGTCTTGATGCCGGTCGAGAGCATGTCGATCCGGGTCTTGATCGGCATGGTCCAGGCGTTGGTGAGTCCTGGAATGCGAATCGCGGCGTCGAGCTCGCGGATGAGCTTCTCCATCGTCATGCCCGCGCGCCACTCGTCCTGGGGCTTGAGGGTGATCGTGGTCTCGATCATGGAGAGGGGCGCCGGATCGGTGGCGGTCTCGGCGCGGCCGACCTTGCCGAAAACGCGGTGCACCTCCGGGAACTGGCCGATGATCCGATCCGTCTGCTGGAGGAGCTCCTGGGCCTTGGTGATGGAGATCCCGGGCAGCGTCGTCGGCATGTAGAGCAGGTCCCCCTCGTCGAGCGGGGGCATGAACTCCGAGCCAATGCGCGAGAGCGGCCACGCCGTCGCCACCAGCAGCAGCGACGCCGCCGCGAGCACACGGCCCTTGCGGCGCAGGGCGAAGCGGATGAGCGGCGAGCAGGCCCGCAACAGCGCGCGATTGAGGGGGTTGCGCTCCTCGGGAAGGATGCGTCCCCGGATCAGCCAGACCATGAGCAGCGGAACCGCGGTAATCGACAGCACGGCGGCTGCCGCCATGGCGAACGTGGCCGTGAAGGCCAGAGGTTTGAACAGGCGGCCCTCCTGGGCCTGGAGCGCGAAGACCGGGAGAAAGGCCACGGTGATCACGAGCAGGGAGAAGAACAGCGAGGGCCCCACCTCGACGGCGGCCTCCAAGAGGATCTCAGCGCGCGAGCGCCCTTCCCCTTCCTGCTCGAGGTGCTTGTGCGCGTTCTCGATCATGACGATGCCCGCGTCGACCATCATGCCGATCGTGATGGCGATCCCCCCGAGCGACATGATGTTCGCGTTGATGTCGAGGTAGTACATCACGATGAAGGAGATCAGGATTCCGAGGGGTAGCGTGACGATGGCCACCAGAGCGCTGCGCATGTGGAAGAGGAACACGGCGCACACCAGGGCCACGATCAGGCACTCCTGGAGCAGGGTGGTGCGCAGCGTGTCCACAGCGCGCTCGATCAGCGCGGAGCGGTCGTAGACCGGGACGATCTCGACGCCCTCGGGCAGCCCCTTCTTCAGCTCTTCGAGCTTGCGTTTCACGTTGCGGATGACCTCGAGGGCGTTCTCCCCGAAGCGCATCACGACCACTCCGGCAGCCACGTCGCCCTTGCCGTCGAGGTCGGTGAGCCCGCGGCGGAGCTCGGGTCCCAGCTGGATCGTGGCGAGGTCGCGCAGCAGGATCGGCGTTCCGCGACCGTCGGTTCCCACGGCGATGCGGGCCAGGTCGTCCGTACCCTGGATGTAGCCGCGGCCGCGGACCATGAACTCGGTCTCGGCCATCTCGATCAACCGGCCGCCGACGTCGTTGTTGCTGCGCTGGATGGCACGGCGTACCTGGGCCAGCGTGATCCCGTAGGCCGCCAGGGCATTGGGATCCGCCTCCACCTGGTACTGGCGGACGAAGCCTCCGATGCTGGCGACCTCGGCCACACCGGAAACCGTCTGGAGCTCGTAGCGCAGATACCAGTCCTGAAGGGAGCGCAGCTCTGCCAGATCGTGGCGCCCACTGCGGTCCACCAGGGCGTACTCGTAGACCCAGCCCACGCCCGTGGCGTCGGGGCCGAGCGTAGGCGTGACACCCGCCGGGAGCCGACCCGAGACGAAGTTCAGGTACTCGAGGACGCGGCTGCGAGCCCAGTAGAGGTCGGTCCCGTCCTCGAAGATCACATACACGAAGGACAAGCCGAAGAAGGAGTAGCCGCGCACCACCTTGGCGAAGGGGACCGCCAGCATGGCCGTGGTGAGCGGATAGGTCACCTGGTCTTCGACGACCTGCGGAGCCTGCCCGGCATAGGGAGTGAAGATGATGACCTGGACGTCGGAGAGATCCGGGATCGCGTCGAGCGGGGTGTTCCAGAGCGCGTAGCCCCCCCAGGCCACCACCCCGAGGATCGCCATTGACGTGAGGAAGGGATTGCGTACGGAGCCCCGGATGATTCGCTCGAGCATCGCCCTACTACTCCGGCGTCATCTCGTGGCCCTGGTGGCCCGCGGTTGCGGGAGAAGTCTCCCCGAGGAACTTCTGGACGGCCTCGCGGAGCTTGCTCTCGCTGTCGATCAGGAACTGCCCCGACGTGACGACCCGTTCGCCTGTGTCGAGGCCGGTCTTCACCTCGAGCCAGCCGTCACCCGAGTCGAGCCCCAGCTCGATTCCGCGTGGCTCGAAGTGTCCTTCTCCGAGCGCCACGATGACGAGGTTCCGCCGCCCCGAGCGGATGACGGCCTCCTCCGGAACGACGAGAGCCTCCGAACGCACCTCGGTCTCGATCGTGACGTTCGCGAACATGTTCGGTTTGAGAATCAGGTCGGGATTGGGGAGTTCGAGCCGCACGCGAGCGGTTCGCGTCTTGGGATCGAGGAAGGGATAGACGTACGTCACCTCGCCCTCGAAGGTTGCGCCGGGCAGGTAGCTGAGATCCACCACTCCCTTCTGTCCGACGGAGACCCAGGGCAGCTCGTACTCGTAGATATCGGCGTACAGCCAGACACGGGAGAGGTCGGCGATCGTGTAGAGATTGTCGTTGGGGCCGACCTCCATGCCGCCGCGGACCATCATATGGGTCACCACTCCACTGCCGGGCGCATACAAGACGAGCGTCTTCCGCACCACGCCGGTTTCCAGGAGCCTTTCGATGTCTCGATCGGAGACGTCCCAGAGCTCGAGCCGCCTGCGCGTCGCCTCGAAGAGAGCGCGGCCCCCTTCTGCCACGTCCTCGAACGCGCTCTGCCCCGTCGATTTGCGATAGCGAGCCGCGAGCAGAAGTTCCTCCTGGGTTGAGACGAGCTCGGGCGAATAGATCTCGAGCAGCGGTTGGCCGCGCTCTACGAGCTGTCCTTCGTACTCGACGTAGAGCTTCTCGACCCACCCCTGGATCTTGGTGTGGACGTGGGCCACCAGGCGCTCGTCGTAGGCGACACGGCCGACCGTTCGCAGCTTCCGCGCGAGATCGCGCCGCGCTACCAGAGCGGTGCGGACGCCCATGCTCTGGACCACGGCGGGATCGATCCGGATTCCGCTCCCGGCGCCGCCGCCTTCCTCGCCGGGACAGACCGGCACGAGGTCCATTCCCATGGGCGATTTCCCCGGCTTGTCCGTTATGTAGCTGGGGTTCATCGGAGCCTTCCAGTAGAGCGGCTCTGCGCCTCCGGGGCAGGGTCCTGAGCCGGCCGCCGCCGTCGCCGCAGGCTCACCGGGCGGTGGGGCTGGGGAGAACCAGGCCCGCACCAGCCATCCAAAGCCACCGGCGACCACGGCCACGGCGACGATCGCGATCCAGGGGCGGCCGCTCATCGGAGCGCCTCCCCGACCGCCGCCTCCAGGGTGGCGTAGGCGGCGCGGCGGTCCGCCTCGGCTCGCACCAAGGCCAGCTGCGCGTTGAGGAGGCTTACTTGACTGTCGACGAGGCTGAGGAAGTCCACCTTATCGACCTCATAACCCGCGCGACTGGCTTCGAGCGACTGGCGTGTCTGCGGCACCAGGCCGGCCTCAAGCAGCTCGACCGCGGCGTGCGCGCGCTGGAGATCCGCGAGGCTCGCCCGTACCGCATCCCGGAGCTCCGCGCGTGCCGCCCTGTGGTTGGCCTTCGCCCTCCGCAGCAGCGCACCCCGCTCCGCGACACGGGCCCGCCACTTCGACCGATGGAGCGGCAGCCGGATCTTCACGGCGGCGGACAGGAAGTCGTCACCGTCGACCGGATCCCCCGCAACCCGCTCTCGGATCCGATAGCCGAAGCCCACGTCGAAATCCGGGTAGCCTTCGAGCTCCGCGACCCGGCGCCGTCGCTCCGCCTGTTCGACCTGGGCCTGAAGGGCTTGCAAGAGAGGATTGCGCGCTTCGAGTGCATCGAGGAGCGCGTAGAGGGCCGGAATGGGCGTCGCGTCGCGAAGTTCCTCTGTTCTGGGCAGCGCAACCTCGGGCGGGAGATCGAGAATCGCCGCGAGCCTGGCTTCGGCCTTGCGAGTGGAGGCTTCCCTCTCGAGACGTTCTTCGAGCAGACGGGTGATCTGGACCTGGGCCCGCAGGACATCCTGCTGCAGCCCAGTTCCGACCGAGTATTTCGTCTCGGCGATCCGGGTGAGCTGGCGCAGCAGATCGAGATTCTGATCCGTGATCTCGAGACCGCGCTGCGCAAATCCGAGCTCGGCCCACCTGCGCTCGACCGCCGCAGCCACGCGCAGGCGTCGATCTCCCAGCAGGAACGAAGCGGCCGCGGCTCCGGCCTCCGCCGCCTTCTTGCGGTTCCCGAGCAGGCCTGGGAAGGGGAGCTTCTGTGCCAGAACAAGCTGGTGCCCGGAGAGCGGGGTCGAGGTGAAGTTGAAATCTCCCACCGGTACGTTGCTGGCCTGGTAGCTGACCCGAGGGTCCTCGAGTGCCCCAGCCGGCGTGATTCGCTGGTAGGAGGCATCCGCAGCCGCCGCATCGGCCGCGATCTCGGGGTTTGCGCGCTCCGCACGCTCGAGGCACCACGCGAGCGGAAGCGGGGCAGGCGGTCTCTCCACGGGCGCATCGACCGCGCCCCACAAGAGCGGTGCGAGGGCGACGAGCGCCCACCGAGTGTCCCTCTTCAACGCGAGTTCCTCCCAGTCCGTCGGCCGTGGCGAAGAGCTGAAGCGCCGCGTCCGGTGCGGGATCCCGCCGCTCGGGATCCCCGGTCGAGACCGGGCGGGCTCAGAGCCGGAGGCTGGAGTGGAGCAACGGGAGGGAAGCGGGTGGGGTTCGGGTGCGTACGGGCTCGCGGGCGGTTCCGACGAACGCGGCGGTGGCGCGCGGTGACGCGATTGCAGGGCTCGAGAGCGATTCGCCACCCGCCTCGCGGGTGTCGGGCGCCGACGCGGCGACGCCGTGGGCGAGCGAAGCGCAGTGGTTGTCGCAGGTCGAATCGGGATCGTTGCGGTCGCGGGGCGGCTCGAGCGGGGACGCGGCTGCGGCGCGCGGTGTGCAGTGTCCGGCCACGAGGCTCGCGTCGGCACTGCTGGCCGTGCCGCGGGCCAGACAAGCTGCGGCCACGACCCCCATGTAGAGCGTCAGCGCGCCTGCCAGCCGCCCCGCGCCCCGACCGCGCCAGCTCACGGCGTGGGCTCGGGCGGCGGGGCCGCCGGTCCGGTGACCGCGGCGGTGTACTTGAGGGTCTCCATCAGCTCTTCGACGATCTGCTCGCCGCGGTCCTCCCGGATCGCGCGCGAGACGCAGGTCTCGAGGTGGTTCTGCAGCAGGATGCGGTTGGCCCGCTCCAGGGAGCCCTGCAGGGCGGAGACCTGCTTCATGATCTCGGGGCAGTAGCGCTCGGCCTCGACCATGGACAGCACGGCGTCGAGGTGGCCGCGCACGGTCTTGAGGCGGTTGAGCAGGCTCTTCTTGTAGTGGGCCTTCACACCCGGATTATACCACCCCACCTGGGGTGGGGTCAACCCCTTCTCGGGCCCGCTCCGCGGCCCGTGCACCATCGGACCCCGTTATGGTCTGTCGCCCATGCCGGAGACCTGCATCGTCCTGATTCGCCACGCCGAGTCCACCTGGAACGCCGCCGGGCGCTGGCAGGGTCAGGCAGACCCGCCGCTCTCGGCCCACGGCCGGCGCCAGGCGGCCGCGCTCGCCGGCGAGCTGGCGGGGGAGGGCATCGAGCGCCTGATCGCCAGCGATCTGGAGCGCGCGGCGCAGACGGCCTCGATCCTGGGAGAGGCGCTCGGGCTGGCCGCGCAGCTCGACCCGCGCTTGCGCGAGCTGGACGTGGGCCGCTGGACCGGACTCACCCGCAGCGAGATCGAGCGCCTCGACCCGGATCTGCTGGCGCGCTTCGAGGCCGGCGAAGCCGACGCGCGGCCCGGCGGCGGGGAGAGTCGCCGCGAGATCCGCGGGCGCGTGCGGGCGGCGCTGCCGAGCCTGGCCGCCGAGCACCCGGGACGGCGGGTGGCGGTCGTGACCCACCTGGGCGCCATCCGCGCCCTCCTTCCCGGGACGGAGCTGGCCAACGCCGGGTGGTGTCGGATGCCGCTCAGTTCGGGCCGGTGCTGAAGCGCTTGCGGTTGCGCTCCCCGACGCGCGCGTGGATCCAACGCACGAGCCAGGGCGCCAGGCGCTGGAGGTAGTAGAGCACCCAGGCCTCGGGCGTGATCGGGGCGACCGCGCGGTTTCGCTGCACGGCTTTGAGCACTCCCTCGGCCACGCGTTCCGG
This sequence comes from Myxococcota bacterium, assembly GCA_036482635.1. Classification (GTDB taxonomy): domain Bacteria; phylum Myxococcota_A; class UBA9160; order UBA9160; family SMWR01; genus JAZFWH01. Next base: position 19,494 of record JAZFWH010000369.1, read on the forward strand.
GCCGTAGTTGCGGCGGCCGTAGGTCTGGACGATGTAGCGCCGCATCTCCTCCGGGTCGCCCGGGCCGCGCAGACGCGCGGACTGGGTGATGGGCGTGTTGATCACCCCGGGGCACACCGCGGTGACACCGATCCCCTGGGGCGCCAGCTCGTCCCGCAGCGCCTCGGAGAGACCGAGCACGGCGAACTTCGTGGTGGAGTAGGCGGCCAGGGAAGCGGGCGCGATGTACCCGGCTGCGGACGAGACGTTGATGACGTGTCCGCCGCGCCCGCGTTTCACCATGCGCGGCACGAAGAAGTGGCAGCCCAGGATCACCCCGCGCAGGTTGATCCCCAGGATCCAGTCCCAGTCTTCGAGGGTCGTGTCGAGGAAGCCGGCGCCCAGGGCGACGCCGGCGTTGTTCATCAGGATGTCCACCGCCTCCACCCGGGCGTGGACCGCTTCGGCGAATTCGAGCATCTGGGGCCCGGCCGCGACGTCGACGCGCTTCGCCAGGACCTCCCGACCCAGTGCGCGGATGCGCCGCTCCGTGTCGGCCAGCCCCGACTCGTCCACGTCGCACAGGGCCAGGTCCGCGCCGCGGGCGGCGAAGGCCAGCGCGCTGGCCCGGCCGATTCCGCTGGCGGCGCCGGTGACGAGAACTGTCTTGCCGTCGAGTCGCTGTACGTCCATTTTCAACCCCCTTCGCTCGGCTGCATGATGGGCCGCGGCGCGCGGCTGGAGAGCAGGACGCGCAGCCCCTCGAGGATGACCCAGACGTCGAGAACCAGGATCACGCTTGCCATCAGGGCCAGCAGCCAGCGCTCGCCGAACTCTGCGTAGTAGCTGCGCAGCTCGCCCAGCATCGCCGTCACCGTGGCTGCGCCCACCAGGATCATGGGCACCAGCGTGTACACCACCGGGCGCCCCTGCTGGCGCAGCCACACCGACACCACGAGCAGGGTGACGCCGGCCACGAGCTGGTTGGTGGTGCCGAACAGCGGCCAGAGGATCAGACCGCCCTTGCCACCAGCCTGGGTCAGGGCGAGCAGCGCGGCCGCTCCGATCCCGACCGCGGCGGCGGCGTAGCGGTTGGTCAACGCGCGCACACCGTAGCTCTCGGCGAGCTCCGCGATGATCAGCCGCTGGATCCTGGCGCCGGTATCGAGCGATGTGGCGGCAAAGCCGATCACCATCACCGCCATGAAGGTCCGGGCGGTTTCGCGCGGAATGCCGAGCGAGGCGATGAAGGTAGCTGCCCCGCTCACGAAGGCGTCGAGTTTGGCGCTCAGCCCGGATGCCGCTCCCCAGCTCGCGTAGTGACCCCACCACTCGGAGCTGCTCGCGAAGCCGGCCGTGGCCGCGAGCACCGCCAGCAGCCCCAGGCTGCCCTCGCCCAGCATGCCGCCGTAGCCGATCGGTCGCGCGTCGGTCATGCAAGCGATCTGCTTCGACGTGGTGCCGGAGGCGACCAGCCCGTGGAACCCCGAAATCGCCCCGCAGGCGATGGTGATGAACAGGAAGGGGATCAGCGGTGGTGCTCCGGGAGGCGAAGCGTTCACCATCGGCGCCTGGATGGTGGGATTCAATACCAGCAGGCCCACGGTCAGCAAGGCGACACCCGTCAGCAGCTGATGGGCGTTCAAGTAGTCGCGCGGCTGGAGCAGCATCCAGACCGGAAGCACCGAGGCGATGAAGGAGTAGATCAGCAGGAGCCACACCCAGCTGGATACCGAGAGGCTGGCGATGCCAGGGAAAGCCTCGGCGAACGCGTTGCCGTACAGCACGGCGGTGAGCAGCGCCGCGTAGCCGGCGATCGAGGGCCAGAAGGTGCCCAGGCCGCGTCGGTAGACGAGCCAGCCCAGCCCCAGCGCGACGACGATCTGCACGTTGATGGGAAAGATCGCGCCCGGGTTGTCGACGAACAGCGTGGCGATGATGAACGCGAACACCGCCAGCACGATCCAGATCAGAAAGGAGATGATCAGGAGGAAGAACGCGCGGACCCGAGGGGAGATCACCGTTCCCGCCACGTCCCCGATCGAGCGACCCCGGTTGCGCAGGCTGATCACCAGCGCCGCGAAGTCGTGCACGGCGCCCATGAAGACCGTGCCCAGCGCCACCCACAAGAGGGCGGGCAGCCAGCCCCAGATGACGGCGATCGCGGGCCCGACGATGGGTGCCGCGCCGGCGATCGAGGCGTAGTGGTGACCCCAGAGCAGGTGCATGCGCGTCGGGACGTAGTCGACGCCATCGGCGAGCTCACGCGAGGGAACCGGTTCGTCGCCGGAGAGGCGGAAGATCCGCGTCGACAGGAAGCGCGAATAGAAGCGGTAGCCCAGCGCGAAGGTGGCGAATACGATCGCGGCGAGCAGCGCGGCGTTCATGGCGGCAGACCCTACCAGATCGGGGCGGGCCTCACGGCGAGTAGCTGAGGGGCCCGGCCGGTCCGAGCGGGGTGCCGCTGGCCATCCACGCCACCAGCATGACAGTCCAGACGACGCCGAAGGCCAGCGCGTACGGGAGCATCAGGGCGACCAGCGTACCGATGCCGGCCCTCGGGAAGTACCGCTGCATGAAGACGAGCAGGATGACCACGTACGGGTTCAGCGGCGTGACCACGTTGCTCACGGAGTCGCCCACCCGGTACGCGACCTGGGTGAGCTCGGGGCTGATGCCCACCTGCATGAACATCGGGACGAAGACCGGCGCAAAAAAGGCGTACTTGGCCGACATCGAGCCGATAAAGAGATTGCCGACCACCACCACCCCGATAAACGCGACCATCAACAGCGCGCTGGGCATCGCGGCGCGCGCCAGTGCCTGCCCGCCTGCGATGGCCAGCATCTCACCCAGATTCGAGTGCGCGAAATACGCGATGAACTGCGCGGCGAAGAACGCCAGCACGATGTAGGGCCCCATGCCGGCCATCGTCTCCCCGAGCATGCGTGCCATGTCCTTGTCGTTGCGCAGTCGCCCGGTGACCGCACCGAACGTGAGGCCGGGCAGCAGGAACGCGAAGAAGATCAGCGGCACGACTACGCGCACCCAGCGCGGGAACGCGCCGTCCCAGCCGTGGAGCGGGGCGCCTGGGGTCAGCGTTGCCACTGCGAAGACGGTCAGGGTGACGACGGCCACGGCGCCCGCGGCCGCCAGCCCGTGCCGTTCGTCGGGTGTCAAGCGCTGCGCCGCCAGCTCCTCGCGCGACAGCGGCGAGGCGCCGCCCTCCGCCTGTGGCCTGCGCGCGTAGCGGGGCTCGACCCACACCGCGGTCACCGCCCAGCCGGTCGCGGTGAGCAGGACGGTCGAGGCGATCATGAACCACCAGTTGGCGGTCGCGGCGACCGCGTAGCCCGGGTCCAGCAGCTGCGCGCTGGCCGTGGAGAACTCGGCCAGCAGGGGATCGAGGCTGGTGATGAACAGGTTGGCACTGAAGCCCGCCGAGACGCCCGCGAAGACGGCCGCCAGACCGACCAGGGGCGAGCGTCCGACCGCCTTGTAGAGCGCGGCGGCCACGGGCGGCAGCACCACGTAGCCCGCGTCCAGGCCCATCGACGACATCACCCCGACGAAGACGATCGCCGGCGTGAGGAGACCCGGTGGCACCGCGAGCAGGACCCCCTTCAGCAGCGTAGGGATGAAGCCGGTCCGCTCGGCCAGCCCGATGCCGAGCATTCCCACCAGCACGACGCCGAGCGGCGGAAAGTCGGTGAAGTTCTTGACCATGCTGCGCAGCGCCCAGTAGAGGCCTTCGGAGGTGAGCAGTCCCACCGCCTTCACGGGCGCGCGGACCTGCGCGCGCAGCGGCTGTCCGCTCTCGTCGAGGACGACGCGCGTGATCGGCGCGCCCGTTTGGGGGTCGACGACCGGCGCTCCCCGCGCGTCGAGCAGCGGCTCGCGCACCTCCTGCGACACCACCCTCTCGACCGTCCAGTTCAGGCTCGCCGCCAGCTGGGAGAGGACGAGCACGAGCACCGCCCCGAGCAGGAAGAGAGTGGTGGGGTCGGGAAGCGCGTTGCCGATCCGCTCGATGCCGTCGAGCAATCGGCCGCCCCGCTGAGACACCGCCCCGGCCGCCATCAGGCGCTGGGACCGGCAGCCGGGGAGGGCCGCGCCGTGCGGCGCCAGGCGGTCACCGCCACCAGCGCGGTGGCGGCCGCGGCCAGATCGATGCCCACGTCGCCGACCGAGCCGGTGCGCAGCGTCGACTGCGCCTGGCGGCTCTCGTCCGCCACGGCGACGACCAGGGCCAGCAGCAGCGCGCCGGCCAGCGTGCGCCCGGGGGCGGTGTCGAAGGTCAAGCGCAGCGCGCGGTGGGCGAGCAGCGCCAGCACGGCGTACTCGACGACGTGCGCTCCCTTGCGCAGGGTGAAACCGACGGCGTAGGCGAACTCGGGTGCGCGCTCGCCGAACAGCCAGCGCAGCAGCGAGGAGAGGGTCTGGAGCGTCGCATCGGCCGAGAAGCCCTCGCCTGAGAAGAGGGCGATCAACGCGATCCACGCCAGCGCCATGAGCCAAGCCAGCGTCGCGCGGGGCCCGTGGCGTCGCACCCGCAGCGCCGCCGGCGGACTCACGCGCCGGGGCGTTCGACGATGCCGCCGGAGGCGGCGTACGACGTGGGCAGCGATGCGGTCGGGCAACGCATGGGCGCCCGACGAGCATAGCCCGCTCAGTCTCGGGAACCGGGACTCGCGTAGGCTACAGGGCTGCGGGCCCGTTGGCGCAACGGCGTCGCGAAGTCGCCGAGGGTCGCTTCGGCGCGCGCCCGCGCCTGCTTGCATTGCTCCGCGAACTCTGGATCGGCTTCGCAGCGCCGCCACGCCTGCGCCAGCGCCGCACGCGAGAAGGGCGCGGCATGGTGGTAGTAACGGGAGAACCGGTCGGTGGCCTGGAGGGCGGCGCCGAGGGCGTCCGGCCCGTCGGTCGCGCGCGGCTCGCGGGAGTAGAGGCGGGAGAGCGGCTCCACCAGCCGCAGGTCGATCACCTTTCCCAGCAACGGATTCGCGCGGATGGCGGATTCGAGCTTCTCCCGCCCCGGAGAATCCGGGACCTCGTGGGTCCATTGGGCGAGCAGGGTGATGCAGACAGCCGGCCGGTGTTGGCAGGCCTCGTCCGCCATCCGGGTGCGCGCCGCCTCCGGCAGGCGGCCGCCCCGCCGCGCCACGTAGCGGCGCAGCAGCGAGTTGCGGTAGCCGACGCGGGCTGCGGCGAGCGCCGCCGTGGAGGGCATCTGCCCCGACCTCGAGCTGTAGAACGCGCGCGCTGCCAGATGACTGAGCCGGGGCTGGAGCAGGGTGTGGATCTCGCCCGGCAGCGCGGTGGCGTGGACCACGCCGAGCGGCAGCAGCTCGTGGGCCAGCAGCTCCGGCAGGCTCTGGATCCGGCAACGGCGCAATCCGGCCGCCAGCTCCGGCAGGGCGGCGCGGGCGCCGAGGCGTCGGACGTCCAGCGCGTGGTGTGGCTCGCGAAACCCGAGCAGGATGAGATCCGAGCCCAGCGCGTACCAGACCGAGACGTGGTCGAAGACGGAGGCGTAGGTGCGCAGCACCATCGCGACCGTGGCGGCGTCCGTTTCGTAGTCGTGGAACCACTGGGCATACACGCCGCCCGGGGTGAGGCGATCCCGAGCGGCCGCGAGAAACTCCCGGCTGAACAACATCTCGACGCCGGTCACCCACGGGTTGCTCGGCTCGGAGACGATCACGTCGAAGCTCCCCTCGCTGCGCAGCAGCGTGCGGTACGCGTCGCCCGGAACGACGCGGACCGCCGGTTGGTGCGACGCATCGAGGTTCCCGTAATCGAAGAGCGGCGCCGCGTCGAGCACGGCAGGCGAGATCTCTGCGACAACAACCTCCCGCACGGAAGGCAGGGCTGCGAGCTCGCCGACGCTGACGCCCGTGCCGTAGCCGATCACCAGGCCACGCTCCACGGTCTCGGCGAACAGCGCGGGAAGGAGCGCGACCAGCGCCATCGTCACGTAGTCCGCCCGGACGGAGCCGTCGGGCTTGCCATTCGTGAGGAGGCCCCGCTCGATCACGCCGTCATCGCCCCGCTCCTCCTTCACGGCGACCGACGCGATCGGATCGTCCTCGTAGAAGGGGATGGTGAGGCGCGGCTGGAACCCGGCGAAGAAGCGCCCGGGCCCGTCGTAGGTGTGCGGCCCGGCTGCCCGCATCCGAAACAGGCCGGCTGCGAGCCGCTGGCTCGACCACGGTGGCAGCAGCAGGAGCGCCAGGAGGACGGGGGCGAGCAGCACTGCGATTGCCGCGAGGCGGCCCACCTCGAGCACGCGCACCGTCACCAGGACGGCGGCGACGGCCAGCGCCGCCACGGCCAGGCGGAAGACGGCGTGCAGGTCCATCCAGAAGAGCAGGGCGTAGCCGCCGAGCAGCGCACCGAGGAAGGAGCCCAGGGTGTTCCAGCTGTAGAGCCGGCCGGCGGCGGCGCCGAGGTCGCCGAACTCGCGGCGCAGACCGTGGAAGAGCAGTGGCAACGTGGCGCCGGACAGGGCGACGGGCAGGCCCAGCACGCCGAGCGCGGCGACGAAGGCCGCCAGCTGGAAGGGGTAGAAGCTGGCGGGGTGATCGGTGAACAGGCTGCGCAGCACGTGCGCCCAGTAGGTCGCGTCCTGGAGCGGCTCGTAGAGCAGAAAGAGGACGACGACCAGGGCCCACAGGTTGGCCACGATCAGGCCGCCGGGGATGCGTGGCAGCGCGGAGACGGCGAGGCTTCCCAGCGCGATGCACAGCACGAACACCGCCACCACCATCGAGAAGGTGAACTGGGAGGCGCCGAACGAGAGGGCGCCGATGCGGAGCAACACGGTCTGGATGGCCATCATCGCGAAGCCGCACAGCAGTGCGACCGCGGCGAAGACAGCGAAGCGCCCCTTC